>NZ_JACBZI010000001.1:2743366-3085050 GCF_013408145.1 Nocardioides marinus
GCCCGCATCGTCGCGCCCTCGGGGCGCGACCGGGTAGAGCACGAGTACTCATCCGGGCCGGCCGTCCGCCTCCGGCGCCTACTCGAGCAGGTGGGGGATCTCCTGCGTGGCGAACCACGCGAGCTCGTCGTCGGGGTCCGCGCCGTCCTGGGTGTCGACGTGGACGGAGGCGACGTCACGCAGCGGGGCCACCGCGCCCTCGTGGGGCACCTCCGCGACGACGACCACGCGGCGCCCGCCCCCGCTCATCTCGGCGGAGACCTCGGCGGCCTCGACCAGGGCGGCGTACTCGGCGTCCTCGGACTCGTCGACGGCGACGACCGCACCCGCGGTGGGCACCTCGCCCTCGGCATGGAAGCGCGCGAGCAGGTCGAAGGTCGCGGGCACGTAGGCGCGCACGGTCATGAGGTCCTCCCGCCGGTGCCCTTGCCGGCGCCCGAGCCGGTCCTGGCGCCGGTCGTCGAGCCGTTCTTCGAGCCGGACGAGGTGGTCTTCTTGGTGGTCCGGGGCTTGGCCCGGGCAGATCCGCCCTTGCGGCCCCGGGGCACGCGGGGGCGCGAGCCGGACACCGTGTCGAGCAGCTCGGCCAGCGCCTCGGAGAGGCACTGCCCCAGGACGTCGACGTCGGGCACGGCGTCACGGTCGGCGGTGATGGCGTACGCCACGCCACCGTCGTACGACGTCACCCCGATCGCCAGGAGGTGGTGGGGCGGCAGCGGGGGGACCGGGAAGGTCGCCTCCATCCGGGCGCCCGCGGCGTAGAGCGGCGACTGCGGCCCGGGGACGTTGGTGACGCTGAGCTGCATGCCCCGTCCCACCTCGGCCGCGGCGACCCGTGAGCCGATGGCGTGGAAGGTGGCCGGCGCGAAGCCGGCGATGCCGGCGAGCCGGTTGGCGGCGACGCCGCGGCCGGTCTCCTTGTGCACCTTGAAGGAGTAGGAGACCTGGTGCAGCCGCACGACCGGGCTGGGCTCGCCGATGGGCAGGTCCACGAAGTGCGGCGCGATCTGGCTGCCGAGCGAGGTGGCCTCGAGCTCGGAGTCGATCACCGAGACCGGCACCACCGCACGCACCCGGCGCAGGCCGCCCAGCGACTCGTGCCGGGTCATCAGCCACCCGCGCAGCCCGCCGGCGACGGTCGCGAGGATGACGTCGTTGACGGTGCCACCGTGGACGTCGCGGATCGCCCGGTGGTCGGCGAGGTCGGTGTGCACGGAGACCACGCGTCGCTGCTGGCCGTGGGTGCCGACCAGCGGTCCCTCGTGGGCGGCACGCCGGCCGGTGACTCCCCCGAGGACCCGACCGGTGGTCTCGGCCGCGGCGTCGGCGGTGCGCAGGAGCGAGGCCGCGCGGGCCCGCACGGAGTCGGAGGCGACCTGGCGCGAGCGCAGGGTGTCGCGCACCGCGCCGACCGCGAGCCCACCGGGCGACGGCGCCCGCCGGGGGGCCCACTGGTCGCCGCCGAGGCTCTTGACCTCGGGGCTCTTGTCGAGCAGGACCTGACCCAGGTCGACGGTGCTCACCCCGTCCACCAGTGCCTGGTGGGACTTGGAGAGCAGCGCGACGCGACCCTCGGCGAGCCCCTCGACGAAGTAGACCTCCCACAGCGGCTTGGAGCGGTCCAGCGGCCGCGACACGATGCGCGCGACCAGCTCGCGCAGCTGGTCGAGGCTGCCCGGGCGGGGCAGTGCCGAGCGGCGTACGTGGTAGCCGAGGTCGAAGTGCGGGTCGTCGATCCACACCGGGTTGGCCAGCCGGCCGGGAACCTGCTGGATCCGCTGCCGGTAGCGGGGCACGAAGGAGATCCGGTCGCCGATCAGCTCGACCAGCTTGTCGTAGTCGAAGCCCGAGTCGCCCGGGTCGAAGATCTCGACCGTGGCGTTGTGCATGGGCGTCGAGGGCGTCTCCTCGGCCAGGAAGGCGAGGTCCTTCGGCCGGAGCCGCTCGCTCATCGCGTCCCTTTCGTCGTCGGGCCCGCTCCCCATCGCGGGACCCCTTGGTGCTCATGCGATTCTGTCAGACATGTCGCGACTGACCTCCCGCGTCCTGTCCCTCGGTGTGGCCCTCGTGCTGCCGCTCTCCCTGGCCGCCTGCGGCGGGGACGAGGCGCCGGATGCCGGCACCGACGAGCCGATGGTCATCGAGGTGACCTTCGCCGACGGCGACGTCGACCCGAAGGGTGACCGGATCCAGGTGGGCGTCGGCCAGGAGATCGTCTTCGACATCACCGCCGACGAGGCCGGCGAGCTGCACGCGCACACCACCGAGGAGCTCACGCTGGCCTACCCGGCCGGGGAGTCGGAGCAGACGATGGTCGTCGAGCAGCCGGGCGTCGTCGACGTCGAGTCGCACGACCTCGACCAGATCGTCGTCCAGCTGCAGGTCTCCTGACCGTGCCGACCACGTTGCTGCCCGGCCTGCTGCCGGGTCCGCTGCCGATGCACGGCATCGGCGGCGCCAAGGACCTGCCGATCTCCCCGGAGCTGGCCATCTCCGGCGCCGTCGCGGCGCTGACGATCTCCTTCATCGTCCTGGCGCTGGCCTGGCGCACCCCGCGCTACGACGCGGCCACCGACGGCCGGCCGGCGCCTGCCGCGCTGAGCACGCTGGTCACCTCGGCCGGCTGGTCGGTCGCCATGCGGGTGCTCGGCCTGGTGGTCTTCGGGTACGCCGCCTTCGCCGCCGTGCTCGGCGAGGACCTGCTGACCAACCCGTTCTTCGGGATGTTCTACGTCTGGCTCTGGGTCGGCCTGGTGTTCTTCTCCGCCGTGCTCGGTCCGGTCTGGAAGGCGATCAGCCCGGCCCGGACCATCAACCTGGCGTTCGCGAGGATCTCCGGCTCCGACCCCGACGAGGGGTTGTTCCGCTACCCCGCCTGGCTCGGTCACTGGCCGGCCGCGTTGGGGCTCTACGCGTTCGTGTGGCTGGAGCTGGTCTACCCCTACTCCACCGAGCTCGGCCCGGTACGCCTCTGGTGCGCGGCGTACGTCGCGGTCATGCTGCTCGGCGGGGCGCTGTTCGGCAACGACTTCTACGAGAACGCCGACCCGTTCGAGGTCTACTCCACGCTGATCGGCAAGCTGTCCCCCTGGACCGTGCGCGAGGGCCGGCTGCTGGTCATCTCTCCGCTGGCCAACCTCAACACCGTCGTGCCGCGTGCCGGGCTGGTCGGCGTCGTGGCGGTGCTGTTCGGTTCCACGGCCTTCGACTCCTTCAAGGACTCCGCGCCCTGGGTCCGCTTCGTGCAGACCAACTCCTTCATCGGCGAGCACGACCTGGGCCTGGTCGCCGACAACCTCGCGCTGGTGACCTTCTGCGTCGGCGTCGCGGTGATCCTGTCGGTGGGCTCGATGCTCACCGGCGTGGCGCCGGGGCAGTCCAGGCTCGGCCTGCCGCGACAGTTCGCGCACTCGGTGGTGCCGATCATCCTCGGCTACATCGTGGCCCACTACCTGTCGTACTGGTTCGAGGTCGGCCAGGACACCCTGATCAAGGCCAGCGACCCGCTGACCACCGGGGCCGACTACCTCGGCACCGGCGACTGGAGCGTCAACTACTGGCTGTCCTACCACCCGACGCTGCTGGCCAACATCAAGGTGCTGGCGGTCGTGCTGGGCCACGTGGTCGGTGTCGTCGCCGCCCACGACCGGGCGATCAGGCTCCTGCCGCCGCGCCACCACCTGACCGGACAGCTCGGCATGCTGGTGGCGATGGTCTTCTTCACCGCCGGCGGGTTGTACCTCCTGTTCGCCGCCTGAGCGGCGTCCCCACCCGGGTCCGCCCGGCCGCACCGGCACGCCCTCCGCGACCGGCACGCCCGCCCCGCGCGGAGCGTCCGGCCCTGGCAGGCCGTGCGCTCCCGGGCACCGGACCCCACAGCGTGTCGGCCAGGCCGGCGACCGCGGCCGCCAGCGGCCCCTCGCCCAGCTCCACGACCGAGCGCCCCGCGACCAGGGCCCGGTCGGTGGCCGCCCGGTCCTCGGGCAGGAAGCTCACCGAGGCCACGTCACCGAAGCCCCGCACCATCTGGTCGACCTCGCCGCTGGACCAGCCCAGGCTCGGACGCATCCGGTTGACGACCACGTGCACCGGGCGGCCGCCGGTCTCCTCGGCGAGCTCGACCAGCCCACGGGCCAGGCGGGCCAGCCCCACCGGGTCGGCGGTGCCGACCACCAGCAGGTCGTCGGCCTCGGCGAGCGCGGCCAGCGTCGCCGTGTTGCGCCCCGGGCGACCGGCGAGGTCCACGGCCGCATCACGCTCCAGCGGGGCACCGGTGTCCACGACGACCTGTCCACGGGCCCGGGCCAGGTCGAGGACCTCCTCGACGACCCAGTCGCGCAGCTCGGGCCAGCGGTCGGCGCGCGGCAGGCCGGTCAGCACCTCGAGCCGCCCACCGAGCGAGCGCAGCACCGTGGCGAACCGCTCCTCCAGCACGCCGCCCGTGGCGAGCCGTGCGGCGGCCAGCAGGCCCGAGACCTCGTCGAGGATCCCCAGCTGCTGGGCGACCGCCCCGCCCCAGGGGTCGGCGTCCACCAGCACCGTCTCGCGGCCACGGGCCGCCGACGTCGCCGCCAGCGCGGTCGCCACCGTGGTGCGCCCTGGGGCTCCGGCGGGACCCCACACCGCCAGCACCCCGCCCGGCTCGCGGGCGGCCGGGACGACTGCGGCCGGGTCGGCACCCGGCCCGCCCTCGGGATCACGGGCGACCGTCGACCCCGACAGCGCCTCCTCGGGCCTGAGCACCACCTCGCCGACCGAGGCGATGTCACTCTCGGGGACCAGCGTGCGGACGCCCACCCGGGACGCCCGCAGGCGGGCCTGCTCCCCGGTGGTCCCGGCGCCGACGACGCCGACCGGGCGCACCCCGTGGCGACGCAGCAGGTCCACGGCGGTCGCGTCGAGGCCGTGGGCCTCCAACCCGACCAGAGCCACCTCGGCCTGACCCGACGCGGCCGTGGCGAGCAGGTCGTCGACGTCGACGCAGCGCTTGAGCACCACCACACCGGGCCTGGCCGCGAGCGCGTCCAGGGCGCCGGCCTCCCACGCCGCTCCCCCGCCGGCGACGAGGACGACCGTCGAGCTCATCCGCGGACCGCACGGAGACCAGCGGGTCGGTGAGGCTGCCGAGCAGCCCGTAGTAGCGGCCGGCGTCCTCCTCGGGAACGGCCAGGACCAGCCGACGCAGCCCGCTGGCGGCGTACCCGTCGTCGGCGGCCGCCGCGTCGACCACCACGACGTCCTCCAGGACCGGCTCCCCGGAGTCGTGGCCCCGGTCGCCGCCACCGCGGGCCACCAGGTAGACGTTGACCCGGCTGCCGGCCGCCACCACCCCCGCCAGCTGCTCGGGCTCGACCGCGACCGCCAGCTGCAGCAGGTCGCTGTCGCCGCCGGTGCCGACCGCGGCGCCCGGCACCAGCTCCCCGGCCCCGACGGCCCGGCCGAGGACGGCCTGGGCCGGCAGCTCCGCGCTGGTGGGGAGGTACGCCGCGAGGTCGGCCTCGTCGGCGAAGCGGACCCG
Source organism: Nocardioides marinus (assembly GCF_013408145.1). NCBI lineage: Bacteria > Bacillati > Actinomycetota > Actinomycetes > Propionibacteriales > Nocardioidaceae > Nocardioides > Nocardioides marinus. The sequence continues at coordinate 2,748,885 of NZ_JACBZI010000001.1, forward strand.
CACCGCGACCAGGTCGTCCGCGGCCAGCGGCGCACCGGCCGGCAGCTCCTCGGCGGCCGCCCAGACCGTGACGGTGTCGTCGGCCGCGCCGATCACCCTGGCGCCGATCAGCACGGAGCCCGCGACGACGACCACCCCCACCCACAGACGGGGGTCACGCCAGCCCGGCGTGCGGGTGCGCGTCGCCGGGGGCGCAGGGGATACGTGGGATGGAGGGGCTGGAGGGGCTGGAGAGGTCCCGAGATCGATGGCCACGGGCGGCATCCTTCCCCGCCGTCGCGGTCTCCTCACCTGCTCCTCCACAGGCCCGCCGGGTCGCGCCCGCGGACCCGGCGGGAGATGACACCATGACCCCATGTCCGCCACGCCCCGCTTCCTGACGCTCGCCGACGTGGCGGAGGTGCTCAACACCTCGAGCGCGCAGGTCTACGCGCTGGTGCGACGCGGTGAGCTGCCGGCGATCAAGATCGGTGGCCGCGGCCAGTGGCGGGTCGAGGCGCAGCGGCTCGAGGAGTTCATCGAGCAGATGTACGCCCAGACCAAGACGTTCGTCGACGAGCACCCCTACGAGGAGGCCGAGCGCGAGTAGCGCCCGGCCTCGCCGTCACGACCGCCGGGGACGCTCAGCCGACCTGGCCGCGCAGCTGGACCGAGATCCGGCGCTCCTCGCCACCGCGCCGGACGGTGAACTCCACCGTCTCGCCGGGCTGGTGGGTGCGGATGGAGACGATCAGCGCGATGCCGTCGGTGACGCGCACCCCGTCGACGGCGGTGACGACGTCGCCCTTCTCCAGGCCGCCCTCCTCGGCGGCACTGCCCGGCGTGATCTTCTGGATCTCGGCGCCGTCGCCGTTCTCGTTGCCGGTGCGGACCTCGGCGCCGATGATCGGGTACTGCGCCTCGCCGGTGCGCAGGATCTGGTCGGCGGTGATGCGCACCTGCTCGACCGGGATCGCGAAGCCGACACCGATGTTGCCGGCCTCGGCGCCGAAGCCGCCGCCGGTGGTCGCGATGGCGGAGTTCACGCCCACGACCTCGCCGAGCAGGTTGACCAGCGGCCCGCCGGAGTTGCCGGGGTTGATCGCCGCGTCGGTCTGCACCGCGTTGATGTAGGAGGTGTCGGAGTCGGGGTCCCCGGTGGTCACGGGGCGCTGCAGCGCCGAGACGATGCCGGCGGTGACCGTCGAGGAGAGCCCCAGCGGGGAGCCGATCGCGACCACGGTCTCGCCGACCCGCAGCCGGCTGGAGGCCCCCAGGGCGGTCGGCTCGAACTCGCCGGCCATGTCCTCCGACACCAGCACCGCGAGGTCGTAGACCGCGGAGCGCCCCACGACGGTGGCGTCGTAGCGGTTGCCCTGCTGGTCGACCACCTGGATGCGGCCGTCGTCCTCGGCGGCCTCGGCCACCACATGGTTGTTGGTGACGACGTGGCCCTGGCGGTCGAGCACGAAGCCCGAGCCCGTGGCGCCCTGGTCGTCACCGCCGTACGCCGCGATGATCTGGACCGTGCTGGGCAGCAGCTCGGCCGCGACGTTGGCGATCGTGCCGTCCTCGGGGGCCAGCGGCGCCTCCGTGGCCGTGTCGACGCCGAAGAGCCCGTCGCGGACGGTGCCGGGGCGGTCGGCGGCGGTCTCGTCGACCAGCCGGAAACCAGCCGCGCCCACGACGCCGCCGACCACGCCGACGACGAGGGCCAGCATGGCCACCAGCGGCCAGACCCAGCCCGCGACGCGCGCCGAGGGAGCCGCGTGGCGAGCGGTCAGCTGCTGCGGCACGGGGGCCGGCGCCGGTGCGGGGTAGCCCCAGGGACCGGGCGCCTGCGGCGGGACCGCGGGCTGCTCGCGGGTGACCTGGGTCCAGTCGCCGTGGGCGTCGGGCACCGGGTGGTACGACGCAGGGTCGGTCCCTCCGGCCGACGAGGGCACCGTCGGGTGCTCGCGCGTCTCGGCCTCGGGCACCCCGGCGTCCTGGTCACTGCTGTGGTCGCCGCTGTGCTCGTGGTGCTCCGGCTGGTCCGGGTCGTGCTGGCTCACCGGGCCATCATCCCCGACCGTCGGTAACCCGGTCGGGCTCGGGTCGCGGACGGGACCGCGCCGGGCTGGCCGACCGCCGCTGGAAGGGCCCGCGCGAGCGTCCGGCTCAGGGCCGGGTCTGCCGGCCGGCGGGCAGCAGGCTACTGCCGCTGCTGGGCGGGGTGAGGTTGGCGACGGGAGCGCGCCGGTCGACGGTCGGGGCGTCGGCGGGGGCGGCCCCGAGGGCGAGCACGCCCATCACGGCCATCCCGGCGGCGCCACCCACGCCGACAGCGACCGCGCCGACCCGCTTGGGTCGCGACGTCGCGCCGAGCGCCGGGGCGCTCAGGGCCGAGGGGTACCCGCTCTCGAGGGGAGCCGCACAGGCGCCGAGCAGCGCCCCCTTGAGGTGGGCGGGCGCCTGGGTCCGGTCGGGCGCGCCGAGCCCGGAGAGCCGGGTCTTGACCCAGCCCTCGCGCTCGACCAGGTCCCGGCACAGGTGGCAGCCGTGGACGTGCGCCCACAGCCGCTCGGCCTCCGCCGGGGGCAGCTGCCCGTCGAGGAGTGCGCTGGCGCGGGTGCCGAGGTGGCCGATCACGGGCGGACCACCTCGGACAACGGGGCGGCCGACGGGCCGGCGTACCGCTGCCGGCCGTCGCCGGGCGCGCGGTGGGCGAGCGCCTGGCGCAGCATCGCGCGGCCGCGGTGGATGCGCGAGCGGACGGTGCCGAGCTTGGCGTCGAGGATCGTGGCGATCTCCTCGTAGGTCAGCCCCTCCACGTCGCACAGGACGACGGCGGCGCGGAAGTCGGGCGGCAGCGTCGCCAGGGCGGCCTCGACGTCGTCGTCGAAGCGCTGGTCGGCGTAGGCCGCCTCGGGGGCCGGGGAGGCGCTGGTGAGCCGGTCGGCGCGCTCGTCGGAGAGGGCGTCGAAGCGGATCCGCTGCTTGCGGCGGGCCTGGTCGAGGAAGAGGTTGGTGGTGATGCGGTGCAGCCAGCCCTCGAAGGTGCCCGGGGTGTAGGTGTGCAGCGAGCGGAAGACCCGGACGAAGACCTCCTGGGTGAGGTCCTCGGCGTCGTGGCGGTCGCCGGTGAGGCGGTAGGCGAGGCGGTAGACGCGGTCGGAGTGCTCCTCGACGATCCGCTCCCAGGACAGGTCCTGGCCCGGCTGCTGGGCCGGCTGCTGGGCATGCTGGTCGGCCTGCTGGTGTGCCGTCTTCTCCGCCACTGCGCTCCCCCTCGACAGGTACCTGCCTCGCACTGCTGGCTCCTCACGGTAGGGACGGTGGCTGAGAGGAGGCTGTGAGCACCCCACTGCTTCTCTGAGGGTCCCAACGGACGGGGGTCGGCCGGTGTTCCCGTGGGGCCGGACCACCTGCCGTGCGGCGTACGTGGTGAGGGAGCGGCCTCGCGATAGGTTGAGCCCGTCCGTCCGCCCGAGGAGGCCGTCATCACCACGCCGATCAACGCGACCAGCTGGACCTACAGCGAGGAGTTCGTCGCCGAGGACGACGTGCTCGCGCGCGCCCGTGCCCGCGCCGAGGAGATGGGCGTCGTGCCGATCAGCCCCGGCGGCGGCGCGGCCCTGCGCTTCCTGGCCTCGGTGCTCGACGCCCGTGCCGTGGTCGAGATCGGCACCGGCACCGGCGTCTCCGGGCTGTGGATGCTGCGCGGCATGCGCGCCGACGGCGTGCTGACGACCGTCGACATCGAGGCCGAGCACCAGCGGCTCGCGCGCGAGGGCTACTCCGAGGCCGGCGTGCCCTCCCAGCGGGTCCGCACCATCGCCGGCGCCGCGCTCGACGTGCTGCCGCGACTCACCGACGGTCACTACGACCTGGTCTTCTGCGACGGCGACAAGCGCGAGTACGCCGCCTACCTCTCCGAGGCGCTGCGCCTGCTGCGCCCCGGCGGCGTCGTGGCCTTCGACAACGCCCTGTGGCACGACCGCGTGGCCGACCCCAGCCGCCGCGACGAGGAGACCGTCGCCATCCGCGAGCTCAACCGCTCCGTCGCCGAGCACGACAGCCTGCTCAGCGTCCTGCTCCCCGTCGGAGACGGGCTGCTGGCGGCCAAGAAGGTGTGGGTCCCCGAGGTCGATTGAGGAGCCCAACGGGTTACGACGAATCAGATCGCACCCTTACTGCGCAGTAAGGGTGAGATCTGATTCGTCGTAACCCGGTCCGGCCGCCCTCAGCGCTCGCCGCGGGCGGTGGGGGTGAGGGCGTCCCAGCCCTCGGCGACGGCGACCAGCTCCCAGGGCTCGACGAGGACGGGCGGGGCGCCGACGATGCGGGTGCCCGGCGCGTCGGCCATCGTCGCCTCGAGCTCGGCCTGGAAGGCCTCCCGGTCGGCGAGGGTCGCGAAGACGTAGGTGCCCTCGAACCATTCGCCGCGGCGCATCCGCCACACCTTCTGCCGCAGTCCCGACATCCCGGTGAAGCGGGCGTGCGAGGTCGACTCGACGTACGCCGCGAGCTCCTCGGCCACGGCGTCCGGCAGCCCCTCCAGGGACCACCGCACGCTGAGGCCGATCACGGCTCAGTCCCCGATGCCGGCCAGCGGCTCGGGCGAGCCCAGCCAGGTCAGCAGCGCGCGGGCGCCGAAGCCGGTGGGGCCGGCGGTCCACTCGAAGCTCTCCGACGGGGAGTCCCCCACGGAGGCGACGTCGAGGTGCGCCCACGGCACGTCGCCGGTGAAGTGCTGCAGGAACAGCGCCGCGGTGATCGCGCCCGGCCCGCCGCCGGCGTTGTCGGCATCGGCGACGGTGGAGGAGATCTTCTCCTCGTAGACCGAGGCCAGCGGGAAGCGCCACAGCGGTTCACCGGCACGGGTGCCGGCCTCGGCTATGGCGCCGGCCAGAGCCTCGTGGTCGGCGAAGAAGCCGCCCGTGCGCTGGCCCAGCGCGACCTTGATGGCGCCGGTGAGGGTCGCCACGTCGACCAGCGCCGCGGGCGCGAGCTCGGCGACGGCGTACGCCAGGGCGTCGGCCATGACCAGGCGGCCCTCGGCGTCGGTGTTGGTGACCTCGGTGGTGCGCCCGCCGTAGTGGCGCAGCACGTCACCGGGGCGCATCGAGGAGCCGGAGACCGCGTTCTCGGCGCAGGCCAGCAGGCCGACGACCTTGACCGGGCAGCCGACCGCCTCGAGGGCGGCCATGACCGAGAGCACGACGGCCGCACCGGTCATGTCGCGCTTCATGGTGGTCATGCCCTCGGCCGGCTTGATGGACAGGCCACCGGTGTCGAAGGTGATGCCCTTGCCGACCAGCACGACCGTGGGCGTCTTCCGGTTGGCCCTGCGCGGGGTGTAGTCGAGACGGACCAGGCGCGGCGGGGTCGCCGAGCCCTGCCCGACGCCGACGATGCCGCCGAACCCCTCGGCCGCCAGCTGCTGCTCGTCCCAGACGCGGTACGCCAGACCGGCCTCCTCGGCGACCAGGCGGGCCTGCTCGGCCAGCCAGGGCGGGTTCTTCAGGTTGGACGGCACCGTCGCGAGCATCCGCGCCCGCCAGCCGGCACCGGCGAGCGCAAGACCCCGCTCCAGGGCGGGGCGTCGGTCCTCGGCGCAGCCGGTGAGCACCATCCGGGCCACCGGCGCCTTCTCCGGACGCTCCGTGGAGCGCCAGGAGAAGGAGAAGGAGCCCAGCACCGCACCGACGACGAAGGCCTCCAGGCCGGCGTCGTCGCTCAGCGAGGCGATCGAGGTCGCCACGCTGCTGCGCCCCAGGGTGGCGCGGGCCAGGGTCGCACCGGCGCGCCGCAGCGCGTCGGCGCCCCCGTCGCCCACGCCCACGAGGAACACCCAGCGCAGGTCGGCGTTCTCCGGGCCGCCCAGCGGCACCGGGAAGCGCACGACCTCGCCGACCTTGCCGGTGGCCTTCTCGGCCTCCAGCAGGGCCAGCAGGTCGATGCCGAGCTGCTCGGAGAGCTGCTCGGCGCCCGGCCCCAGGGCGGGACCGGTGTCGTCGTCCCCCGGGAGCACCGGCACCGCGACCACCTCCACGCCGACGATGGCGTGGGGCGAGGCGTCGCTGAGCGCGATCTCCGGCGGCGTGACCTGGGTGGGGAGTACTGGTGTGGAGGGCTCCATCGAGGAGGCGTCAGCCGACGACGGCCTTGAGGGCGTCGCCCAGGGCGCCGGCCTCCTCGGCGTTCAGCTCGACGACGAGACGGCCGCCGCCCTCGAGGGGGACGCGCATGACGATGCCGCGCCCTTCCTTCGTGACCTCCAGCGGACCGTCGCCCGTCCGCGGCTTCATCGCCGCCATCGCGCACCTCTTCCCTCGTCGTGAGGCCCCCGTGGGGCCTCATGGGCACCTGACGCGTGCCTCCGGGTGCCCGGACCACGCGTGGACGACCATTATCCCCCACGGCGACGGTGATCGGGAGCACAGGGGTCCTGCGACATGCGGCAGACTCCCGCCCATGACCAGCCACACCACCGGCCACACCACCGGCCAGACCACCGGCGACCTCACCTCCGGCCCCGTCCTGCTCGACGTCTCCGACGGCGTCGCCACGATCACCCTGAACCGCCCCGAGGCCATGAACAGCCTCGACATCACGACCAAGGAGATCCTCGTCGAGGTCGTGCGCCAGGTCTCCGAGGACCCCGCCGTGCGGTGCGTCGTGCTGACCGGCACCGGGCGCGCCTTCTGCACCGGCCAGGACCTCAAGGAGCACATCAACCTGCTCGAGACCGGTGGCAGCGACCAGCTGTTCACCACCGTCGAGAAGCACTACAACCCGATCGTCTCGGCCATCATGTCGATGGACAAGCCGGTCATCGCCGCCGTCAACGGCGTCGCGGCGGGTGCCGGCGCGAGCCTGGCCATGGCCTGCGACCTGCGTGTCGTCGCCGACACCGCCGGCTTCAACCTGGCCTTCGCCGGCGTCGCGCTGTCGTGCGACACCGGCGCCAGCATCAGCCTGCCGCTGCTCGTGGGACGCGCCAAGGCGATCGAGCTGCTCTACTTCCCCCGCACCGTCCCCGCGACCGAGGCCCTCGAGCTCGGCCTCGCAACGCGCGTCGTCTCCCCCGACGACCTGCCCGGCGAGGTCGCCTCCCTGGCCGCGCGCCTTGCCGCGGGCCCCACCCGCGCGTACGGCGCGATGCGCCGCTCGGTGACGTACGCCGCCGGGCACGACACCGACGAGGCGCTGGACTTCGAGCGGCAGATGATGAACTCCACCGGGGCCACCGAGGACCACCGGGCGGCCGTCGCGGCGTTCGTCGCCAAGGAGAAGCCGGTCTTCACCGGCCGCTGAGGGCGCCCGGGACGGGACCTGTCGACCGATTCTGGCGCTTGTCGACCGAAGTTCCGGTCGACAAGCGCCGGTTTCACCACCCGGGTGGTGAAACCGGTCAGGCCCGGCCCGGTCCCTCCGACGGCTCGGGCTCCCCCGTGGGCGTGGGGGTCGGCGTGGGCGTGGGGGTCGGCGTGGGCGTGGGGGTCGGCGTGGGCGTGGGCGTGGGCATGGGGCCCCAGGCGAAGTCGCCGGGCTCGGCACCGATCACCCTCAGGACGCGCCGCGCGAAGGTGGTGCGCAGGTAGCGCCGGCCCGGCCTCGGCCCCAGCTCGACGGTCAGTGCCGAGCCGGCGAAGCGGTCGTTGAACCAGCCGGTCATCGTGCCGTGGCAGACCCCGCCGCAGTCGAAGGTCTTGCGGGGCAGCCGGAGGATGCGGGCGACCCGCTCGGCGTATGCGCGGTCCTTGGTGTCGGTGTCCACGCCGTGCAGCGGCTGGTGGAAGCTGAGGATCCGGTCGGGCCGCAGCCGCTGAAGGAACCTCATGACCGCGCGGGTCTCGGGCTCGGAGGCGGGTCGCGGGCCGGACTCGTAGTTCCCGTCGAGGTCGGCCCAGCGGTAGGGGAAGTTGCGGTTGAGGTCGACCCCTCGGGCGTTCTTCCGGGTGCCTGCGGCGATGCCGTCGGGGTTGTAGGTGGGGATCAGCCAGACCTCGGCCCCGACGAGCGGGTCGCCGTCCTTGATCGACCACAGCGCGGGTCGGGTGAGCGGCTCGTTGCCGTGCATCGCGCCGATCAGCACGATCCTCGGCACGCCGTTGTCGGCCGGCTCACCGAGACGGTGGGCGTAGATCGGGCGACCGCGGACCGACGTCCCGATCGTCACGGTCTCGATCACGGCCGGCTTGCGGGCCGCGGCGGCCGCCCCCACGGGCGTGAGGTGCAGCCCCACGGGGACGGCCGTCGCGAGCAGCCCCAGTGCCGAGACGCCGACGAGCGCGACCCGGCGGGCGGCCATCAGACCGCTGCCGTCCAGTAGGCCCAGGTGAAAACGGCGACGCCGACGACCATCCCGAGATGCGCGAGGAGCGAGAGCCCCGGCCCGGAGGACCAGGTGTCCTCGGCCGCGGCGACGGCGTGCCGGCCCTTCGAGGGCAGCCAGCGCACCAGGATCATCAGCCCGGCGATGGCGACGCCCCACCACAGGCCGAGGGCGACGACGCCGACCAGCGGGTCACCGCTGGGGGTGTCCTCCGGGGAGACCAGGAAGACCAGCCACACGAGGAGGGCCAGGGAGCCGAGCACGGTGTGCGCCATCAGCCACGCCGGCCCGACGTCGACACGGGCCGCCCCCGCACCGCGCCCCAGGCGAAGCCGGGTCAGGGCGACGACGACCGCCGCGAGACCGGTGAGGACGTAGACGACGACGGCGACGGACACGCGGGTGAGTGTGCCTCACTCCTCGCCCGTGGCGCCACGACCCTCGGCCCGTGCCGCCTGCTCGTCGGCGAGCCGGGCCAGCAGCGCGTCCACCTCGCTCATGCGGTAGCCGCGCAGCGCGACCGAGAAGCGGACCCGCCGCAGGTCCTCGGGACCGATCGGCCGGTCGGCCGGCACGGCGGCGTCGGGGCGGTCGTCGTACTCCTCGGCGAGGGGGGTGCCCATGCCGGCGGCGACCACGGCGACCCCGCCCAGCAGCAGCACCGACAAGATCGCGAACAGCCACATCATCGCGCCGGGTCCTCCTCCTGCTCGCGGGCGGCGACCATCAGGGCCACCGCCTCGTCGACGTCGTCGGTCAGCACCATCATGTCCAGGTCGGCCTGCGAGATCTTGCCCTCCGCCAGCTGCGTGTCGCGCATCCAGTCCAGCAGGCCGCGCCAGTAGGCGGTGCCCAGCAGTACGATCGGGAACTGCGTGACCTTGCGCGTCTGGGCCAGGGTGAGCGCCTCGAAGAGCTCGTCGAGGGTGCCGACACCGCCCGGCAGGACGATGTAGCCCTGGGAGTACTTCACGAACATCGTCTTGCGCACGAAGAAGTAGCGGAAGTTGATGCCGACGTCGACCCAGTCGTTGAGCCCGGACTCGAAGGGCAGCTCGATGCCGAGGCCGACGCTGATCCCCCCGGCCTGGCTGGCGCCGCGGTTCGCGGCCTCCATCGCGCCGGGCCCGCCGCCGGTGACCACCGCGAAGCCCGCCTCGACCAGCTTGCGGCCGACCTCCTCGGCCTGGGCGAAGGCCGGCTCGTCGGGCTTGGTGCGGGCCGACCCGAAGACGGCCACCGCGGAGCCGAGCTCGGCGAGCTGCCCGAAGCCCTCGACGAACTCCGCCTGGATCCGCAGCACCCGCCACGGGTCGGTGTGCACCCAGTCGTGCGGCCCGCGGGAGTCCAGCAGCCGCTGGTCGGTCGTGGTGCTCGGCACCTGGTCGCGGCGCAGCCGCACCGGCCCCTTGAACCGGCTCGCCCGGCCCTTCTCGTCACGCCAGCCCATCGGTGAGCCACCCCCTCAGCGTCGTCGCGCAGGTCTCGATGTCGGAGATCTTCACGTGCTCGTCGGCCTTGTGGGCGAACAACGGGTCACCCGGCCCGTAGTTGACCGCCGGGACGCCCAGCGAGGTGAAGCGGGCGACGTCGGTCCAGCCGAACTTCGGCGCCACCTGGCCGCCGGTCGCCTCGACGAACGCCGCGGCGGCCGGCCGGTCCAGGCCGGGCAGCGCGCCGGGCGCCAGGTCGGTGAGGCGGACGTCGTACGGCGCGAAGAACTCGGTCACGAACGCCACCGCCTCGTCGGTCGACCGGTCGGGTGCGAAGCGGTAGTTGACCTCGACGACGCACTCGTCGGGGACGACGTTGCCGGCCACTCCCCCGCGGATGCGCACGGCGTTGAGGCCCTCGTGGTACTCCAGCCCGTCGATCACCGGACGACGCGGCTCGTAGGCCTGCAGCCGTGCGAGGACGTCGGTGGCGGCGTGGATGGCGTTGACGCCCTTCCAGGAGCGGGCGGAGTGGGCGCGCTCGCCGGTGGTGGTGACCTCGACGCGCAGGGTGCCCTGGCAGCCGGCCTCGACACCGGCGTTGGAGGGCTCCATGAGGATCGCGAAGTCGGCGGTGAGCAGCTCGGGCTCGCGCTCTGCGAGGTGCTTGAGGCCGTTGTAGCGCTCCTCGACCTCCTCGGCCTCGTAGAGGACGTAGGTGACGTCGCGGACCGGCTCGGGCAGCGTCGCGGCGAGGTGGAGCAGGACCGCGTCGCCGCCCTTCATGTCGCAGGTGCCGCAGCCGTGCAGGATGCCGGTCTCCTCGTCGAGGCGGCTGGGCAGGTTGTCGTTGACCGGGACGGTGTCGAGGTGACCGGCGATGACCACGCGCTCGGGGCGGCCGAGGTCGGTGCGGGCCACGATCGTGTGGCCGCGGCGGGTCACCTCGAGGTGCGGGTGGGTGCGCAGCGCGGCCTCGACGGCGTCGGCGATCCGGCCCTCGTCGTGGCTGACGGACTCGATGTCCACCAGGTGGCGGGTGAGGGTGACCGGGTCCACCGTCAGGTCGAGCCCGTGGGCGAGGGAGGCCATGGGGAGAGTCAAGCAGCCCGAGGGTCGCGGCCGCTCACTGGACAGGTGTCCAGAATGCCCTTCCCAGGAACTGCAACACGTTCTAGTCTGCGGGCATGCGCAACGGACTCGTCCTGTTCACCTCCGACCGCGGCATCCGGCCCGCCGACCTCGCGGTCGCGGCCGAGGAGCGCGGCTTCGACACCTTCTACGTGCCCGAGCACACCCACATCCCCGTCAAGCGGACCGCTGCACACCCCGGCACCAAGGACGAGACGCTGCCCGACGACCGCTACCTGCGCACGCTCGACCCGTGGGTCTCGCTGGCCACCGTCGCCGCGCGCACCTCGCGGATCAAGCTGTCCACGGCCGTCGCGCTGCCGGTCGAGTCCGACCCGATCACGCTGGCCAAGACGATCGCCACCCTCGACCACCTCTCCGACGGCCGCGTCGAGATCGGCGCCGGGTTCGGGTGGAACACCGACGAGCTCGCCGACCACCACGTGCCCGCCGAGAAGCGGCGCACCGTGCTGCGGGAGTACGTCGAGGCCATGCGGGCCCTGTGGACGCAGGAGGAGGCGTCGTACGACGGGGAGTTCGTGCAGTTCGGCCCGTCCTGGGCCTACCCCAAGCCGGCCGCGCACATCCCGCTGATCATCGGTGCCGGCGGCGGCCCGAAGACCTTCAGGTGGATCTCCGAGAACGCCGACGGCTGGATGACCACCCCGACCCAGCAGGACATCTCCGGCAAGATCGAGGAGCTCAAGGCCGCCTGGGCCGAGGCCGGTCGCGACGGACTGCCGGACATCCGCATCCTCATCGCGTTCAAGCCGAACCCCGACGACCTCGTGCGCTGGGCCGAGCAGGGCGTCTCCGAGCTGATCTGGGGCGTGCCCGACAAGGCCCCGGACGAGGTCATCGCCTCGCTGGACCGGATGGCCGACCGGCTGGGCATCCAGCCGCCGGCACTCATCGGCTGACCGGCCGGCTGACCCGGCAGGGTCGTGCCCCCCAGCGGGCGCCATGGCGCCCGCTGACCCGCACGCCCCCCCATCTGAGGGGGTGCGGGCGGGCCGGAGCGGGCCTAGTCTCGTAGGACCGTCTCGGACCGGCCCCACACCGGAGGACGCATGCCCACGCTCAGCCCCGACTGCGCCGAACGCACCCTCGCAGGCGTACGCCGCTTCTGCGGCAGCGCGACCGTCGAGACCGACCTGCTGGCCGGGCTGGCGCAGCGGGTGCGCCCGGCCGTGGGCTGGGACTGCGGCGTGTGGTTCACCACCGACCCGAGCACGACGCTGTTCACCGACGCGCACGTGGACGGCTTCGCACCCGACACCTGCGCCCCCTGGTTCCACCACGAGCTCAACGTCGAGGACGTCAACCTCTTCCGCGACCTCGCCGGCACCGGGCGCGTGGCCGTGCTGGCGCGCGACTGCGACGACCCGGTACGCCGCAGCGCCCGCCACCGTGAGGTGATGCGGCCGCGGGGGCTCGAGCACGAGGTGCGGCTCACCGTCGGCGACGCGTCGGGCACCTGGGGAGCCATCGAGCTGCACCGCGAGCGCGGCAGCCGCGACTTCGACACCGAGGAGCTGGACCTCCTGGCCCGCTTGGCCCCCGTGGTCGCCCGTGGCATCCGCCGCCAGGCGCTGGAGCGGGCGGCGCGCGACGGGGCGGACGAGACGGGCCCGGGGCTGCTCCTGGTCTCACCGGACGGCGAGGTCCGGCCGGGCACCGCCGCCGGCGCGGCCTGGCTGGCGCTCCTGGTGCCGCGGGACTCCCAGGACACCCACTCCGCCCTGCACACCGTCGCCGCGCTCGGCACCCGCGACATCGGCACCGCGCGCCTGCGGACCCGCGCGGCCGACGGTCGCTGGGTGACGCTGCACGTCGCACCGGCCGTCGACAGCGACGACCGGGTCGTCATCGTCGAGCCCACCGCGCCGCCGGAGATCGCGGACCTCCTCGCCCGCGCCCACGGCCTCAGCGCGCGCGAGCGCGAGGTCACCCTCGGCCTGGCACGCGGCGAGAGCACCGAGACCATGGCCGCGCGCCTGTGCGTGTCGCCGCACACCGTGCGCGACCACCTCAAGGCGGTGTTCCGCAAGACCGGGACGACCAGCCGCACGGAGGTCGTCTCGCACCTGTTCAACAGCTGGTACGCCGAGCGCGTCCTCGGCCGGCACGGCTCGACCGGCTAGCGGACCTCCCCGGCCGTCTCCCCCGGGTCGGCCTCGTGTGGCTCAGCGGGCGCCATGGCGCGCGCTGAGCCACACGACCCGTCAGGCCCTGGTGACGCTGAGCGTCGCCTTCTCTCCGGCGCCGAGGTCGACGAGCAGGGCGTCGGCGTCGGCCGGCCCCACGGCGTACGACGTCGTGAGGGTCTCCTCGCACACCATCTGCTCGTGGGTGCGGGCCGCGGCCCGCAGCGCCTCGGAGCCGCCGACGACCAGGCGGATGCGGTCCGAGACCTCCAGGCCGGCGTCACGGCGGGCCTGCTGCACGGCGCGGACCAGGTCGCGGGCCAGGCCCTCGGCGGCCAGCTCGTCGGTGACGGTGGTGTCGAGGACCACGAAGCCGCCGGCCGGCAGCATGCCCACCGCGGTGGCGTCGTCCGCGGCACCGGCGACGGTCTCGAGGGTGTACTCCCCCTCGACCAGCGCCAGCCCGCCGGCGGTGACGGTGCCGTCCTCGGCCACCGACCAGTCACCGGACTTCGAGCCCTTGATGGCCTGCTGGACGTCCTTGCCCAGGCGCGGACCGGCGGCACGGGCGTTGACGGTGAGCTTCTGCTCCACGCCGTACGCCGCGGCCTCGTCCGCGTCCGCGGCGAGCAGTCGGACCGTCTTCACGTTCACCTCGTCGGCCACGATCGACTCGAAGCCCTCCAACCCGGCGGGGTCGGCGACGACCACGGTGAGCGTGGACAGCGGCAGCCGGTTGCGCAGCGAGCGCGCCTTGCGCAGCGCCGAGGTCGCCGAGCAGACCTCGCGCACCGTGTCCATGGCGGCCACGAGCGCGTCGTCGGCGGGCAGCCGGTCGGCCGCCGGGTAGTCGGCCAGGTGCACCGAGCGGCCGCCGGTCAGGCCGCGCCAGATCTCCTCGGTGGTCAGCGGCAGCAGCGGCGCGGTGGCGCGGCAGACCGTCTCGAGCACCGTGTGCAGCGTCGAGAAGGCCTGGGCGTCCTCGTCCCAGAACCGGTCGCGGGAGCGGCGGATGTACCAGTTGGTCAGCACGTCGAGGAAGCCGCGCGTCAGCTCGCAGGCGTCGGCGACGGCGTACCCGTCGAGGGCCTCGGTCATGTCGGCGACGTAGTCGCGGCACTTGGCCAGCAGGTAGCGGTCCAGCGGGTCGGTGGAGTCGGTCGAGCCCTCGACGTCGACGCCCGCGCCGTCGGCGGCGGCGTTGGCGTAGAGCTGGAAGAAGTACCAGCTGTTCCACAGCGGGATCATCACCTGGCGCACCGAGTCGCGGATGCCCTGCTCGGTGACGATGAGGTTGCCACCGCGCAGGATGGGTGAGGCCATGAGGAACCAGCGCATCGCGTCGGCGCCGTCGCGGTCGAAGACCTCGCGCACGTCGGGGTAGTTGCGCAGCGACTTCGACATCTTGTTGCCGTCGGAGCCGAGCACGATGCCGTGGCTGATGCAGTTCTCGAAGGCCGGCTTGTCGAAGAGCGCGGTCGCGAGGATGTGCAGCGTGTAGAACCAGCCGCGGGTCTGGCCGATGTACTCGACGATGAAGTCGGCCGGGAAGTGCGCGTCCTTGCCGGCGGTGCCGGCGAACCAGTCGGCGTTCTCGAACGGGTAGTGCACCTGGGCGTAGGACATCGAGCCCGAGTCGAACCACACGTCGAGCACGTCCGGGACTCGGCGCATCATGCTCTTGCCGGTGGGGTCGTCGGGGTTGGGACGCACCAGGTCGTCCACGAACGGCCGGTGCAGGTCGGGCTCGCCGGCCGCGTTGCGCGGGAGCGTGCCGAAGTCGCGCTCGATCTCCTCGAACGAGCCGTAGACGTCGATGCGCGGGTACGCCTCGTCGTCGGACTTCCACACCGGCACCGGGCTGCCCCAGAAGCGGTTGCGGGTGATCGACCAGTCGCGGGCGTTCTCCAGCCAGCGACCGAACTGGCCGTCCTGGATGTGCCCGGGCACCCAGTTGATCTGCTGGTTGAGCTCGAGCATCCGCTGCTTGATCGCGGTGACCTCGACGAACCACGACGAGACGCCCTTGTAGATCAGCGGCTCGCGGCAGCGCCAGCAGTGCGGGTAGGAGTGGTCGTAGGTCTCGCGGCGCAGCAGGATCGTGCCGGGGGTGACGCTGCCGATCTCGCCCTCGCCACGGGTGGCGGCCTTGAGGTGGTCGATGATGTGCAGGTTGGCGTCGAAGACGCGCATGCCGGCGTAGTCGGTGACGGGGTGGGTGAAGCGGCCGTCCTTGCCGACCGGCATGACCGCCTCGATGCCCTCGCGGTCGGTGACCTCCTTGTCGACCTCACCGAACGCGCCGGCGGTGTGCACCAGGCCGACACCGTCGGTGGTGGTGACGGCGTCGTCGGCGGCGACGACACGGAACGCGCGACCGAACTCCTCGCCGGCATGGTCGGCGTAGTAGGAGAACGGCGGGTCGTAGGTGCGCCCGACCAGCTGGGCACCGGTGTAGCGACCGAGGACCGTCGCCTCGTCGGCGTCGGGGAAGAGCTCGCGCTTGTACGCCGTCAGCCGGGCCTCCGCGACGACGTACTTGGCCTTCTCCTCCGTGCCCGGGACCGGGCCCTCGACGACGACGTACTCGATCTCGGAGCCGACCATCACGGCCAGGTGGCTGGGCAGGGTCCAGGGCGTGGTCGTCCACACCAGCAGGTGCGCGCCGTCGAGGACCTCGTCCTCCCCGGTGGCGTGCATCCGCAGGCCGACGGTGACCGCCGGGTCCTGGACCTGCTTGTAGACGTCGTCGTCCATCCGCAGCTCGTGGTTGGACAGCGGCGTCTCGTCGTTCCAGCAGTACGGCAGGACGCGGAAGCCCTCGTAGACCAGACCCTTGTCGTGCAGGGACTTGAACGCCCAGATGACCGACTCCATGTAGTCGGGGTTCATCGTCTTGTAGTCGTGGTCGAAGTCGACCCAGCGGGCCTGGCGGGTGACGTAGTCGCGCCACTCGCCGGTGTACTTCATGACCGACTCGCGGCAGGCGTCGTTGAACTTCTCGATGCCGAGCTCGACGATCTCGTCGGTGGTCTTGATGCCGTTGAGACGCATCGCCTCGAGCTCGGCGGGCAGGCCGTGGGTGTCCCAGCCGAAGCGGCGCTCCACGCGCTTGCCTCGCATCGTCTGGTAGCGCGGGACGAGGTCCTTGACGTAGCCGGTGAGCAGGTGGCCGTAGTGCGGCAGGCCGTTGGCGAACGGCGGGCCGTCGTAGAAGACGAACTCGTTCTCGCCGCGCTCGCCCGGGTCGCGCTGGTCGATGGAGGCCTGGAAGGTGCCGTCGGCGGCCCAGTAGGCCAGCACCCGCTCCTCGATCTCGGGGAAGCGCGGGCTGCTGGGGACCGACGAGGCGTCGGTGTGGGAGACCTTGGGGTAGGTCATCGCTGGGCTCTCCTGCGTCTGCTGGTCGTCTGGGTCTTCGATCGTCGAGCATGTCGACACCCAGGGACGACCCTCGCGGACCGCGGTACCACCCTGCTTGCGGTCCCGACCAGCTGGTCGAGCGTGTCGAGACCACCACTCGTTCACGGCTGTGACGGGCCTACCCGTCCGGTTCTACTGAGTCCCGCGTCGCTCGGTGGTCGAGCTCGTCGGGACCGTTCTTCCGGAGGCTCGCCGCTGATGACGGCTCAGACGCCTGTACGTCGGATGGTACGGCGCAGCGCGGTCGATCCGGAAATGGGTTCCCCTCAGCCCGCGAGCCAGGCGAGCACCCGCGCGGCGACCTCCTCCGGGGAGAGGTCGGTGTTGTCCAGACGCAGGTGCCGGTGCTCGGCGAGGACCACGTCGGCGGGACTGGGCCGATCGGGGTCGGTGTTCATCCGCTCGCGGTCCATCTCCACGACGTGGCGCTGCGACCACTCGAGGTCGCTCTTGGAGGGCTTGGCGGCGACCCGGTCGGCGCCGGTGTTGCGCACCAGCCGCGTCTCCAGCCCCGCGTACAGCTCGACGAACGAGACCCGCAGCCCGCGGTCGGCGTACGGCGCGATGAAGCGGCGCACGTAGTCGGCGTCCTCGGGCAGGTCGACGCCCCACACGAACGTGGCGACCAGCCGCATCCCGGACGCGGCGGCCTCCTCGACGACCTCGCGCCGCCACGCCTCCTTGAGCCGCTCGAAGCCCGGGTGCCCGAAGCCGAACACCTCGGCCAGCGGCTCGATGACGTGGTGGTTGTGGAAGAGCCGGAAGTCGGAGGCGGCCGTGATCGTGCGCCCGACGGTCATCTTCCCGACCGCTGGCGGGCCGATCACGACGAGCAGCTCTCCCGAGGACATGCGCGGAGGCTAACCAGTTGCCCCGCTGGACGCGATGGCGTTTCCTGCGCGCATGAGCGACATGTGGCTGCCCCAGGACGAGGACCCGCGGATGCAGGCCGGTCCGACCCGCGGCGAGAAGGAGACGGTGCTCGGCTACCTCGAGCACTACCGCGCCACGCTGGAGCTCAAGTGCGGCGGCCTCTCCCCCGCGCAGATGGCGACCGCGTCGGTGCCGCCGTCGCGGATGTCGCTGCTCGGCATGGTGCGCCACCTGGCCCGCGTCGAGCACCACTGGGCGCGGCGGGTGCTGGAGGGCGAGACCGGGCTGGAGCGGCTCTTCCAGTCCGAGGACGCGGGGTTCACGCTCCCCGACACCGTCGAGGCGGCGTACGTCGACGAGGCCTGGGCCCGCTGGCGCGAGGAGGTCGCGCACGCCCGGTCGGTGGCCGACGCGATGGCGATGGACGCGCTGGTCGAGGTGCACGGCGAGCGGATCGAGGTGCGCGACGTGCTGGTGCACCTGGTCGAGGAGTACGCCCGTCACCTGGGTCACGTGGACCTGCTGCGCGAGTGCCTGGACGGCCGCGTCGGGCAGTGACCGCTGCGTTCTAGGGTGGAGCCGTGAGTACTGCGACCTCTGCCTGGGCCCACGGACTGGCCACCGTCTCGACCGACTCCGCCACCGAGGGCAGCGTCCTGGACGTGTGGTTCCCCCACCCCCACCTCGGTGAGCGTCCCGCCGACGACGAGGCTCCCCGTGAGCTGGTCGAGGCGACCGGCAGCGACCACGCACGCCGCATCCGCCGCGAGGTCGTGACCGTCGAGATCGCCGACCTCGCCGCCGCCCCGACCACCACCGCCGAGGTGTGGCTGCGCCTGCACCTGCTCTCCCACCGGCTCGTGGCACCGCACGGCCTGTCGTTGGAGGGCCAGTTCGGTCTGCTCACCAACGTGGTGTGGACCAGCGCCGGGCCGTGCGCGGTCGAGGGCTTCGAGGACACCCGTGCCCGGATGCGGATGCACGGTCAGCACGTGTCGGTCTACGGGATCGACAAGTTCCCGCGGATGACCGACTACGTCGTCCCCACCGGCGTGCGCATCGCCGACGCCGACCGCGTGCGCCTGGGCGCCCACCTCGCCTCGGGCACCACCGTCATGCACGAGGGCTTCGTGAACTTCAACGCCGGCACGCTCGGCGCCTCGATGGTCGAGGGCCGCATCTCGGCCGGCGTCGTCGTCGGCGACGGCTCCGACGTGGGCGGCGGGGCCTCGATCATGGGCACCCTGTCCGGCGGCGGCAAGCAGGTCATCTCCATCGGCGAGCGCTGCCTGCTCGGCGCCAACGCCGGCCTGGGCATCTCGCTGGGCGACGACTGCGTGGTCGAGGCCGGTTGCTACGTCACCGCCGGCACCAAGGTGACCGTCCGCGGTGTCGCCGGCGTCGAGGACGGCGAGGTCATCAAGGCCGCCGAGCTCTCCGGCGCCAGCAACGTGCTGTTCCGTCGCAACTCCGTCACCGGCGCCGTCGAGGCCGTGCCGTGGAAGGGCGAGGGCATCGCGCTCAACGCCGACCTGCACAAGAACTGACTTGGAGCCGTCCCGGACCATGGGGGCGTGAACCCCGCGAGCAAGGCCGTCGGCGCCCTGCTGGCCCTCGGGCTCGTGGCCGCCACGGCCGTGGGCGCCTGGTACGTCGTGCGCGAGATCGGCCCGGGGTTCCTCCCCGACCGATGCGAGGCGACGGTCGGCGGCCGGACCGTCGAGCTCACCCCCGAGCAGGCCGAGAACGCCGGGCTGATCGCGGCCATCGGCGTACGACGCGGGCTGCCGGCGCGGGCGGTGTCGATCGCGCTCGCGACCGCCTACCAGGAGTCGGGCATTCGCAACCTGACCACCGGTGACCGCGACTCGCTGGGGCTCTTCCAGCAGCGGCCGTCGCAGGGGTGGGGCACCAAGCGCGAGGTCACCGACCCGGTGCACGCCACGAACGCCTTCTACGACGCGCTGGTCGAGATCGAGGGCTACCGCGACCTGCCGATCACCGAGGCCGCGCAGGCCGTGCAGCGCTCGGCGTTCCCCGAGGCCTACGCCGACCACGAGGACGACGCCCGCGCCCTGGCCAGCGCGCTGACCGGCAACTCCCGGGCCGCGTTCCACTGCGAGGTCCCCGGCACGGCCGAGGCGGCCGACGCCCGGCTGGGCGGCAACGGGCTGACCCCGCGGGCCGAGGACGTGCGGACGGAGGCGGTGGCGGTCTTCGGCCCCCTCTCCCTGGGCGGGTTCGCCCCCGGTGGCGTGCGGGACGGCCACATCCCCGGGTCGACGCACTACGACGGTCGCGCGGTCGACATCTTCTTCCGGCCGATCAGCGACGCCAGCCGGACCCGCGGCTGGGCCGTCGCGTCGTACCTCGTGGCGCAGGCCGAGCGGCTGTCCATCCAGACGATCATCTTCGACGCCAAGATCTGGACCGCCCGCCGCAGCGACGAGGGCTGGCGGAAGTACGACACCCCCGACCGCCCCGGGGACCCCGACGTCCTGGCCCACCGCGACCACGTGCACGTCGACGTGTTCAGCTGAGGCGGGCGAGCAGAGCGTCTACGCCCCGACCTCCCACTCGACCTCGACCAGCGGGTCGGGCCGGTAGCGGCACCAGGTGCCGGTGATCACCGTGGCGTCGAGGTGGGCGGCCACCGCGGGGTGCTGCTCCGCGAGACGCGCCAGCGCGTAGCGGATGGAGCGGGTGACGGCGGTGCGAGCGCGCTCCGCGGACCCGCCCACGGTGCGCACGCGGCCGTGCAGCCCCACGGCCGCCCCCAGCTCGGCCAGCAGGAACTCGCGGTCCCGCATCGCCAGCTCCTGGCGCGCCAAGTCGTGCTCCTCGAGTGCCTCCTGGAGGTCCTCATCGGCCTCGAGCAGCCGGCGGCGGTAGGCCACCCGGGCAGCCTCGTCGATGGCCGTCAGGCCCGGCTCCTCCAGGACCGATCCCGACTCCGCGGCCACCAGGTCGAGCACATGCACCTCCCGGCCCGCAGCGGCCAGGAGCACCCGCAGGTACCGCAGGCCCTTGAGGTCGCGCACCGGGCCACCCTCGTCGGCGAGTCCCACCCAGCGCAGGTCGCCCTCGCGTGTCCATCGCCCCGGCACTCGACGCGGCGACCATCCCGGTCCCCACCCGGGTCCCCCGCTCGGCGCGGCGCAGGGCACCCCGAAGGCCGCGAACCCGGACTGCGCCGCCAACCGCTCCTCTGCCGCTGGGGTGGCCTCCCCGGCGACGTCGTGGGCCCGCGCCAGCAGGCCCCGCGCGACGGCGGCCTCGTAGGACCACCCGGCGTCGGCCGTGGCCGAGACGGCGGTCTGGGCCTGCGCCACGGCCGGCTCGCCCGCCGCCAGCAGCGCCCGGGTCCGGGCGACCGCGGCCAGGGCGGCGAGCCCCGGTCCGCCGTACCGCTCGGCGATGCCGCGCAGGCGGTCGGCGGCATGGTCGACGAGATCCGGGCGACGGGCGGCCGCCGCAACCTCGGCCAACCCCTCCAGGAGCGGGGCCAACCGCAGGTCGTGGAAGGGCGGGCGCTCCTTGGAGGGCATGGGCAGCGGGTGGGCGACGGCGTCGACGAGCATGTCGAGGGCCTCGGCGACGCGGCCCTGCGCCAGCCGCACCCGGGCCAGCGCCGGTTGCGGGCACCAGGCATGGGCGTACGCCGCCAGCAGCGCCTCCTCCGCCCCGACCAGGTCACCTCGCTGCAGTCGGATGGTCCCCAGCTCGACCAGCGGCCACCCCAGCTCCCGGCGCAGCCACGGCCTCAGCTCCTCGCAGGCCGCGAGCGCCTCGTCCTCGGCCGCCCGCGCGGGGCCCGAGGCCCGCAGGAGCTCGGCGCGGTGCACCCGGCAGCGTCCGTGGAGCCCTCCGAAGAGCTGGTCGTGGCGCCACCGGTCGAACACCTCGGTCCACTCCCGCGCCAGGTCGAGGCGTCCGAGGCCCTGGGCGCAGCAGACCAGCTCGCACAGCATCATCCCCGCTGTCATGGAGTCGAGCTCAGGTGAGGCCAGGTCGACCGCCAGCTCGTCGAGCATGCCGAGCCCCTCCTCGACGCGACCGGCGCTGACAGCCAGGCGGGCCTGGGCGGTCCGGCCGATGACGACCGCCGCGTGCACGTCCAGGCGACGCCCGAGGGCCACTGCTCGGTCGGCCAGCGCGGCGGACGCCGCGAGGTCGCCCGCGAAGAAGCGCTCGTAGGCCCGGACGACCGCGACCATCGCATGCAACGGGTGGTCGGGTGAGCCCACGACCAGTCGTTCGGCCCGACTGACCCAGCCGCGCACCGACGACATCAGGCCCGAGTCGATGAGCAGGTGGAGCGCGAGCCTCATGGCGGCCCGGGCGGCCTCCTCCGGGTCGCCCTCACGCAGGTGCAGCGCGTGCAGTTGCTCGTAGCCGTCCAGGGCCCCGTCGAGGTCACCGTCGGCGTAGGCCCGCCGGGCCCGCTCCTCGAGTCGGGCTGGCTCCTGGGGAGCCGCGGAGGTCCGCACCGTCACAGTGTGACACCGCATGTCACGCAGGAGGGGGTGTCAGCAGTCCCGTCATCGAAGGAGAGCCACCATGCGCATCGCCAAGCAGGACATCCCCACCAAGATCGACGTCCCCGGGGCGAAGGTCCGCCAGCTACCGGACTTCGGCACGGCGGACGGGCTCATCGGGGCCGAGCACTTCTCCCTCGACGCCGGGCTCGACATCAGCCCCCTCCTGCAGGGGCTGCCCGATGACGCCTGCCAGTCCCCCCACTGGGGCTTCGTCGTCACCGGCGCCCTCGTCGTGACCTACACCGACGGCACCGTGGAACGATGCTCCACCGGCGACCTCTTCCACTGGCCCGCCGGTCACTCGGTCGCGGTCCAGGAGGACGCCGAGGTGGTCGTCTTCAGCCCGACCGTGGCCCACACCGCCGTCCTCGACCACATGCTCGTCGGACTGGCAGCACCCGCGTGAGGCTCCTCCCGCGACTGCACCGCCTGGGATGGCGGCTCGCGGCTCGCCTGACCCGCCAGGGCGCGGGGCACGGTCGCGGCTGAGGGGACTCCGACCTCGCGATACTCCGAATGAAATCTCACCCTCAGCGCGCGCTGAGGGTGAAATCGAATGCGGAGTACCCGGATTTCAGCCCAACAACCGCTCGACGGCGGCGCCGATGCGCTCGTCGGTGGCGGTGAAGGCGACGCGGACGTGCCGGGACCCGGCGGAGCCGTAGAAGGAGCCGGGGGCGACGAGGATCCCGCGGTCGGCGAGCCAGGAGACGGTGTCCCAGCAGTCCTCGTCGCGGCTGCTCCAGAGGTAGAGCGAGGCCTCGGAGTGGTCGACCCGGAAGCCTGCCGACTCCAGCGCGGCCCGCAGGGCGCTACGCCGGGCGGCGTAGCGCGCGTGCTGCTCATCGGCGTGGGCGTCGTCGTCGAGCGCGGCGGCCATCGCGTGCTGCATGGGGCCGGGGACGATGAGCCCGAGGTTCTTGCGGACCGCGAGCAGCTCGCCGACCAGGTCGGGGTCGCCGGCGACGAACGCGCAGCGGTAGCCGGCGAGGTTGGAGCGCTTGGACAGCGAGTGCAGCGCCAGGATGCCCTCGGTCGAGCCGCCGTTGATCGAGGGGTGCAGCACCGAGACCGGCTCGGCCTCCCACGCGCACTCGAGGTAGCACTCGTCGGAGACCAGGACCGTGCCGCGCTCGCGGCACCACTCCACGACCTTGCGCAGGTGGTCGGGCGGCAGCACCCGGCCGGTCGGGTTGGAGGGGCTGTTGAGCCACAGCAGCGCCGGTGCGGTCGGCCCGAGCGAGACCAGCGAGTCGGTGGCGACCGGGGTGGCCCCGGCCAGCGCCGCACCCACCTCGTACGTCGGGTAGGCCAGCTCCGGGAACACGACCGTGTCCCCCGGCCCGACGCCCAGGTGCTGGGCCAGGGTCGCGACGAGCTCCTTGGAGCCGATCGAGGGGATGACCTGGTCGAGCCCGAGACCGGTCACGCCGTGGCGGCGCTCGAGCCAGTCCAGGCAGGCTTGCCGGACCCGCTCGACGCCGATGGTGACCGGGTAGCCCGGAGAGTCGGCGTGCTCACGCAGCGCTGCCCGGGCCACCTCCGGCGTCGGGTCGACCGGCGTGCCGACCGAGAGGTCGACGAGCCCGTCGGGGTGGGCGGAGGCGGTCGCCTTGTGCGCGGCCAGGCTGTCCCAGGGGAAGTCGGGCAGGCGCGCGGAGACGCGCCGGCCCGGCGTACGGAGGACCAACGGGTCGCTCAGTGGTCCTGGTTCTGCGGTGGCAGCGCGGCGACCATCGGGTGGTCGTGGTCGATCTCGCCCATCTTCGCGGCGCCACCGGGCGAGCCGAGATCGTCGAAGAAGTGCACGTTGGCGTCGTAGTACTCCTTGTTCTCCTCCGGGACGTCGTCCTCGTAGAAGATCGCCTCGACAGGGCAGACGGGCTCGCAGGCACCGCAGTCCACGCACTCGTCGGGGTGGATGTAGAGCATCCGCTTGCCCTCGTAGATGCAGTCGACGGGGCACTCGTCCACGCAAGCGCGGTCCTTGACGTCCACGCACGGCTGGGAGATGACGTAGGTCACCGGAATCCTCCTGGAGGGCTGGGCTTGGCCTGGTCGATCACGCGGCCGTCCGCCGGCCGGTCAACACCGTTGGCAGCCTAGTATCCCGGCGTGCACGACAGCGAGGAAGCCCACCCTTTGGAGCCCCGCATGTCGCCGCAGGCCGCCAGTCTCGGACCGCACGTCGTCGGTGAGCGGGTCGTGGTGCGCCGGCTGCTGCGCGGCGAGACCGGCCCCACGGGCGGCCCGGCGTTCACCGACCTGCTCGGCACCTGCCTCTCCTGGGCCGACGGCGTGTGCGTGGTCGCACCCGAGATCGGCGAGCCGGTGCGGATCGCGCTCGCCGACATCGTCTCCGGCAAGCCGGTGCCGCCGCGCCCCTCGGTGCGCCAGCGGGTGCCCACGCGCGAGGCCGAGCTCCGCGGCCTGCGGATGTTCCCCGGCACCCTCACCGAGCCGCTCGGCGACTGGCTGCTGCGCACCGACCCCGCCCCGGTCGGCCGGCTCTACAAGCGCGCCAACTCCTGCCTGGCCATCGGCGACCCCGGCGTCCCGGTCGAGCAGGCCGCCACCGACCTCCTCGAGTGGTACGACGCCCGCGGCCGCGACCCGCTCGCGCAGGTCGACGCGGGGTCGGTCAGCGAGGCTGGCCTGCTGGCCGCCGGGTGGGTGCCGCTGGAGCACGGGGCGGCCGAGCTGCGCCTGGGGTCGGTGTCGCGCACCCGGCGGGGGCTGGGCCCGACCACGGGCGAGGCCGTCGTGGCGCCGGAGTCCGGCGAGGACCGGGTGGTCGCCGTCGTACCCGGCGAGGGCGAGCCGCTGGCCGTGGGGCGCGCCGTCCTCGACGGCGACTGGCTGGGTCTGCACGAGCTGCGGGTGCGCCTGGAGCACCGTCGCCGCGGGCTGGCCCGCGACGTGGTCTCGACGCTGCTGGAGTGGGGCGCCGAGCGCGGCGCGCTCACCGCGTGGCTGCACGTGGAGAGCGACAACCACGGGGCCCGGGCGTTCTACGACTCGCTCGGGCTGGGGGTGCACCACACGGTGCGCTACCTCTCCCCCACGGGGACCTTCCGCGGCAGCCCCTGAGGTGGCTCAGCCGCCCTGGCCGCCCTCGCCGTCCTCCGGCGGCTTGCCGCAGCGCACGGAGTCACTGGGGGTGTAGACGGTGTGGAACTTCTCGGTGCGCACGACCTTGTCCTTGCCGGGCCGCCGGAAGTCGCGGAACACGTCGATCTGGAAGCCCGAGGAGCCGGTGTAGGCGTAGCAGTCGTCGGTCTGCAGGTAGCGGACCTCGGGCTCGGTGTAGGCGTAGCGGTTGCTGGCGCGGGCCTCGATGTCCCACACCTTCGTGGAGTACAGCGAGACGGTCACCGAGCCCTGCGAGGACGGGGTGCTGGGGCGGATGTAGGACTGCACGAAGACCCCGTGCTCGGTGTTGTTGCGGAACCGCAGGTCCAGGGCGCCCCAGGCGACGGTGGCCTCGCGACCGACCGGGTAGCGGTCGATGTAGAAGGAGTGCGGCTTGTGCTCGACGTCCTCCAGCCCGGCGAAGAACATCGCGTTGAACAGCGTCGTCGCCAGCTGCGAGACGCCGCCGCCGAGGTCCTCGCGCAGGATGCCGTTGGAGATGATGAAGCCCTCGGTGAAGCCGTTCTCGCGGGTGCGCTCGCCGACGATGTCGTTCATCGAGAACGTCTCGCCGGGCAGCAGCAGCGTGCCGTTGGTCAGCTCGGCGGCGCGGCCGATGTTGGTGTTGCGGTACTCCGCGTGGGGGTAGTAGGTCGTGAAGGTCGAGACCTGCTCCTTGATCCCCAGCTGCCGCACGTCCTTGGTGGTGACCTCGGGCTCCACGACGGTGGCGTCGACCTCACCGCGACGCTCCCCCTCCGGCTGCGTCAGGAGGTCGATGAACAGGGTGTAGACGTCGGCGTCCGCGAAGCTCACGCCGGGCTTGGCGGGGACGACCTCGGGCTCGCCGTCGACGATGCGCACGGTCGCGTCGACCGGCTCGCCCTGGACGGTCGACTGGTCCACGAGGTCCATCACCACGTCGATGTCGGTGGCCAGCGTGAGCACGCCGCCGTCGGCGTCGAGGCTCAGGGCCTTGGCGTAGTCGCTGGGCCGCAGCTTCACCGGGGTGTCGCCGAAGACCAGCGTCACCGGGCCGGACAGCGCGGGGTTGGCGTAGTCCTCCACGGCCTGCTCGACGTCGGCGTCGGTGATGTCCGGCTCGACCTCGACCAGCTCCAGCTCCGCGCTCGGCTCCTCCGACAGGTACGCCGCCACGAGGGCCTCTCGCACCGCCTCGTCGTCCAGCACCCGACCGGTCGTGGCCTTCGTGGTCCGGACGGTGGACCCGGTGAAGGAGACCGTCCCGTCGACCGGTGCGGTGCCGAGCTCGCCGTCCAGTCGCTGCACG
Source organism: Nocardioides marinus (assembly GCF_013408145.1). Lineage (NCBI taxonomy): Bacteria > Bacillati > Actinomycetota > Actinomycetes > Propionibacteriales > Nocardioidaceae > Nocardioides > Nocardioides marinus. The sequence goes on from NZ_JACBZI010000001.1 coordinate 2,775,158, forward strand.
GTCGCCTGCATCCGCTGCTCGTCGACCGTGACGACCGGGGCGACCTCGTCACCGCCGGTCCAGTAGTCCCAGAGCCGGCCCGGCGCCCAGGAGTCGCCGGCCCCGGCGGCCTCGACCGTCGCGTCCAGCGCAGGCTCGAGCCCGGCCTCGGAGGGTGCGACCGTCGTGCTCTCGCCGTCGACCGTGACGGTGATCGGCGCGTCGACCCGGTCCCGCCAGGCGCGGGCCAGCGTCTGCTTCGCCTCGGCCGGTGTCTGCCCGCCGACGGCGACCCCGCCGACGGTCGTCCCGCGCGGAACCCGGTCGCTCGCGAACGCCCCGGCAGCGGCGTACCCGCCCCCGAGGAGGAGGGCCACCGTCGCCACGGCCACGACGACGGCCCTGCCGCCGAGGGCTTCGCGTCCGGAGTCCTTTGCCATGGGGCGAGTCTAGGAAGGAGGCGGTGGCGGGTCGTGCACGGGCTGCGACGTGGGGCGCGCGGGGCGTCCGGCGGGCAGCAGCCCGGCCAGGCCGATCCCCAGCCACAGCGCTGCCTGGCAGGCCAGCAGCAGGCTCGCGGTGCCCGCCAGGACGACGTCGCCCTCGCCCTGCGGCCACGACAGCGCCAGCGGCACCGCGGCGAAGCCGACGGCCCACCAGATCCGCCCGGGGGGCGGGGTCGCCGCGGTGACGGCGGCGCCGGCGAGGAGCGTGACGGTGAGCCAGAGGAAGGACTGGTGCAGCGCGGCCCCGGCCAGCCCGACGACGAGACCGAGCAGCAGCAGCCCCGCCCGCGTCACAGCCCCGCGAACAGGTCGGTCTCGAGGCCGTCCTCGCCGAGGGGGCCGAGCGCGCCCTTGGCGAGGCGGTAGTACTCCACGCCCCAGGCGGTGTCGCCGACGTTGTTGGACAGCGCGAAGAACGGCCCGTCGAGCTGGATCTGCGTGGGGTAGGCCTTCATCGCCGCCATCTTGCGGTCGACGAAGGCGGTGGCGTCGACGGCGCAGGAGAGGTGCTCGTCGGCGGTGACGAAGTGCGGCATCGGGCCGTCGGGGTCCATGCCCTCGAAGAACGTCTGCTCGCCGGCGTCGCGCAGCTTGCGCAGCCCCTCACGCATCTTCGACTCCGACATGGCGTTCCAGTAGATCTTGGCGATGTCCCAGGCCTCGCCGAGCTCGGGGCGGTAGGACGGCACCGCGGCCAGGTGCGCGGCGTACGTCGCGACGCGGTGGGCCTGGATGTGGTCGGGGTGTCCGTAGCCGCCGAACTGGTCGTAGGTGGCCATCACCTGCGGGCGGACCTCGCGGATGATCTGCACCAGCTCGTCGGCCGCGACGGTGAGGTCGGCGTTGGCGAAGGCGCGGTCGTCGGTCTCGTCGGCGGCGATGGCGTGGCCGGCCTCGTGCCACTTCATGCCGGAGTCGCGGAAGCGGCCGAAGCCGCCGAGCCAACGGTGGTCGGTGACGCCGAGGGCGGCCATGGCGTCCTCGATCTCGGTACGCCGGTGCTCGCCGAGGCCGTCCTCCTGGTCGGCGGCGAGGTGGGCCAGGTCGGGGACGAGGATCTCGCCCATCTCCCCCGCGGTGCAGGTGACGCAGGTGACCTGGCGGCCCTCGGCGACGTACTTGGCCATCGTGGCGCCGTTGCCGATGGTCTCGTCGTCGGGGTGGGCGTGCACGAGCAGGAGGCGCTGGGTCGCGTCAGGCATCGGTCCTCTTGATCCTTCGGGGCGCGGTGGGGAGGTCGAGCGGAGAACCCGCCCGGGGCGCGGGTTGTTCCTGCTCCTCGTCGAGCCACCCGTCGAACTCGTCGACGAGGACCTCGGCGATGAGGGCCGGGGCGTCGGTCAGCACGGCCCAGGGGTGGTCCTCGTCGTCGTCCTCGCCCTGGAGCCGCTCGCGGACGACCTCGGCGTCGAAGCCGTCCGCTCGCAGCCGTTGCTCCACGGCGAGGGCGTCGTCCTCGTCGAAGACGATGATGCGGCGGGTCCCGCTGCCGCCCCCGGCGAGGCTCGCGGCGTGCTCGAGGGCGAAGCGCAGCTCGGGGAGGAACGGCCGGTCCGGCTCGAGCCAGTCGATGGTGTCGAGCTCGTCGGGTGCCAGCCAGCGGACCTCGTCGTGCTCGGTGGGAGTCGGCTCGCCCCGCGTCAGGCGTGCGAGGGCGGCGCGCAGCTCGTGGGTCTCGCCGATGGGCGTGCTGCCCTCGAGCCAGGCGGTCACCTCGATGTCGCAGCCGAGCTCCTCGGCGATCTCGCGCTCCAGCGCGGCCGTGGGCGGTTCGCCCGGCTCGCACTTGCCCCCCGGGAGCTCCCAGCGCCCCGCGGCCTCCGGCGGCGCCGTACGCCGGGCTGCCAGCACGCGCCCGCCGCGCACGATGGCGGCTGCCACGACGACCTTCCTCACGGGGCACGACCCTATCCGGAGCGTCCGGCACGCTCACGTCGGACGACCCCGGACAAATCCGAACAGCTTTGGGGCCGGATCCACCAGACGGGGAGGCCACCGGAGACGAGGCTGGTGGCTCCCCATCCTCACGAAACGGATCCCCCATGCGACGAATGCTCACGGCCACCTTGGTCGGCGCCGCCCTCACCTTGACGGCGGGCATCCTCAGCCCAGCCACTGCCGAGGAGACCACCGGCCTCACGACCGAACGTGTCGGGATCGCTGCGGACACAGGCGGCTACCCCACCATCCACTTCGGCTTCTACGGGCTCCTGGCGACGTTCACAGACACGACGCCGGACAGCAGCCACCGGTACGTCGCGACCGCGACGCAGGTGACCGCCGAGGGCGAGGAGCCGGGCGTGGTCAAGGAGGGCGAGGGCTACGTCTGGGAAGGGTGGGACGGGGTCACCCCGATGCAGGTCTACATCCCCAACGACGGCGACATGGCGATCGGCGACACGTTCGACGTCGTCCTCAGCGAGTACGACGGCGACGTCCTCGTCGAGCAGTCCGCAGCCGTCGCTCACACCGTGCGGGTGATCAGTCACCCCTCGAACCTTCGGATGAAGCGCTCGTCGAAGAAGGCGGTGCGCGTCGGTGAGGTCGTCAAGATGCGCTGGACCGGGGCCTTCGGTGAGGACGTCGCCTCGGTCACCCAGGTGATCGCGGCCCGCAAGGGGCGCTCCTTCGGTGAGTCCCGCCGCGACTTCCTTGTCTGCAAGAACTCCTACTGCCCCACGAAGAAGGGCATCACGTACGTCTCGACTCGCAGCAAGGACCTGGCCACCAGGTTCCGGGTACCGAAGCACTTCCGCGGGAAGACCCTGGTCATCTCCATCTACGGTCAGGCCGCGGTCGAGGACACCGTCTCCCTGGCAGCGCCGTGGGGTTGGTACTACGAGCTGAAGGTGCGTCGCTGACCCACCGACGTGCTGGCTACCGCAGGTGAGGGCGTCTCAGCACCTGCGGTAGCCCGGTCGTGCCCCTCAGCGGGCGCCATGGCGCCCGCTGAGGGGCACGACCCGTCCGGGCGGGCGTGGTGCGGCAGGCTGTCGCCATGACGTCTCGGGCCCCTGCAGCCACGCCCCTGGTGGGCGTGCCGTTCTGGCCGGCGGCGGCCTTCGTCCTCGTGTGGTCCTCGGGGTACGTCGCGGGGCCGGCCGGGGTCGAGGTCGTCTCGCCGTTCTGGGTGCTGGTGCTGCGGTTCGCGGTGGCGGCGCTGATGCTCTACCCCCTGGCGCGCCTGACCCGCGGAGCGCTGCGGATCTCGCGCGAGGACCTCGTGCGGGTCGCGGCGTCGGGGCTGGTGATGAACGGGCTGCTGTTCGGCACGATGTACGCCGCATTCGAGCTCGGCCTGCAGGCCACCCTCGGCGCGCTGCTGCACTCGCTCTCACCGGTGCTCACCGCGGTGCTGGCGGGGGTGCTGCTCGGTGAGCGGCTGACCCGGCTGCAGGTGGTCGGGTTCGTGGTCGGCGTGGCGGGGGTCGTAGTGGTGCTCGGGCCCGACATCGACCGGGCCGGTGGCGTCGCCGGGCTGCTGCTGGGCGTCGCCTCGCTGGCGTGCCTGTCGCTGGGGACGCTCGGGCAGCGGTGGATCGGCACCCGCACGGACCCGATCTGGTCAGCGACGCTGCAGTGCGCGGTGTGCGTGCCGCCGCTGGTCGTGCTCGCGCTGGCCGTCGAGGGGGCGCCCAGCGTGGGTTCCCCGGTCGACGCCACGGTCGCGGTGCTGTGGCTGGCAGGCGTGAACTCGGTGCTCGGGCTCCTGCTGCTCGGGCTGCTGGTGCGCCGCGGCGGTGCCGGGGCGAGTGCCAGCGTGTTCTTCCTGATGCCGCCGGTGACGGCCGTGCTGGCGTGGGTGCTGCTCGACGAGCGGCTCACCGGGCTGGCGGTGCTGGGGCTGGCACTCTCGACGGTCGGGGTCGCGGTCGCGACGAGGCGGCGGTCGTGAGCTCACTGCTCGACGTGCCACTCCCCCGACGGATGCACCGGCTCCCCGTCGTACGGCTGGTGCACGGGGGTGCGGCCGAGCGAGCCTGGTCGTGGGACCTGCGCGACCAGTGGACCCGCGAGTGGTGGCCCCAGGGCATCACGTGGGCCGGCAAGCGGCTGCTGGTGTCGTGGTACTCGCGCCGCGGCGGCGGCTCACGGATCTCCGTCGTCGACCTGGTCGCCCGCCGCTACGCCCACGTGCCGCTGCTGACGCCCGACGGCGAGTCGCTGCGCGTGCATGCCGGCGGCCTGGCGTGGGACGACGGCTGGTTGTACGTCGCCGCCACCGCCCGCGGCTTCTGGACCCTCCACGTCGACGACCTCGCGTTCACTGCCGGTCGAGCAGCGAGGAGCGCCAGCGACGAGCGTCGTCGAGACCCCGCAACCTGGCGCGCCCGCACCCTCCACCGGCCGACACTCCCGGGATCGGACGACCCGTTCCGCTGGTCCTTCATGGACCTCGCGCCCCCAGGGTGGTCGAGCAGCGAGGAGCGCCGGCCTCTCCCGATGGTCGAGGTGCGAGCGGAGCGGGCCTCGAGACCCCTCCTGGCCGGAGAGTACGGCCGGGGCGGCAAGTCCACCCGCCTGGCCCGACTGGAGGTCCGAGATGGCCAGCCGGTGGGCGACCTCCACGTCGTGGGCGAGGGCCCGGCCGGCATGCAGGGCGTGACGACGTACGCCGACGACCTGCTGGTCTCGACCTCGGCCGGCCCCTGGCTCAGGGGCAGCCTGCACCTGACCGGAGGTCCTAGTACCGAGCTGAGTGAGACGGACACCGACCAAGACGCACCCGGGACCCTCCCCGGCCTGAGTGACAGAGCGCGTGGGAGGCCCGCCATCGAGCTGGCCTCGGGACCGTTCCGCAGAGCGGCACCCATCGGGGTCGAGGACCTGACCAGGGACGACCTTGGCCGTCTGTGGACGGTCGGCGAGCACCCCGGTCGGCGCGCGGTCCTGCGCCTGCACGGCTAGTCACCTCGATCGGTCAACTCGGAGTTGACTGAAATAGCCACCGGGGCCGCACACATCGTGTGCGGCCCCGGTGACCTAGCCGAAGAGACCCCGTGCCCTAAGGTGGCACAGGCGGTCCGGACCTTTCTCGAGCAGCGGCAACAGAGAAAGGCCCGGACCGCGTCTGTGTCTCCGGCTCATCGAGCTGGAGCTGGGAGTCAGGTGCCCTCCCGGAGAGTGTCCCCGGGGCTCACGCCCCGGGGACCTCCCGTGTCGGTGCGCTCAGAGCGGACCGATCCCGGAGGGATCGATCAGTTCTGGGCCTCGTCGAGGTTCGCCTGAGCCTCGTCCAGGTCGGCCTGAGCCTTGTCGACCTGGGTCTGGCGGAGGGTCACGACGGTGGTGCGGGCGTCGACCTTGGCCTGGGCAAGAGTCACGTCGTCCTTCGCGGCACGCAGGGCCCGCTTGGTCTGACGCAGCTTCTTGCGGGTGGTCTTGGCCTTCTGCTTGTTGTCGTTGGCCTTCGCGCGGTTCAGCTTCTTGCGGAGCTTCTGCTTCTTCGCGGTCAGGGTGTCGACGTTCGCCTGCGCGATGGCAAGCTCAGCCTGGGCCACGTCCAGCTCGGCCTGAGCACTGGCCAGGTCGGCCTCGGCCTCGGCGAGAGCGATCTCAGCGTCCTCGACAGCCTGCTCCAGCGCCTCGATGTTGGTGACGGTCGAGGTGACGGAGTCCGTGTTCTTGGAAGCCGAGAGACCCGGGGCGTCGTTCGCAGCAGCGTAGGAGTTCGCGGCCTTGCCGAACTGGGTGACGTTGCCACTGTTCTCGCCCCGCACGCTGACGGTGATGCTGCCGTTGGCGGAGTCCGTCAGGAGGACGGTCTGCTCGATCTCACCGTTGGCGTCGGTGGCGCCCTCCTTGTTCTGGAGGCTGGCCGGGCCGGAGACCTGGAAGACCACGTTGGAGTCGTCCACGGTCGGAACCGGGTTGCCGAAGGCGTCGGTGACGGTGGCCGTGTAGGTGGCCACGTCGCCGGCGACGACACCCTCAGGGCCGTCGAGCTCGACGTTGCGAGCCGAGGCCTCGAGAGCAGCACCCGTGGGCTGCTCGACCGTGTACTTGACGGTCTTGGTGCGACCCGCGCTGGTGATGGTCACGGTGACGACGCCGGTCTTGGTACCGATGACGTTGACCGAACCCGTGCCCGTGTTGCTCAGCGTGATGGTCTTGGACTCGACAGCCTTCGCGAGGGTGTTGTCCGAACCGACGATCAGCGCACCGTTGTCCACGGAGAAGGTCGCCGGGGCGTCGGGGGTGCCGAGGGCAACCGAGATCGTCTCGAACTCGCTACCGGCGGAGTTCGCCACACCGTCGTAGAGCGGGAAGACCTTGGTGGCGGTCGCGTCGTCGGACGCGCCGGCGATCGTGAAGTTCCCACCGAGACCGTCAGCGGTGTAGTCGATGCGAGCACCGGCGAAGTTGGACGGGGTGCCGTCGAACTGGTCCTCGAACAGGTTGATGGTGAAGGTCTCGCTGCCGACGGTGGTGCCGGCGTCGGGCAGGGTGAAGGTCGCCTTGCCGTCGGAGCCGACGGTCTGGCGAGCGGTCTGGGTGCTGCCGTTGCGCAAGCCGCGGACGATCGAGACCTGCGCGGGAGCGCCGATCGGGTCGCCGAACTGGTCGAGCACCGAGACGGTGACCTCGGTCGGGCTGCCGACCTTGGTCACGTAGACGGCCTGGCCGGCCTTGACCGAGTCAGCGGCGGCGCGAGCGAACTCGAGCGTGGTGCTGGCGATGCCGGAGCTGGCCGACTCGAAGGTCATCTGCGAGCCCGCGACGATGCCGGAGGGGCTGACGGTCAGGGAGCCCTTGCCGTCGGCGTCGAGGACGACGGTGTAGGACTTCGACGCCGCGCCGCCGAACTTGAGCGTGCCGCTCGAGAGCGTGAGGACCACAGCCTTGTTGGCGTCGTCCGGGATGGTGTCGGCGTCGCCGCCGTCCTTGCTCATGAACTCGAAGGTCACCGAGCCCTGGTCGACGCGCACCTGGTAGGTGCCGCCGAACGCGTCGCCCGCCTCGAACTCGTCGGCGCCGGTGACGAGGTCGAACTCGTCGGCGTCGATGGTGGCGTTGGCGATGACGTTGATGACCGCCGAGTCCGTGACGGTGGCCGGCGTGCCGCCGGTGCCGTTGCCGGTCGCGGTGAACGTGGTCTCACCGGAGGTGTTCGAGCTGGCCTTGAAGGTGGTCGAGCCGCTGACGAGGTCAGCCGGGTCGAGCGTGTTGTCCGGGGTGAAGGTCACGCCGGTCCCGGCCAGAGCGAAGCCCTCACCGGTGGTCAGCTGGGTCGCGTTGCCAGCCGAGTCGGCGATCGCGGCGGTGTAGTTGCCGGTCGGGACGCCAGCCGAGGTGGTCTGCGAGTCGGGGCTGATCGCGATCGACGCAGGCGCGCCGGCGGTGGCACCGGAGATGGTCGCGCGGGCCTCGGCAGCGTCGACAGAGCCGGCGCCGTCCTCGTCCTCGTAGATGGCGACAGCGAAGCTGCCACCAGCGGACGGGGTGGTCACGGCCAGGTTGACCGTGATCTCGTCGAGTCCGTCGGTCTTGTTGGAGTCACCGGGGTCGCCGTTGGCGATGCGGTCGACCGAGACGATGGAGACCGTCTGAGAGGGCGAGTTCGCGCCGCTGGTCAGGTTGGTGGCCTTGAGCTTGAGGTCGGCCTCGTCGACACCCTTGGTCTTGAGGAGGACCTCGCCGCCGAGCGCGCCGGCGTTACGGATCGGGCCGACGGACGCGACGGTGATCGAGTCACCAGCCGCCGCCGAGGCGGAGGAAGCGATGAACGGGATACCCGCCACCGCGAGAGCGGAGACGGCCGTGGTGGCCAGGCCCCGCTTGATGCCGCTGCTGTTCATGAAGATTGAACCCTTCTGAAGGTTGTTAGGACTGGTCCGACACAGAACGGACCACCCGGCCCCGAGGCCAGGACCCAGGCGAGGTTCACTAGGGACCTGTCTGGACGGATCGCACAGTAAAGATCCTGTGAGTTGCGCTGCGGCCTTTATGTTCTTTACTTTTTGCCTTGCAATAACTGTGGCCGAGGTCACTCGTTACTGTCCCTCCCCCCACCCCACGGCGACTCGGGTCGACCTAGGAGCAGCAGTTGAGCGCTGATGAGCCACGCAGCGGTTCCCGCCGCACCGCGGGTGTGCCCAAGCCACGGCGCGGGCGACCGCCCCGGATGCCGGACGACACCACGCCGATGGCCGAGGGGTACTACGACCCCTGGGCCCGGACGGCCTGGTTGCTGGTCACCGCGCGTTCACTCGGGTCCGACCCGGCGTACGCCGACCGCGCGACCTTCGTCGACGCCCTCGTGGACTCCGGTGTCAACGCCGACGCCAGCCGGGTCAGCCGGTGGGAGTCGGGCCAGCAGGCCGTGTCCTTCCGGGCCCTGCGCGGCTACGAGACGGTCCTCGGCCTCTCCGAGGGCGCCCTGGTCGCCGCCAGCCGCCAGCTCGTGCGCGACGCCGAGACCTCGGCCAAGCCCCCGGAGAAGATCTCCTTCGCCGGGCTCGATCACCTCTCCCCCGACACGATGGTCTCCGACCTCGTCGACCGGGCCACCGACAAGGACGACCACCTCACCGGGGGCGACTGGCTGCGGCTCGCCACCGAGCTCGAGCGCTTCGAGCTGGTGCTGCTCTCCAACCGCACCTGGTCCCTGGTGTGCGAGCGGCTGCTCCACGAGCTGGCCCGCACCAGCGGCGTCGACCAGCTGCGCCGCTTCGAGGCGCTCAGCACCCTGGTCACCCACCCCGTCGCCCAACGACACGTCCTGCACGCGCTCGGTGTCTGGCTCACCGATCCCGACGTGCAGGTCGTCTTCCCGATGCTCACGGTCCTCCAGCAGCTCGAGGACCCCGGCGCCAGCAACCTGGTCTGCCGCCTCATGGACGCCCCCAGCAGCCAGCTCGCACGCGGCGCCATCCAGGTGGCCGCGGCCAAGCTCGCGCGCGGCCACGTCGGCCGGGCACACCTCGCGCTCATCGAGCAGCACGCCATCCGGGGCCTCGTCACGCCGACGTCCAAGCGCAGCGCGGACCTGCTCGACCTGCTGACCCATCTGCCCGACGAGTCCTTCGCCCGGGTCACCGGCAACCTCAAGGACAGCCCGCTGCGCACCCGCATCCTGCAGACCCGCGAGACCCACGACCTGGCCGTGCGCGACGTCAGCCGGAGCATCAGCCGGCAGGTCTCCACCCAGGCGCAGGCGATGACCCCCGCGGTCTACCGCTCCGAGCCCGACCAGCTGTTGGACCGTCTCGTGCGCGAGTCGCTCTTCCACGTCAGCGGCAACCGGAGGCGCCTGGCCGGCCAGGTGCTGGGCATCTCGCCGTACGCCCCCGCCGTCGCCGACTGCTTCCTCTCCCTCGCCGGCTCCGACCGCGAGCTGCTCGGCGACCGCGCCTGGGACGCGGTGTGGACCATCGGCCACGGCACCCGCCGCGACGACGTCGTCGCGCTCGTCGACACCGACCACCCCTGGACCCAGCGCCGCGCGCTCATCAGCCTGGCCCGCTCGGGTGCCGGGCTGCGCGAGGAGCACCAGGGCGTCGTTCGCCGCGCGATGGACAGCGCGAACTCCGCCGTCCGCCGCGCCGCCCTCGCCGCCACCGGGCTGCAGGCCCCCCACCACCTGCCCACCCCGCTGGAGACGCAGTCCAGCCCGGACGCCTCGGTCGTGCGCTGGTGGCGCAAGGTCGGGCCGGCGCTGCGCGACCTCGACGGCCGCTTCGACCTGGAGCCGCTGGCCGACTGACCCGCCGGCGGTGCCTCAGCCGGTGCGCGGCGCCAGGGCGAGCTGGCGGGACTGGGCGACCAGCCGGCCGGTGGAGTCCCAGACCTCGCAGTCCTCCTCGAACGTCCCGCCCGCGAAGTTCCGCGTGCGGTGCTGCACCTTCAGCCACCCCGGCGCCGGCTTGGCCCGCACGTGCGCGGTGAGCTCGAGCGTCGGGGCCCACCCGATCATGCCGAGGTCGAAGGTCACCGGCGGCAGCGCGTCGAGGACCATCAGCAGCGCGACCGGGTCGACCTCGCGCCCGTCGGCCATCCGGAACCACGCCGACAGGTGCCCCACCCCGCGCGGCTCCCCCCGCACCCACCCGGTCTGCTCGACCGGGAAGCGCATCTCGAAGCGCCGCATCATCGGCGCCAGCTCGAGCACGAAGTCCGGCACGTCCTCGGGGCCCGCGCAGTCCTCGGGCGCCGGCAGCTCCGGCTCGGTGGCCGTGGTGCGGACCTCCCCCTCGAAACGTCCGAGGTCGGCGTACGTCGCCAGCAGGGTCAGGCGGGTCTGCCCGTCCTGGGTCAGGTCGGCCGCGACCGTGGCCATCCGGCCACCCTCGCGTCGCACGTCGACCGCCACCTCGGCGGGGCCGGGCGTCCCGGCGGAGAGGAAGTAGGCCGACACCGCGACCGGGTCCGGCTTGGACTCCAGGTGCTGGGAGATCGCCTGACCGGCCAGGGCCATCTGGAAGCCGCCGTTGATGCCGCCCCCGACGCTCCAGCCGCCGTCGAGAGCGCCGGAGTACCGGCCCTCACCAAGGGCGGTCAGGGACAGGTGGCGGTCGAGCTCGTAGGTCACGTCGGTGAACCTACTGGGCGCGGTCACCCGACTGCGCCAGCTGGTCCAACAGCTCACCGGAGTGCCGGACACCGGTGAGCGCCGCGGGGTGCACGGTCTCCCCCACCTTCAGCACGCTGAACCGGCCGTCCGGCTCGACCACCACGAGCGACACCTCGTGCGGGCCCCGCACCCCGGCGCACCGCAGGGCACTCCACAGCACCGACTCGTCGAGCCCGAGCCGGTGCAGCTCGTGGCGCTGGACGTGCCCGGCGACCATCACGGCGACCGCGCGGTGGCGCCGACGACGCGACATCCGCTCGCTGCGGCGCACCCGGCCGGCCAGGCCCTCGACCACGAACAGCGTGCCCAGCGCCAGCAGACCGCCGCTCAACGTCGGCACCTGCCCGAGGATCGAGCGACCGACGATGGCGCCGAGGACCGTGACGACTGCGAGGTCCAGGCTCGAGGGCGAGGCGTAGAGTCGCTGGCCGGCCCGGCTCAGCAGGCTGGTGATCGCGCTGTAGAGGACCACCGTCGAGACGACGACCGCGAGGGCGCCGTGCGCGGGCATGCCGAGGTAATAGGCGAGCTCGTCCATGGGCTCCATCGTGCTCCCCATCGCTGGACGCTGCGCTGGCGACCGGGTCTCGAGGCTCGCTCCGCTCGCACCTCGACCGGCGATGACGTGGGGACAGGGGACGGCCCGGGCGCCGCCAGCGGCAGCGACACCCGGGCCGTCGTGGGTGGCCTATCGGCCGGTCACCGCGGCTTCTGTGTGTTGGACTTGTAGACCTCGCCACCGCTGCGGATCTTGGCGATGAAGCGGGTCTTGCGGTTGCCGTTGCGGTCGGCCTTCTTGAAGGTCATCCGACCACCGTCGGGCACCACGTCCTCGCGGATCTGGATGAGGCGCTTGTTGCCCTGCGCCTTCGTCCCGCGGATCACGAACAGCTTGATGGTCTCGCCCACGCCGTTGTCGATGTCGGCGCGCACGATGTCCTTCTTCCCACCGTTGCTGTCCGCGGCCAGGGTGATGACGATCGGCTCACCCGGGCCGTCGACCTCACCGAAGTCGACGGTGTCGTTGGCCTTGGAGTCGGCGACGACCTGATTGCCGACGTACCCGATGGCCGAGACGCGGGCGCGCCCCTCGGTGTTGCCCGAGAAGACGTACGACGCGATGCCGTCCTCGCCGGTGGCGACCCGGTCGTCGGCCGACCCGTCGTCGTCGTTGCCCGGCCCGGTGCGGAAGAAGGCGACGTCGAACTCGATCTCCTCGCCCTCCTGGTCGGTCGCGGTGTAGGTCATGATCACCGTGTCGCCGACCTCGCGCTGCTCGTCGCCCACCTGGGCCAGCTCGAAGGTGCTGTTGGCGAAGTCGACCTCGTAGAACTGCGCAGTCGGGCCGTTGCCGGTCACCTCGTCGGTGCCGTCGGTGGTGACGATGTCCGCGTCGTCGTCGGCGTCGCCGCCGTCAGCGGCGTACACCGAGGTGTTCGCGTCCCAGGTGCCGGTCGGCGTGACCTCGTCCGCGCTGTCGGAGGACAGCTCGAACTCCGGGTCGGCGTCGAAGTCGGAGGTCACGGTGTCGACCGCGTCCCCGTCCTCGTCCACGACGTCGCCGCCGTCGGCGGTGATCGCCACGTCCTCGCCCCCGACGGGGTTGCCGAACTGGTCGGTCACCTTGACGTCGTACGCCACGTCGTCGGTGACCGGCGCCTTGGGCAGCACGCCGGACTCCTGGAAGCGGTCGGCCGCCAGGTCGACCAGCACGTCGCCGCCGTTGAGCGGGTCCGCGGTGCTCCACGCGACGTCGGCGGTGTCGGTGGTGTCCCCGACCTTCGCGGTGACCGTGTCGGTCGCCTCGCCGTCGTCGTCGAACTCCTCGCTGCGCTCGATGCCGACGCCGAAGGACACCTCGCCGTCGCCGTCGGTGACCAGGGTGATGGCCTGGCCCCGCTCCTGCAGGTCGCCCGCCGGCTGGCCGACGCGGCCGTCGGCCGGCCCGTTGGTGAAGAAGCTGTCGCCGTCCACCGTGAGGCGCACCGCGACGTTCGGCACCGGCTGGTCCTGGTCGTCGGTCACCGTCACCGTGCCGTACGCCGGGGCGCCGGGCTTCCCGGTGCCCTGCAGGCCCGTGATGGCGACCTCGGCACCCTCGGGCGCGGCGTCGTTGAAGAACGTCACGTCCGTGGTGGCCGACGCGTCGGCGTCGTCGGTGTCGGCCGGGCTGTTCGGGTCCTCGTAGGAGTCGGTCTCGGCGGTGACCTCACCGGTCTCGGTCCCCTGCGCCTGGCCCTGCGCGGCGGCGGGGTCGTCGAGGGTCGCGGAGAAGGAGCCGTCGGCGCCGGTCTCGACCTCGCGGGTCGCGGCGTCGTCGCCGGTCTCCTGGTCGAAGGCGGCGTCGCCGCTGCCGTCGGCGGCGTAGGTCAGCGTGATCGGGCGGCCCGGCAGTCCGGTGTTGTCCGCCAGGGCGAGCGTGCCCGCGACCGGCGCGGAGTCACCGGCGGCACCGGCGACCTCGTCGTCGTCGAAGGTGATCTCGGCCTGGCCGGCCTTGACCTGCAGTACCTGCTCGGAGTCGACGGCGCCGCCGCCGGTGACCGGGTTGGCGCGCAGACCGGCCTCGAGGGTGTAGGTGCCGCCCTCGGGGCGCGGGGAGGGCAGCGGGATGTTCGCGCTGCCGTCGACCCCGACCACGGCGGTGCCCTCGGTCTCCTGGGCGGCCGGGTCGCCGTCGAAGGCCTGGAAGGTCCAGGTGTACTCCACGGTCTGGCCGGCACCCTGGGCGAACGGGACGTCCTCGCCCTCCTGGTCCTTGACCTGGACCTGAATGTCGTCGGCGTCGTACTCGTCGTAGTCGAACGCCTCGCCGTTGGCCGAGGTGGCCTCCAGGCTGGTGGGCTCGGGGCTGTACTGCCCCACCGTCACGTCCTCGGACCGCTTGTCGCCCAGGCCGGACTCGAAGGCGTCGGAGTCGGTGGCGTTGGCGTAGTAGTAGGCCTCGGTGCCGCCTTCCTGGTCGGTGGTGACCTGGCCGTCGGCATCGGTCTGCCCGACGTAGGCGCCGCCCTCCCGGCGCACCTCCGCCCCGGCGATCGGCGTGCCTGCTCCGTCGACCACGGTGATGGTGATCTCCGCGGACCCGCTGCCGGGCACGTTGGCGTTGGTCGGCTCGGCGGTGACCGTGCCGAGCTGCTGGCGGTTGATGGCGAAGGACTCGGCGTCGTCGGTCGCGCCCGCGGCCTTCACGAGCACCTGGTCGGTGCCGTTGCCGTAGTCGTAGTCGGTGATGTCGAGGACGCCGCGCCAGGTGCCGGTGGGCGAGCCCTGCGGGGTCGTCGACTCCGTGCTGTCGCCCTGACCTGCCCAGGCGTCCGCGCTCGGGTCGTAGAAGTCGAGCGAGGGCGTCGCGCCGGTGGCCGAGGAGGTGCCCTCGACGACGGCGAACTGGCCGCCGTCGGCGTCGTTGGAGTACGGCGCTTGGAACACGTCGAGCGCGGACCCGTCGGTCACGTTGACGGTGTCGGCGTTGTTGTCGACCGTCACGCCGCCGAGCTCGTCGGTGTCCGGCGTAGCCGGGCCGAGCCCGGTCGCGCGCAGGGTCACGTTCGCGGACCCGGCGATCGGGGTGGGGTTCCACTCGACCGCGAACGCACCGTCGTCGTTGCGCGAGGTCTGGTTGGCGATGAGCGTCCACGGGCCGCTCCCGATGCGGTACTCGAACCGCACGCCCGTGACGTTGCTGCCACCGATGGCGGTGAGCCGCTGGGTGGCGTTCTGCCCGTCCGGCTTGGCCGAGACGGTGGTGGCGACGGGCGAGACGAGGTCGACCTCGTCCGCGCCCAGGGTGGAGGTGTGCGTGACCGCGCCTGCAGGCCCGGCGAGGAGGGGGAGGCCTGCGATGGCGAGGGCGGTGACCGCCGAGCCCGCGAGGCCCTTCTTCGTGCCGCTGGTGAACATCAGCTTCCTTTCCACAGGTCGCCCAGGGGGGATCCCCCGAGCAGCCGCGACGCTAGGAAGCCCGGGCCCACCCCCGCGGACTTCTGTGACCGCGAGGTAAATTCGCGTCAATGTCCTCGGGAGGCAGCGTGCGTCGTTACCCCGCTGCGGGCGATCCGCCCCGGCCGGGTCGTCCCGCCCGCGTGCCGGAGGACCGGTCCTCCTGGGACGCCCAGGTCGTCGACGCCCCCGCCCGCACGGGCTGGCTGCACCTGGCCAACCGAGCCGTCGCCGGGCTGACCCGCGCCGAGCTGCGCCTCGGCCTCGAGGCCATGACCGACCACTCCGGCGCCGCCCTGGTCGCCGACCCCAGCCGGGTCAGCCGCTGGGAGAGCGGCCGCCAGCAGCCGCCGGTCGCGGTCACCCTCGGGTACGAGCGGCTGCTGGGCCTGCCCCCGGGGCGGCTGCTGGCCCCGGTGCGGACCCTGGCCCGCACGACCGGTGGTGCGCCCGACGGCGTACCGGACGAGGAGGTGGAGGGGCTGCTCGCCGAGGCACTCGCCGACCGTCCCCTGGACGGGAGCCGGTGGCTGCGGCTCGCCCTCGCCCTCACCTGGCACGACCGCTTCTTCCTCCGCGCCGACGACCTCCACACGCTGGCGGGCCGCCTGGTCGGTGAGCTCGCCCGCAGCGCCGGCGCCGCCCACCACCTCCGCCTCGAGGCGGCGCTGACCCTGCTCCAGCACCCCTCGTCCCAGCGGGCGGTGCTCCGGGCGGTCGGCAGCTGGCTGACCGACCCCGACGTCCAGCTGGTCACCCCGGTCGTCGCGTTGCTCGGCTCGGTGGGGGGCGACACCGACGACCTGGTGCTGCGGTTGCTGCAGGGCCAGGACGCCCGGGTGGCCGAGGCGACCCTGCCCGTGGCGGCCGCCAAGCTGGCCGCCGGGCAGGTCGGGCCCCGGCACGTGCGCGCGCTCGCCGACCTCGCGACCGGGCTCGTCCCCGGCGTGGCCGGCCGGGCCCTGGCCGACCTGCTCGACCTGGTCTGCCAGCTGCCGCGCCCGGAGTTCGAGCGGGTCGTGGACGCTCAGCGCGACGGCGGCGTCCGTGACCAGCTGCTGCAGATCCGCGACTCCTCGACCCTGATCCCCGACGCCGCGCACCGCCGGCTGGCCCGCAGCCTGGCGTGGCGGGCGCAGTGGGGCGCCGAGGACCGCGAGCCGCCCGAGCCCGACCCCATGCTGGAGCGGCTGGTCCGCGAGGCGCTGTTCCACGTCGACGGCCGCCGGCGCGAGCTCGCCGGCCGCCTGGTCGCCGCGACGCCGTACGGCCCGGTCCTCGCCACCCACGTCGTGGCCCTCACCGACGACCCGCGCGAGCTGCTGGCCACCCGGGCCTGGGAGCTCGTGCACGTCCTGGGCCACGGCGACGCCCACCGCAGCATCGTGGCGCGCGCCCTGGACGAGCAGGCCCCGCACCGCAGCGAGGCCCTGCTGGCGCTCGGGCTCTCCGAGGTCCCGCTCACCCCCAGCGAGTCGCGTGCCGTGGCGGCGCTGGCGGCGCAGTCACCGGACCTGCGGTACGCCGCCACGCTGGCGCTGGGCCTGGCCTCCCCCGGGTCCCTGCCGGCCCTGCGGGGGCTGGACGCCGTGACCGACCGGGCCATCGACTGGTGGCAGCGGGTGGGGACCGCGGTGGTGGACCGCCCGATGTGACCCGGCCTTTACCGATCGGGTACGACTGTCCCATGCGACTCGGCGTGCTCCCCTCCTCCCGCTCCTCCCGCTCCGGCTCCCGCTCCGGCTCCCGCGTCGGGGCCCGTGTCGGGGCCTCCGTCCTGGCCCTGGGCCTGCTGCTCGGTGCCTCCGCGTGCAGCGGCGACGACGACTCCTCCTCCGAGCCGGAGGGCTCGGCCGCCTCCGCGTCGACCGCCGCCGAGCCCGGCCCCGAGGTGGAGGCCGACACGGCCACCTTCGAGGCCCCCAGCGGCTTCGTGGTCGCCGAGGGCTCCGGCAAGAGCGCCGCCGTCCTCGCGACCGGCCCCGGGGGCAACCTGGTCTCGGTCGTCGAGCTCGACTTCGCCGGTGACCCCCCGAGCCTGGAGCGCCAGGCCGAGATCACCCTGATGGGCCTCGGTGACAAGTTCGAGGCCCAGGACCCGGTCGAGGTCGACGGCGTCGAGATGTACCACCTGTCCGGCAAGGAGTCGAAGGGTCGTTTCGCCGACGTCTACGGTGCCGTCGTCGACGGCACCGCGGTGCGCCTGACCCTGCGGCTGGCCTCCGACGAGTACGACGCCGACCAGCGCGCCGCGGTCAACCAGCAGCTGCTCGACTCCTGGACCTGGGACGCCTGAGCCCCGACGCGTCCCCCTAGGGTTCTGGCATGGACCCTCTGGAGATCGGCACCGGCCCGATCCGCGGGGCCTACCTGCCCTCCACGGTCGAGAACGTCCTGTGGGGACGCCTCCCCTGCGCCGCCGACGAGCCGGTGCTGCGGGTCGAGCCGGGTGACGAGGTCACCCTCGACACGCTCAGCCACGAGGGCATCCTCGAGGACCAGGGTCGCGACCCCGACCGGTTCTTCGCGGCGTACGACGTGCCGGTGCTGGCCGACGCCCGCGCGCTCGCGTCCTCCGGTGCCCCGCACGTGGTCGGGGTCGACGGGCCGCACGTGGTGAGCCGTCCCGTCGCGGTGACCGGCGCGCGGCCCGGCGACCTGCTCGCGATCACCCTGCTCGAGACCGCGCCGCGGGTGCCGTACGGCGTGGTGTCCAACCGGCACGGACGTGGGGCCCTGCCCGGGGAGTACCCGCTCGAGGGCGATGTCTTCTCCGCCTTCGCCCGCGTCGCCGACGGTGGCACGCACGCGGAGATGGGCCTGGTCCCGGGCCCGATCGGCGACGGACCGGTGGTGCGCTTCCCGATGGCGCCGTTCCTCGGGATCCTCGGGGTCGCCGTCACCGGTGACCAGCGACCGCACTCGGTGCCGCCCGGGGTCCACGGCGGCAACCTCGACATCTCGCTGCTGACCGCGGGCGCCACGCTGTACCTCCCGGTGCAGGTGGAGGACGCCCTCTTCTACGCCGGCGACCCGCACTTCGCGCAGGGCGACGGCGAGGTCGCGCTGACCGCGCTCGAGGCGTCGCTGCGCGCGACCGTCCGGCTCGACGTCGTGCCCGCGGCCGAGGCGGTGGCGCAGTTCGGCGAGGTCGTCTCCCCGCTCGCCGAGAGCGTCGACCACCTCGTCCCCACAGGCTTGGACGAGGACCTCGACGTCGCGGTCCAGCAGTGCGTCCGGCACGCGATCAGCCTGCTCGTCGCGCGCTACGGCATGGACCCGCGGATGGCCTACGCCTATCTCTCCGCGGCGACCGACTTCGAGATCTCCCAGGTGGTGGACGTGGTCAAGGGCGTGCACGCGCGCATCCGGAAGAGCGACTTCGCAGGGGTGTCCTCCGGTGGTCGAGCAGCGAGCGCCAGCGAGCGGGCGTCGAGACCATGAACGGGCCGTCCCTGCCGGTGCCGCCGGGTCTCGTCGAGGCTTTCCGCACCTACGAGCAGGCGCTGATGAGCGACGACGTCGAGGTCCTCGACCGCCTCTTCGCGCCCGCGTCGACGACCCTGCGCGGCGACGCCGACGGGCTGCTGGTCGGCCACGACCAGATCGCCGCGTTCCGTTCCGGCCGCGGCGGCGCTCCTGCCCGCCGGCTGGTGCAGACCCACGTCCAGGTCACCGACCCCGACCACGCCCTCGTCGTCGCGGTGACCGAGCTGGCGCGCGGCGGCCGCGGCCAGCAGACCCAGCTGTGGGCCCGCACCGACGACGACTTCTGCGGCGGCTGGAAGGTCACCGCCGCCCACGTGTCCGTTCCCGCCCCCGCGCTGGACACCCGGATCTGGCGGGTCGTCGGCGACCCGCTCGTCCCCGGCGCCCCGGCCGGCCCGCTGGTGGGCGAGAGCGTCGCGGTCAAGGACCTCTTCGCCGTCGCCGGGCAGAAGGTCGGCGCCGGCAACCCCACGTGGGAGGCCGCTGCTCCCGTCGAGCGTTCGGACGCCACCGTCGTCGACACCCTCGTGGAGGCCGGTGCCGCGCTGCGCGGCATCGCCCGCACCGACGAGTTCGCCTACTCCCTGGCCGGCACCAACGCCCACTTCGGCGCCCCGCCCAACCCGCGCGCCCCGCGCCGGGTGCCCGGTGGCTCGTCGTCGGGGTCCGCATCGGCGGTCTCGCTGGGCCACGCCACGATCGGCCTCGGGACCGACACAGGTGGCTCGATCCGGGTGCCGGCGGCGTACCAGGGGCTCACCGGCATCCGCACCACCCACGGCGCCCTGCCCATGAACGGCGTGCTCGCCCTCTCCCCCACCTTCGACACCGTCGGCTGGCTGACCCGCTCGGTCGCGCTGCTGCGCGAGGTCGGCGACGTGCTGCTCCCGCCGGACCCGGTGCCCGGCGGCACCGACCTCGTCGTCGTGCCCGAGCTGCTCGCGCTCGCCGAGCCCGACGTGCGCTCGGCCGTGGAGACCTGGGTCGCCGACCAGGGGCTCATCGTCCGCGAGGGCTGGCCGCTGGGTGAGCTGACCACGTGGCTGCGGGCGTTCCAGACCTGGCAGGCGTGGGAGGCGTGGGCCGTGCGCGGCGGTTGGCTCGCAGACCGGCTCGACACCCTCGGGGCCGACGTCCGCACCCGCTTCCGGCACGCCGCCTCGGTCGAGAAGGCCGAGGCCGACGCGGCGTACGACGTCGTCTGCTCCGCCCGCACACGGCTGCGCGACCTGATCGGCGACCGCGTCCTGGTGCTGCCGTCGTCGTCCTCGGTCGCCCCGCTGCTCGGTCAGGGCCTCCAGGCGGTCCGCGACGCCACGATGCGACTGACCTGCGTGGCCGGTCTCGCCGGCGCGCCCGCCGTCTCGCTGCCGCTCGCCACCCGCGGCGGGCTGCCGTGCGGCGTCAGCCTCGTCGCCGCCCCCGGCCGCGACCGCGCGCTGCTCGACCTCGCCGTCTCCCTGGGCTGACCGTCCTTCACGCCGAGCCGGCGTATCAATACGCCGGCTCGGCGGCGCGGACGCATCGAACCGGCGTATCAATACGCCGGCTCGGCGTCCCGGGGCAGTCGGATGAGGACGAAATGGCCCTGAAACACGAGTTCCAGATGCGCTTAACATCGGCGCCCTAGTTTCACCTCACGAGGACCGACCCCGCTGCTGGGACGGTCCGTGAGGGGAGGCAGCGGTGCGGCTCGCGGAGCTCAACACCATGGAGGCGCCGGACGCGGCGCGCGCCCTGCGCGGCTGCGCCGACGTGGACCGTTGGGTCGCCGCGCTCCTGGTCCGCCGCCCGTACGCCGACCGCCGGACCCTGCTCGACACGGCCCACCTGCTGGCCACCTGGTCCGACGCCGAGCTCGACCACGCCCTGGCCGACCACCCCCGCATCGGCGAGCGCGGCACCGGCCCGAGGGCTGCGACCAGCGCCCACGAGCAGGCCGGCGTGACCGACGCCGACCGGGAGGCGTTCAGGGAGGCCAACCGCCGCTACGAGGAGCGCTTCGACCGGATCTACCTCGTCCGGGCGGCGGGTCGCACCGCCGCCGAGATGCTCGCGCTGCTCGAGCAGCGGCTGACCCACGACGACGCCACCGAGCTGGCCGTCACCAAGCAGCAGCTCACCGAGATCGCGATGCTGCGGCTCGAGACCCTGGTCGAGGAGGACCGATGAGCAGCCTGTCCACCCACGTGCTCGACACCGCCCGCGGCGAGCCCGCGGCCGGTGTCACCGTCACCCTGCGCACGCTCACCGGCGCCACGGAGGAGCAGGTCACCGACGGCGACGGCCGCGCCCGCTTCGAGACCGAGGTCGAGGGAGCCACCACGCTGCGCTTCGAGACAGCCGCGATCAGCGACTTCTTCCCCGAGGTCGTGCTCACCTTCGTCGCCGACGCCGCCCGACCGCACCACCACGTGCCGCTGCTGCTGAGCCCGTTCGCCTACTCGACCTACCGCGGGAGCTGAGCGATGAGTCGGATCGTGCTCGGCCCGAACCAGTACGGCAAGGCGGAGTGCCGCCTGGTCCGCGTGGACCGCGACCGGGACGCGCACACCATCGAGGACCTCACCGTCACCACACAGCTGCGCGGCGACTTCGAGGCCTGCCACGTCGACGGCGACAACAGCCTCGTCGTGGCCACCGACACCCAGAAGAACACCGTCCACGCCTTCGCCCGCGACGGCATCGACTCCCCCGAGGCGTTCCTGCTGCGGCTCGCCGACCACTTCGTCGACGGCTTCGAGCAGGTCACCGGCGCGGAGATGACCGCGCTCTCGCACACGTGGGGCCGGCTCGGCGACCACGCGTTCCTCCGCGACGGCACCAGCACCCGCACCGCCCGGGTCGAGCGGGGTCCCGAGACCAGCACCGTCACCGCCGGGCTCACCGACTGCACGATCCTGAAGTCCACCGACTCGGAGTTCCACGGGTTCCCGCGCGACCGCTACACGACCCTGGCCGAGACCGACGACCGCATCCTGGCCACCAGCCTCACCGCGACCTGGACCTACGCCGGCACGGACCACGACTGGGACGCCCTCCACGCGAGCATCACCCGCACCCTGCTCGACACCTTCACCGACCACCACAGCCTGGCGCTGCAGCAGACGATCTACGCGATGGGTCGAGCCGTCCTCGAGACCCACGACACGGTCACCTCGATCGACCTGAGCTGCCCCAACAAGCACCACTTCCTCGTCGACCTCGAGCCCTTCGGCCTCGACAACCCCGGCGAGGTCTTCCACGCCGCCGACCGGCCCTACGGGCTGATCCGGGCGACGGTCATGAGGGAGGACTGAGCACGTGGTGGAGGCCATCACGGCCGTGCGGGCCCGCCACGTCCTGGTCGACGGGGCCTTCCGACCGGCCACGGTGCGGATCGGCGGCGGCCGGGTCACCGAGGTGGCGGCGTACGACGACGGCCGGCACGACCCCGGGGCGCTCGACCTCCCCGACTCCGCCCGGCTGCTGCCCGGCGTGGTGGACACCCACGTGCACGTCAACGAGCCGGGCCGCACCGAGTGGGAGGGGTTCGCGACCGCGACGACGGCCGCGGCCCGCGGCGGCGTCACCACGATCATCGACATGCCGCTGAACTCGGTCCCGCCCACCACCACCGTGGAGCACCTGCGCCTCAAGCAGCACGTGGCTGCCGAGAAGGCGCGCGTGGACGTGGGCTTCTGGGGCGGCGCCGTGCCCGGCAACCTCGCCGACCTGCGGCCCCTGTGGGAGGCCGGTGTGTTCGGCTTCAAGTGCTTCCTCGCCCCCTCCGGCGTCGACGAGTTCCCACCGCTGACCCCGCCCGAGCTCGACGCGGCGCTGACCGAGATCGCCGGCTTCGGTGGGCTGATGATCGTGCACGCCGAGGACGCCCGGGTGCTCGACGAGGCACCCCACCCGCCGAGCCGCGCGTACGCCGACTTCCTGCTCTCCCGCCCCGACCGCGCCGAGACCGACGCGATCCGCCGGCTGCTCGACGGCGCCCGCGCCACCGGCTGCCGCGTGCACGTGCTGCACCTCTCCAGCGCCCGCGCCTTGGACCTGCTGGCCGAGGCCCGCGCCGAGGGCCTGCCGGTGACCGTGGAGACCTGCCCCCACTACCTCTGCTTCAGCGCCGAGGACCTGCCCGACGCGGCCCCGCAGTTCAAGTGCTGCCCGCCGATCCGCGACCGCGGCAACCGCGACGCCCTGTGGGGCGCCCTGGTCGACGGCGTCATCGACTGCGTCGTCTCCGACCACTCCCCCTCGACACCGGAGGAGAAGGGCCGCGGCGACGGTGACCTGCAGCAGGCCTGGGGCGGCATCTCCGGGCTGCAGGTCGGCTTCACCGCCGTCGCCGACGAGGCGGCCGCCCGCGGCATCGGCCTCGAGCAGGTGAGTCGCTGGATGGCCCCCGCCACCGCCGACCTCGTCGGGCTCGGGCACAAGGGCCGGATCGCGGTCGGCGCCGATGCCGACCTCACCGTCCTCGACACCGCCGCGCCCCTCGACGTGCGTGCCGCGGACCTCGCGCACCGACACCCGATCAGCGCCTACGACGGCCGCCGGCTGGCCGGGTCGGTCACCCACACCTGGCTGCGCGGCGAGGAGCCGACCGCGGGCCACCTGCTCACTCGGGAGGCAGCAGCATGACCACAGCAGCGAACCCACAGATGCCCCCGCGGCTATTGATGGGTCCCGGCCCGATCAACGCCCACCCCCGGGTGCTGCAGGCGATGTCGATGCAGCTCGTCGGCCAGTTCGACCCGTCGATGACCGCGGCGATGAACGAGACGATGGCGCTCTACCGCGACGTCTTCCGCACCGACAACGAGCACACGCTGCTCGTCGACGGCACCTCGCGCGCCGGCATCGAGGCCGCCCTGGTCAGCCTGCTCGAGCCGGGCGACCGGGTGCTCGTGCCGGTCTTCGGACGCTTCGGCCACCTGCTGGTCGAGATCGCCGAACGCTGCGG
This sequence comes from Nocardioides marinus, assembly GCF_013408145.1. NCBI lineage: Bacteria > Bacillati > Actinomycetota > Actinomycetes > Propionibacteriales > Nocardioidaceae > Nocardioides > Nocardioides marinus. The sequence continues at coordinate 2,798,601 of NZ_JACBZI010000001.1, forward strand.
CGCGGAGGTGCACACCGTCGAGGTGCCGTGGGGCGAGGTCGTGCCCGACGACGCGGTCGAGGACGCCGTACGCCGGGTGCGACCGCGGCTCGTCGCGGCCGTCCAGGGCGACACGTCGACCACCATGTGCCAGCCGCTCGCCGGCATCGGCGAGATCTGCCGCCGCGAGGGGGTGCTGCTCTACGTCGACGCCACCGCTAGCCTCGGGGGCAACCCCTTCGAGACCGACGCCTGGGGCATCGACGTGGCCAGCGCGGGGCTGCAGAAGTGCCTCGGCGGGCCGTCGGGCTCGGCACCCATCACCCTCGGGCCGCGGGCCGTCGAGGTGATCGAGGGTCGCAAGCACGTCGAGGCCGGCCTGCGCACCGACGACGACCGGTCACGGGGGACCCGGATCGCGTCGAACTACCTCGACCTCGCGCAGGTCATGGACTACTGGGGCCAGCGTCGCCTCAACCACCACACCGAGGCCACGACGATGCTCTACGGCGCCCGCGCCTGCGCGCAGGTGCTGCTCGACGAGGGCCTGGAGGCGAGCATCGAGCGGCACCGGCTGCACGGCGCCGCGATGCTCGAGGGCGTGCGCGGCCTGGGCCTGGAGGTCTTCGGCGACGTCGAGCACAAGATGACCAACGTCGTGGCGGTGCACATCCCCGACGGCGTCGACGGGGATGCTGCGCGCACCGCGATGCTGGAGGACTTCGGCATCGAGATCGGCACCTCCTTCGGCCCCCTGCACGGCAGGGTCTGGCGGATCGGCACGATGGGCTGGAACGCCCGCCGCGACGCCGTGCTCACCACGCTCGCCGCGCTCGAGGCCGTGCTGCGCGCCGCGGGCGTGCCGGTCACCGCCGGCGGCGGCACCGGGGCGGCCCGGGAGGTATACGCGTGAACGCCCGTCCCGGCCCCGGGGCCGACGCCGCCCGGGTCCTCGAGCGCTGCCACGAGCTCGACCGCTACTCCGCCCACCCCGCCCACCTCGAACGCACCCACCTGACCCCCCAGCACGCCCGGGCCAACGAGGTGGTCGCCGGCTGGATGGCCGACGCCGGCCTGCGCACCTGGGTCGACGCCGCCGGCAACGTGTGCGGCCGACGCGAGGGTCGCGAGCCGGGGCTGCCCGCGCTGCTGCTGGGCTCGCACCTCGACACCGTCCCCGACGCCGGCTCCTACGACGGGATGCTCGGGGTCGTCATGGCGATCGCCGTCGCCCAGCGGCTGCACGACGTCGAGCTCCCCTTCGCCCTGGAGCTGATCGGCTTCAGCGACGAGGAGGGCTCGCGCTTCGGCACCGCCCTGCTCGGCTCCCAGGCCGTCGCCGGGCACTGGCGCGAGGACTGGTGGGACCTGCGCGACCGCGACGGGGTGACCCTGCACCAGGCGTTCCTCGACTTCGGTCTGGACCCGCGGCGGGTCCACGAGGCGGCGCGCCAGCCGCACGAGCTGGTCGGCTACCTCGAGGCGCACATCGAGCAGGGTCCCTACCTCGAGGCCCGCGACGAGCCGCTCGGCTACGTCACGACCATCGCCGGTGCGCGCCGGTTCCGCCTGTCGGTGGTGGGCGAGGCCCGGCACGCCGGCGGCACGCCGTACGCCCGACGTCGTGACGCCCTGGTCGGCGCCGCCGAGGTGATCACCGAGATCGAGCGGATGGCCCGCGCGTCGGGGGACGCCGACGAGCACGACGGCTGCATCGCCACCGTCGGCCGGATCGAGGTGCAGCCGGGCGCGGTCAACGTGATCCCGGGCCGCGCCGACCTCAGCCTCGACCTGCGCGCGGCCACCGACGAGGCGCGCGACGCCATGTGGGTGCGGATGGAGCGCCGGATCCAGGAGCTGTGCGCTGCCCGCGGGCTGCGGTTCGAGGCCCAGGAGCGGCACCGTGCCCCGGCCGCCCCGTGCGCGCCGTGGCTCACCGACGCCGTCGTCGCCGGCATCGGGTCGACCGGGCAGCCCTCGCCGCTGGGCCTGTGGAGCCGCGCCGGTCACGACGCGATGGCGATGGCGCGCATCACCGACATCGGCATGCTCTTCCTGCGCTGCCACGACGGCATCAGCCACCACCCCGACGAGGCGGTGCTGCCCGAGGACGTCGAGGTCGGTCTCGACGCGTTCGAGGCCGCCGTCCGCGCCACCGCCACGTCGTACGCCGCCCGCGCCCTGCGATCGAGCCCGGCATGAGCGTCCCGACCGCGCCCGACATGTCCGAGCTGCGGATCGAGGAGCGGATCGCCGCGACCCGGATGGACCTCTCGCCCCAGGAGCGCAAGGCCGCCGCGACCCTCCTGGAGCACCTCGACGACCTCGCGACCTACCGCGCCGCCGAGCTCGCCCAGCTCGCCGGTGTCTCGAAGGCCACGATGAGCCGGCTGTTCCGCTCGCTGGGGTTCGCCGACTTCGACGAGGTCCGCGAGCACCTGCGCATCCTGCGCACCTCCACCGGGGAGCCGCGACGCCGCGACGGCGGCACCGACCTGCCCGCCCACCTGGCCCGCGAGGCCGAGGTCGTGCGCCGCGCGGTCGAGCACCCGGCCGTCCCGCAGGTCGTCGCGCTGCTGGCCTCGGCCCGTCGGGTGAGCGTCGTGGGCTGGCGCAACAGCCACCCCGTGGCGCTGCACCTGCGCCAGCAGCTGGCGCACGCCCGCGGCGACGTACGGCTCGCGCCGCTGCCCGGTCAGGTCGTCGGCGAGGAGCTCGCCGACGTCGGGCCCGGCGACGCGGTCGTCGTGATCGGCTTCCGTCGGCGCCCGACCGGCTTCGCGGAGGTGCTGCGCGAGGCCGCGGCCAGCGGCGCCGACGTGGTGCTCGTCGCCGACCCCACCGCCATCGAGCACGCCCGGACCGCCACGCTGTGGCTCGAGTGCCCGGTCTCCAGCGCACTGGCCTTCGACTCCTACGCCGCGGCGATGAGCCTGGTCAGCGTGCTGGCCGACGGCGTGCTCGCCACCCTGGGCGACCCTGCCGAGCAGCGCGTGCAGGCGATCAGCCGCGCGTACGAGCGGATGGCCGAGGTCGAGGGCGGCTGATGGACCTCGCGACCGTCTCCTCACACCGCTTCGCGCGCAGCCGCGACGACCTGTGCCTCGGCGCGGGAGAGACCCTGCTGGCAGGCGGCACCTGGCTCTTCTCCGAGCCCCAGCCCGCCACGACCGGCCTCGTCGACCTCACCACCCTCGGCTGGCCCGACCTCGAGGAGCTGCCCGACGGCTCGCTGCGGATCGCCGCGACCTGCCCGGTCGCGGTGCTGCGCGAGCGCGGTGGGGTCTTCGCGTGGTGCGCCGACGCGCTCCTGATGTCGCCGAAGGTGCAGGCGATGGCCACCGTCGGCGGCAACGTCTGCCTCGCGCTCCCGGCCGGCGCGATGACCTCGCTGCTCGCCGGGCTCGACGCGACGGCCGTCGTGTGGACCCCCGACGGCGGTGAGCGGGTCGTGGCCGTCACCGACCTGGTCGTCGGCAACGCCGCCACGTCCCTCACCTCCGGCGAGGTCGTGCGCTGCTTCGACGTCCCCGCCTCGTCCCTGGCCGCACCGATCGCCCACCGCCGTTTCTCGCTCGCCGACCTCGGGCGCTCCGCCGGCGTGGTGATCGGGCTGTGCACCGACGACGGCGTCCGCGCCACCGTCACCGGCTCGACCACGCGTCCCGTGGTGCTCGCCGACGGCGAGGGCGTCGAGGCGATCGACTGCTGGCACGAGGACGCCCACGGCGCCCTCGACTGGCGGGCCGCCCAGACCGAGCGGTGCCTCGCCGAGGTCCGCGAGGAGCTCGGATGATCGTCAACGGCTCCCCCACCACCGTCGACCCCGTAGCGGGCCAGTGCCTGCGCACCTACCTGCGCGGCGCCGGCTACCTGGACGTGAAGAAGGGCTGCGACGCCGGGGACTGCGGCGCCTGCACCGTGCTCGTCGACGGGCAGCCGCGGCAGTCCTGCCTGGTGCCCGCCGTCCGCGCCGCCGACGCCGAGGTCACCACCCTGTCCGGGCTCGGCTCCCCCGACGACCTGCACCCCACGCAGCGGGCGTTCCTGGAGGCACAGGGCTTCCAGTGCGGCTTCTGCACCGCCGGCTTCGTGCTGACCGCCTCCACCGGCGCCTGCACCGACCGCGACCTCAAGGGGAACCTCTGCCGCTGCACCGGCTACCGCAGCATCCGCGACGCGATCGCCCGAGCGTCGGAGGGCGGTCTCGACGCCCGCTCGCTGGCGCTCGCTGCTCGACCACCCATGGCCCCAGGTGGTCGAGCAGCGAGGAGCGCCAGCGACGAGCGGGCGTCGAGACCACCGGACGCCTCAGCTGGTCGAGCAGCGAGGAGCGCCAGCGACGAGCGGGCGTCGAGACCACCGGAGACGGCCATCGGCGAGTCGACCCGGCCACCCGCGGCGGTCGACGTGGTGACCGGCCGTGCGTCGTACACCCTCGACCTGCCCCCCACAGGGCCAGGGAGCGACACGCTCCACCTCGCGGTGCTGCAGAGCCCGCACAGCCACGCGGCGATCACCCGGGTCGACACCGCCGCCGCGGAGGCGCTGCCCGGGGTGCACCTGGTGCTCACCCACCGCGACGACCCCGGCGTGCTGTTCTCGACCGCGCGCCACGACAGCCGGCTCGACGACCCCGACGACACCCGCGTCCTCGACGACGTCGTGCGCTTCGTCGGCCAGCGCGTGGCCGCGGTCGTCGCCGACTCCCCCGCGGTCGCGGAGGCCGCGCTCCGCCTCCTCCACGTGGAGTACGACGTCAGGCCGGCCGTCCACGACCCCGAGGCCGCCCGCGCGGCCGGTGCACCGCTCGTGCACGGGGAGAAGGATCCCGTCACCTCCCGCATCAGCGAGCCGGGTCGCAACGTGGTCGCCCAGACGCACGGCGAGGTCGGCGACGTGTCCGCCGGGCTGGCCGCCGCCGTCCACCGCGTGCACGGCACCTGGCGCACCGCCCGGGTCAACCAGGCAGCCATGGAGACCCACGGCGCCCGCGCGTGGCTGGACGCCCCGCTGTCCGAGGGCGGAAGGCTGGTGGTGCGCACCTCCAGCCAGGTCCCGTTCCTCGTGCGCGACGAGCTCGCGCACGTGCTGGGCCTGGGGCCGACGCGGGTGCGGGTCACGACCGGTCGGGTCGGCGGCGGCTTCGGCGGCAAGCAGGAGATGCTCGTCGAGGACCTCGTCGCGCTGGCGGTGCTGCGGCTGGCCGAGCGCGACGTGCACCGGCCGGTCCAGTGGGAGCTGACCCGCGAGCAGCAGTTCACGCTGGTCCCCGGCCGGCACACCTTCCGGGTGGAGGTCGAGCTCGGGGCCGATGACGACGGCGTGCTGACCGCGATGCGGCTCGACGTGCTCAGCGACACCGGCGCCTACGGGAACCACGCGGTCGGGGTGCTCTTCCACGGCTGCCACGAGTCCGTGGCGCTCTACCGCTGCGCGAGCAAGCGGGTCGACGCCGAGGCGGTCTACACCCACACCGTCCCGGCCGGTGCGTTCCGCGGCTACGGCCTCGGGCAGGTCATCTTCGCGATCGAGTCGGCGCTGGACGACCTGGCCCGCGAGGTCGGGATCAGCGCCGTGGAGATCCGCCGGCGCAACGCGGTCGTGCCCGGCGACGAGCTGGTCGTCAACGGTCCCCCGGTCGACGACATCGTCCACGCCACCGACGGGCTGCCGCAGTGCCTGGACCTGGTGGAGCAGGCACTCGCCCGCGCCGACGACGAGGCGCCGGGCCCTGGCTGGCTGGTCGGCGAGGGACTGGCTGCGGCGATGATCGCGACCATCCCGCCGCGCGGGCACCACAGCACGGCCACCGTCACGCTGGCCGAGGACGGCGCCGTCGAGGTCGGGGTCGGGAGCGCGGAGTTCGGCAACGGGTCGGCCACGGTCCACGTCCAGCTGGTCGCGACGGCCCTCGGGGACCGCGTCGACCCGGCGCGGATCCGGGTCCGCGGCGGCGACACCGACGCGGCGGCGTACGACACGGGGGCCTACGGGTCGACCGGCTCGGTGGTCGCGGGCGGTGCGGTGCACGCCGCCGCACAGGACCTCGCCCGCCGCCTGGACGCCGGGGAGGCCGAGCGGCCGCTGGTCGGCACCGGCGAGCACCACGGCACGCCCCGCTCGGTGGCCTTCAACGTGCACGGTGTCCGGGTGGCCGTGCACCCGCCGACGGGCGAGGTGCGGGTGCTGCGCAGCGTGCACGCCGCCGACGCCGGGGTCGTGCTGAACCCCGAGCAGCTGCGCGGCCAGGTCGAGGGCGGCGTCGCCCAGGGGTTCGGCTCGGCGCTGCAGGAGGAGGTGCGGATCGAGGACGGGGTGGTCGCGACCCGCGGCTTCCGCGACTACCGCGTGCCCCAGATCGGGCAGGTCCCGCACACCGAGGTGCTCTTCGCCGACACCGTCGACCCGGTCGGGCCGCTCGGTGCGAAGTCGATGAGCGAGGCCCCCTACAACCCCGTCGCCCCCGCCGTGGCCAACGCCGTCCGCGACGCCACCGGCCGCCGACCCCGCGAGCTCCCGATGAGCCGCGACCGGGTCTGGCGGCTCCTGACGTCCGAGGAGGACCCATGTCCCACCCCCTGAAGCACGAGCCCCTGAAGCACGAGCCCCTGGAGCACGAGGGCTTCCTGCAGCAGGCCGTGGACCTCGCCGCGGCCAACGTCGCAGCCGGCGGTGGGCCGTTCGGTGCGCTCGTCGTCCGCGACGGCGAGGTGCTGGCCACCGGGCAGAACCGTGTCACTCGCGACCTCGACCCCACCGCGCACGCCGAGGTGGTCGCGATCCGGGCCGCCTGCCGGGAGGTCGGCGACTTCTCCCTGGCCGGTTGCGTCCTCTACTCCTCCTGCGAGCCCTGCCCGCTGTGCCTGGCCTCCGCGCTGTGGGCGCGGGTCGACCGGGTCGCGTACGCCGCCGACCGCGACGACGCCGCCCGGGGCGGCTTCGACGACCGGGCGTTCTACGACCTCTTCGACACCCCGCGCGAGCGGTGGGCGACCCCCGTCTCGGGGGTCAGCCTCGCCGGCTCCTTCGCCCCGTTCGACGCGTGGCTGGCCAAGGCGGACCGGACGCACTACTAGCCCTACGCCGCACCTCGACCGGCACGGCGATCAGGCGTCGCGCCAGAGCAGCCAGCACATCCAGAGCGAGGCGCCCCACAGGGCGAGGACGGGCAGGTCGCCGGTGTTGAGCCCGTGGCCGATCGAGACCTCCCAGAGCAGCCCGCCGGCCCAGGGGCCGTGCCCGGCGATGAGCAGCACGCACAGCACGGAGGTGACGAGGTAGAAGCCGACCGCGATGAGGCGACGACGCTCCCTCACGATCCCACCCCCATGACGAGCTCTTCTGACGTGCCGGCTGAGAGCACAGGGTGCCCCATCACAGCTGGGACTGGCTCATCCCCATCCGGGCGAGCACGACGGTCTCGGCCAGCTGCACCAGGTTGTAGAGCAGCAGCGTCACGAGGGTGATGATCGCGACCGAGGCCCACAGGTTGTCGAACTGCGCGGCGGCGTTGAACTTCACGATCTGCCCGCCCACGCCCTTGCCGGTCGACAGCCACTCCGCCAGCAACGCACCGGTCACCGCGCCGGGCACCGAGACCCGGGCCGCGGCGAAGAGCGACGGCAGCGCCCCCGGGATGGCGACCTTGAGCAGGGCGGCCAGGTTGCCCCCGCCGTAGACCCGCACCAGGTCCAGGCTCTCCCTGTTGGCGCGCGAGAGGCCGAAGAGCACCGAGGCCAGCGCCGGGAACAGCACGACGATCGACCCGATCACCGCCACGGACGCGGTGGTCCCGCGGCCGGTCAGCAGGATGATGACGGGGGCGATCGAGACCAGCGGGATCGAGCGGAGCAGCAGCGCCAGCGGCATCACGCCCGCCTCGACGGTCTTCGAGAGCGTGAACAGCACCGCCAGGACGATCGCGATGGCCATGCCGACGACGAAGCCGATCGCGGCGTCCTTCAGCGACACCGCGGCCAGGTCGAAGAGCAGCTCGCGCCGCTCGCCGGCGGTGGCCCGGGCATCGGGGTCGGTGACGAAGAGGAAGCGCCACACGTCGAGGGGGCCCTTGGCGACGTACGGCGAGATCTTGCCGCTCATGATCAGCGCCTGCCACGCGGCCAGCACGATGCCGACCGTGATCGCGGCGTTGAGCAGGCCCTTGCCGACGGCGGCCAGCACGGCGCGCGAGGTGCCGGCGACGCTGGCCGTCGCCACGGCGGGAGTGCCGGTCATGGCGTGCTCCGTCCCGAGACCCAGGGCGTGACCAGGCGCGAGACGAGCCCGAGCGCGCCGTAGCCGATCATCGCGACCACGGCGCACAGCAGGAAGACCGCCCAGACGCGCTCGGAGTCGAGGTTGCCCTGCAGCCGGATCAGCAGGATGCCGACGCTGCGGTCGGTGGCACCCATGTACTCCCCCAGCACCGCGCCGAGGAACGCCGTCGGCACCGCGATCTGCAGCGCGTTGAGGATGCCCGGCAGTGCGGCGACCAGCCGCACCTTGCGCAGCTGGGTGAACCTCCCACCACCGAAGACCCGGATGACGTCGAGGCTGGCCCGGTCGGCGGCCTTGAAGCCCAGCAGCGCACCGACGACGGTGGTGAAGAAGACCGCGAGCGCCGCCAGGAAGATCGCCGTCGTCGACGGGTCCCCGGGACGGGTCGCTCCGCCCAGCACGACGATCGAGATGCCCCCGACCGCCACCAGCGGCAGGCAGTAGGAGACGACCGCGATCTGCACGATGATCGGCTCCAGCCGCGGGGCCAGCAGCACGGTCGCCGCCAGCAGCAGCGCCGCCAGGTTGCCCCACAAGAAGCCGTAGGCCGCCTCGGTGATGGTGACCCGGAAGGAGCCCCAGTACGCCGAGAAGCCGTCCTCGACGAGCCGGCCCAGCACGGCGCCCGGTGACGGCACCGGCGTGTAGGTGCCGGTGTCGGGCCGGAAGGCCAGCGCGAAGAGCCACCACGCCGCGAGGAGCACCCCGACGCCGATGACGCCGGAGAGCCACCCGGGGATCCGACGCTCGCCCATCGCCCGCCCGCCCTCAGGCCTCGGCCGCGGCGCGGCCGTCGGCCCCGAAGAGCAGTTCGGAGGCCCGGTCCACGAGGTGGTGGAACTCCGGCGTGCGCATCATCTCCGGCGTGCGCGGCCGCGGCAGGTCGATGTCGATGACCTCCTTGATCCGCCCGGGTCGTGGGCTCATCACCGCGACCTGGTCGGAGAGGAAGATCGCCTCGGAGATGCCGTGGGTGACCAGCAGCGTGGTCGCCGGCTTCTCCGTCCAGATCCGCAGCAGCTCGAGGTTGAGGTTCTGCCGGGTCATGTCGTCCAGGGCGCCGAACGGCTCGTCGAGCAGCAGCACCGACGGCTTGAGCGCCAGCGCACGGGCGATCGAGACCCGCTGACGCATCCCGCCGGAGAGCTGGGCGGGCTTGGCGTTCTCGAAGCCGGTCAGGCCGACCAGGGCGATCAGCTCGGCGACGTACTCCTTGTCGACGGAGCGGCCGGCCACCTCGAAGGGCAGGGCGATGTTCTTCACCACGCTGCGCCAGGGCAGCAGCGCGTGGTCCTGGAATGCGATGCCGAGCTCGCTGTCCCTGCGCAGCTCGGCCGGGGTGCGGCCGTCGACGAGGGCGCGCCCCGTGGTGGGCTCCTCGAGACCGGCGAGGACCCGCAGGATCGTCGACTTGCCGCATCCCGAGGGCCCCAGCAGCGCCAGGAACGAGCCCTGCTCGGTGTGCAGGTGCGCGTCCTCCAGTGCGGTCACGCTCCTGCCGGCGCCGACCTTGAAGGTCTTGCCCAGTCCGTCGACCTGGATGCCGGTGCCGCCCCGACGGGCGGCACCGGCACCGGGTGTGTGCTCAGCGGTCATCGGTGTCGATCAGCCGAGGTAGTCCACGAGCTCGGGGTACTCCTCGTAGATGCCGTCGATGATGGTGGTGTCGAAGAGCTCGTCGACGCTGACCTCCCAGCCGGCAGCGGCCAGTGAGTCGACGGTCTGCTGCTTGAGCTCGTCGGTGATGGTGAACAGGCCGTTGGCCTCGGTGTCGGGCGTCGAGATCAGGTCCGCCTGCGCCTCCAGGCCCTGGGCCGTCTTCGCCGGGTCCAGGGCACCGAAGATGGCCTCGAGACCCTCCTCGTTCTCCGAGGCCGCCTTGTCGTAGTACTCCATGATCAGCGAGACGGTGTCGTCGGTCGGCTCGGTGAAGGTGTCGCTCCAGCCCTTGATCTCCGCGACGAGCAGCGCCTCGAGGAGGTCGGGGTTCTCGGCGAGGTACTCGTCGGTGACCGTGTAGGTCTCCGCGACGTAGGGCACGCCGTTGTCGGCGTAGGGCAGGTTCGTGATCTCGTAGCCGGCGTTCTCGACCGTGATCGCCTCGTTGGTGAGGTAGGCCATGAAGCCGTCGACCTCGCCCTCCATGAGGGGGGTCGGGTCGAAGTCGACGGGCACGACCTCGACGTCGTCGGGGTCGATGCCGTTGGCGTTGAGGATGGCGGCGAACACGCTGGCGTTGGAGTCCTGCACGCCGATCTTCTTGCCCACCAGGTCCTCGGGCGTGGCGATGTCGGCGCCGTCGGCCAGCGACAGGATCGTGAAGGGGTTCTTCTGGAAGGTCGCGGCGATGATCTTCAGCGGGGCGTCCTGCTCGGCGATCGCGGCGCCGACCGAGGCGGCGTCGGAGAGGGCGACCTGCACGGTGCCGCTGAGCAGCTTCGCGACACCGGTGTCCGGGCCCGAGATGCCGAACACCTCGTCGAAGCCGGCCTCGTCGTAGTAGCCGTTCTCGTAGGCGTAGAACTCGCCGGCGAACTCCTCGTTCTTGATCCAGGAGTACTGCATGGAGATCTCGCCGTACGACGCCTCACCATCGCTCCCGGTGGTGGTCTCGTCGTCGTCGGACCCGCAGGCCGACAGCGTGAGGACGAGGGCCGCTGAGACGGCGGCGAGCCCGCGCAACGAGCGCGGACGGGGGGTGGTGGACATGGCGTTCCCTCCGGGTGTGGTCTCGGGTTCGCCGCAACGTATCCAGGGCGCGTTTCACGCACTGGCACGTTCGTTTCAGGGTTGTGAAATGTGCAGCCGCCCGTGGGTGGAGCCGACCAGGGTGGCGGCGAGGATGAGCACCGCGGCGAGCATGAGGCCGGCTCCGACGTGGATGGTCAGCAGCGCCGCACCGGCCGCCGCGCCGGCCAGGATCAGCACGACGGCCAGGAACCGGCGTCCCGAGCCACCGCCCTCGGCACGCGCCCGCCCCGAGCCGAGAGTGGAGTCGGCGGCGAGGCCGGTGATGGTCGAGGTCACCACGACGGTCGTGACGTCCTTGACCGCGACGAAGCGGGCCGTCGCGGCCTGCAGGCCCATGGCGGCACCCAGCAGGGTGGTGACGGGGAGTCCCACGGCCGGATCGGGGTGGTCGCCCACCGCGAACAGGACGCCGGCGAGCCCGAGGCAGACCAGCCCGACGCTGAGGAAGAGCGTGGTGGTCAGGCCGGTCCACTTCCCCGCCGCCCGCTTGAGCACCCGGCCGCCCAGCGCCGCACCGGCCATGAAGCCCACCAGCGCCAGCACCGGGCCGAGCACCGGCAGGTCCTCCGCCCCGACGACCGCCATGCCGAGGATGACCACGTTGCCCGTCATGTTGCCGGTGAAGACCCGGTCCAGGCCGAGGTAGCCCACCGCGTCCACGATGCCGGTCGTGAAGGTCAGCACCAGCATCAGCACCAGGTGCAGCCGCTCGGCGGGGACGGCGGCGAGTCGGTTCGTCACGCGCCCATTGTGGGGCAGGTCCTCCGGCGCGCTGACGGGCGGCACGCGCCGACCCCGCCGGGCGCTTGGGGGGGGGCTGGCGCCTCTGGCGGGGTCGGGTCCCGAGAAGGGGGTGGCTCGGGACGATCGCGTGTCGGTGGGGGGTCAGTCGAAGATGTCCGGGTCGCTCGTGCGCAGGTGGTCCAGGATCGCGGCGGCCTGCCCGCGGGCCCCGGCGGCGTTGGGGTGGGCGGGCACACCCATGGCCGGGTCGTTGGCCGAGGGGCCGTAGACCTCCGCCCAGCGGACGTTGGGGTCACCGCACAGGTCCACGCCCTCCGGCGTACGGCGGTAGGTGTTGACGAACTCCGCGCCACCACGGCGGGCGGCCCGCTTGACCATGCGGTTGAGCTGGCGGAACTTCTGGGAGATCCACGCCATGTCCTCGTCGGAGGCAGGGACCGTGGGGTAGCAGCCGTGGTCGGGCACGACGTTGATGTAGTCGATGGCGAGGATCCGCGCGCCGGGGGCGATCTCGTGGATGGTGCGGAAGGCACGCACGAGCTTCTTGGTCGAGGCCCGGATGGCCCGGCCGATCTCGTCGTAGCCCTCGGCGGTGTACTTCGCCTTGCAGCCACCGAACGGCAGGCCGGCCCCGGAGTCGGTGACCGGGTTGTCGACCGGGACCACGCCCAGGCAGTCCAGGCCAGCGCTGGCGACCCCGGCGTCGTTGCCGCCGATGCCGACGGTCACCAGGTCGGTGGTGGGGCTGAGCCGGTCGAACTGCGGCGGGTTGGTGCCACCCAGCGGCAGCCCGGTCTGGGGCTCGTAGAAGTCGTCGGTCGTCGCGGAGCCGCAGGAGGCGTCACGGAACTCCCCCACGCTCAGGGCGTCCGCCAGCAGCTTGGGGTAGTTGCGGTGGGACTGGGCGCAGTCGATCGGGGCGTGGGTCGTGTCCGGGACCCCGTCGCGGTTGAGGATGACCACGTCGGCGGTCCAGGAGTCGCCGAGCGCGACGTACTCCATGCCGACCGGGGGGAGGCGCCGCTCGGGGGCCGGGGTCGCCGAGACGCTGCCGCCGACGGGCAGCAGCGCGGCCGCGGTCGCGAGCGCGACCGCAGCGGTCAGGGCCGCCAGGCTGCGGCGCGGGGAGCGGTGGGAGCGGGGCTGGATCTGCTGCACATGGTGATCAACGCCACACCCCGCCCGGAGGTCACGCGAGGGAGAGGAAGAGCTTCTCCATCTTCTTCAGGTCCGCCTCGTCGGGCGTGCCGTCGGCCATGCAGTCCTGCAGCCCGGTCGCGACGATCGCGAAGCCGCTGCGCGCCAGGGCCTTGTTGACCGCGGCGAGCTGGGTCAGGACCGACTCGCAGTCCGAGCCCTCCTCCATCATCCGGATCACGCTGGCCAGGTGTCCGTGGGCACGCTTCATGCGCAGGATGATCGCGCGGATGTCCTGGGGGTCGAGGTCCATCTGGTGCTCCCGTGTCGGCAGGGGCCTCCCTCGGCCCTGGTGTCTGGGACCAAGGTACGCCTAACTTTGCGATCCCGCAGGGGGGAGCGCCCCCGCGAGGCCCGCGGATGCGTCACCCTGTTCCCCGGAGCACCTTCGTGCCTCCGTCCCTGCAGATCCCTTCACATCCCCGACATCCCCGACTTCGAGGCGCCATGCAGACACCCGACGGGCCGCGCAGCACGCTCGGCGCCCTCGTGCTGCTCGCCCTCGGACTGGGCGCACTGGCCGCGGTCTCCCCCGGCACGGCGTACGACGTCGGCTACCTGTCCGTGCTCACCGGCGCCACCGCCGTGGCCTGGTGGGGCGGTCGGCGTCGCCGCGGCACCGCGCGCGTCCTGGCGCTGTGCGTGACCGGAGCGCTGGCGGCGACGACCCTGGGCGACCTGGTCTGGTACGTCTACTACTGGACCTCCGGGGAGCCGGACATCTCGTGGGCCGACCCGGCCTACCTGCTCTCCTATGTGCTGCTGGGTGCCGCGCTGCTGGTGGCGCTGCTGCGCTCCCAGCGCGACCACCTGCGGCTCGAGGGGGCCGTCGACGCCGCGACGATCGTCGTCGTCTTCGTGCTGGTCGGCTGGCAGTTGTGGGTGCAGGGCATCCTGGCCGACGACAGCGTCGGCTGGGGCACACGGACGGTCTGGGCCGCCTACCCGCTGCTCGACGCGGTGCTCGTCGGCCTGGTGCTGCGGGTGCTGTGGGTCCGCGAGGCGCGCGCGGTCGTCGGGTGGACCTTTGCCGGCGGCGTGACCCTGTGGCTGCTCTCGGACGTCGGGTTCCTGCTCGTGGACTCCCCGACCCTCCTCGTCGACGCCCTGCTCGACCTGGGGTGGATGCTCGGGGGCCTGGCCCTGGCGTGGGCGGCGGTCTCCCCGAGCCGTGGCGAGCCGGCGCCGCGCGAGCTCGCCCCGACCTCGCTCGGCCCGCGCCTGGCGATCGCCGTGCTCCCGTTGCTGGTCCCCACGGCCCTGCAGCTGCGCGCCCTGGCCGGTGAGAGCGTCGGCTCCGCGGTGGCGACCGGTGTGGGGATGGTGCTGCTGGTCGCGCTGGCGCTGGTGCGGACCTGGGCGCTGCTGGACGAGCAGCGCCGCACCGCGGTCGAGCTCGCCGCGGCCCGGGACCAGGCGTTGGCCGCCTCGCGCGCGAAGTCGTCGTTCCTGGCGACGATGAGCCACGAGATCCGCACCCCGATGAACGGCGTGATCGGGCTGACCGGGCTGCTGCTCTCCACCGACCTCGACGCCCGGCAGCGGGAGTACGCCCAAGGCGTCCGCACGGCGGGCGACGCCCTGCTGGGGATCATCAACGACATCCTCGACTTCTCCAAGGTCGAGGCAGGTGCCGTCGACATCGAGTCCATCGACTTCCTGCTCAACGAGGTCGTCGACGACGTGGCCGCGATCGTGGCCGAGCCCGCCCGCGGCCGCGACCTGGAGCTGCTCGCCTACTGCTCCCCCGAGGTGCCCACCGCGCTGCGCGGCGACCCCGGTCGGCTGCGTCAGGTGCTGCTGAACCTCGCGACCAACGCCGTGAAGTTCACCCACGAGGGAGAGGTGGTCATCAGCGCCCACCTCGACGGCGGCACCCCTGAGGGGCCGGTCATCCGGTTCGAGGTCCGCGACACCGGCATCGGCCTGCCCGCCGGACGCCGCGAACGGCTCTTCGACCCCTTCACCCAGGCGGACTCCTCCACCACCCGACGCTACGGCGGCACCGGCCTCGGGCTCGCCATCTGCGCGCGCCTGACCGCCGCCATGGGCGGCACCATCGGCGTGGAGAGCGAGCCCGGGGAGGGCAGCACGTTCTGGTTCCGGCTGCCGATGCGCCTCGCCGAGGACCAGCCCGCCGGACGGCCCGCCGGCCCGCGGAACCTCGAGGGTCGCCGCGCACTGGTCGTCGACGACAACGCGACCAACCTGATGGTGCTCGACGGCCAGCTCGGGGCCTGGGGCATGAGTGTCGACACGGCCGGGTCGGCCGCCGATGCGCTGGCCCTCATGCGCGAGGGCTCGACGTCGTACGACGTGGTGCTGCTGGACCTGTGCATGCCCGAGGTCGACGGGCTCGACCTCGCCCGGGCCATCACCCACGACCCCGCCCTGGAGGGGCCGCGGCTGGTGCTGCTGACCTCCGACACCGAGCTCGACCACGACGAGGCGTGGGAGGCGGGGGTGCGCGAGATCCTCGCCAAGCCGCTGCCCATGTCCCGCCTGCGCGACCTGCTGGCTGCCCTGCTGACGCCGACCGCGGCCCAGCCGGCCGCTCCCGTGGACATCGCCGTCGAGGTGATGGCCCGGGCCCGCCCGAGGGTGCTGGTCGCCGAGGACAACGAGGTCAACCAGATCGTGGCCGAGGGCATCCTCAAGGCGTTGGGCTACGACTGCGACATCGCCGCCGACGGCGAGGAGACGCTGGCGGCGATCGAGCACACGGCGTACGCCGCGGTGCTGATGGACTGCCAGATGCCCGTGATGGACGGCTACGACGCCACCCGCGAGCTGCGCCGCCGCGAGGCCGAGCGCGACCTCCCGCGACTGCCGGTGATCGCCATGACCGCCTCGGTGACCGAGGGCGAACGGGAGCGCTGCGAGGCGGCCGGCATGGACGACTTCGTCCCCAAGCCGGTCACCCCCTCCGACCTCGGCTCGGCCCTCGAGCGTTGGACGGGCACCCGGGCCTGACCACTTCGGTCCCAGGGGACTCTTGGGTCACGCAGCCGGGTTAGGACGCATCACATCTCACCCTTACTGCGCAGTAAGGGTGAGATGTCATTCGTCGTATCCCGGCTCTCCCCCACCTCGACGCACCTCAGCGAGACCGCACGTGCGGGGTGATCAGCGCGGTGCGCACGCTCATGCCGAGCTCGCGGGTGCGCAACGTGGTGATGCGCCGGCCCGGCTGGACGGCGTCCTTGGGCGTGCCGGCGAGCTCGCCGAGCAGCCCGACGGCCACGCCGAGGTCGGCGGCGACGTGGGTGAGCCCCCACAGCCGGGCGGGTCGAGCGGTGTCGGGGCCGTCACTTGGCTCGGGCGGCCCGACGACCTCGACGATGACGTCCTCGAGCCGGTAGAACACCTGCCGCACCGCGACCCCGCCGAGCTCACCGTCCCGCTCCCGACGGGCCGTGAGCCCGAGCTCCCCGAGCGCGGTCACGGTGCGCGGCAGGTCGGGTGTCATGAGCACGACGTGGTCGAGGTGCGTGACGCCGTTGGGGTGCGTCGGCGGCGCCGGCGGGTCGGCCTCGCGCGGCGCGACGGTGGTCGCGATGCCGTCCACCTCCCCCGTCGGTACGCCGCTGGGCAGCCCCGCCAGGGTCCACCCGACGATCCCGCGGTCGGCCCCGGGCCCCAGCAGCCGGACCCGCAGCCGACCGACCCGGCACACGTCGTCGGTGACCGCGAACCCGGCCCGCTCCCACGCCTCGGCGGTGTCGGCGACCTGCAGCTCCTCGACGGTGATGCTCACGGTCGGTGATCGTACGGACGCCGTCACTGGGTCCGCGGGACGGTCAGGAGTAGGCGTCGCGACGGTGCCTGATCGTGATGACACGCACGACCACGACGTCGTCGTGCACCTCGTAGATGATGCGGAACTCTCCACGTCGGGCGGAGTAGCGCCCCGCGAGCTCGCCTCGCAACGGCTTGCCGACGCGGTGGGGCTCCTCGGCCAGGACGTCGTGGAGGAAGTTGGCGCACGCCGCGGCCACTGCCTCGGGGAGGCC
This sequence comes from Nocardioides marinus, assembly GCF_013408145.1. Taxonomy (NCBI): domain Bacteria; kingdom Bacillati; phylum Actinomycetota; class Actinomycetes; order Propionibacteriales; family Nocardioidaceae; genus Nocardioides; species Nocardioides marinus. The sequence continues at coordinate 2,815,565 of NZ_JACBZI010000001.1, forward strand.
GTGGGTCAGCGCTCGCCGGGCGGCAGGCGACAGCTCGATGCGGTAGGTCACTCCCGCAGTCGTCCCGACGCCCGCATCTCCGCGCGTACCTCGTCCAGCGACGTCGTCCGCCCGGCGGCCATGTCGGCCTCCGCCTGACGGATCTCGGCCATGGTCTCGTCGTCGCTCAGGATGTCGAGCGTCTCGACCAGGGAGTCGTAGTCATCGGCGCTCATGAGCACCGCTGCCCGCCGCCCGTTCTTGGTGACCTCCACCCGCTGGTGCGTGCGACCCGCCTCCTCGACGAGCTTGGACAACGTGGCCCGCACCTCGGCCAGCGGCAGCGTCTTCATGTACAGGATCGTAGCGTGATCAGCAGACACGTCCCCTGCGTCACTCCTCTCCTCTCCTCTACGCGCTGGTCCTCAGGCGCCCAACGGCGAGCCCACGACCTCGAAGCGGAACCCCCCGAACTCGCCGGACAGCAACGGCCGTGCCTCGGCGATCGACGCCTGCACCTCCGGCTGCTCGAGCGAGGCACGGTGCGCCTGCGCGGACGTCCACCGCTCCACCACGAAGACCGTGTCGGGCTGCTGGTCGTCGACGCCGACGTCGTACTGCAGGCAGCCGAGGTCGGCGAGCACCGGGCTGTGGCGGGTCAGGTGCGCCACGAGCTCGTCGCGGCGACCGGGCAGGGTGCCGAGCGTTCCGGCGTTCACGAAGGTCATGCCCGGCACGGTAGGCCGCCCCACCGACACCAGGGCGACAGCAGCGCGACGACAGCCCCAGTCAGCTCGTGAGCATGCCCGCCAGCGTGGTGGTCGTGCGCCAGTTGCGGATCGTGAGCCGCGGGTAGACCGGGCTGCTGACGATCTTCGACATCCTGCTCCTGCTCGCCAGCGCGGTCACGCGGCGGTGGTAGAAGGCTCGCTCGCCCAGCTCGACGGTGTCGACGTCGGGGTGGGTGGCGAGGTGGGGCGCGACCTCGTCACGGTCGGTGCCGACGTAGAACCCCACGTCGTAGCGGTAGACGTCGGGCTCGCTCCCGAAGCCCTCCGGTGCCTGGGCGACGACCTCGCGGTAGGCATCCGCCGGCAGCGCGAGCGTGGTGACGAGCCGCGTGACCACGAACTGGCGGTGCAGGACCTCGTCGACCGCGCCGGCCACCGCGTCCGCGGCGGCGTCGCTGGACAGCACGATGTTCCCCGAGGCGATGTAGGTCCGCACGTCCCCGAAGGCTTCGGCCAGATGTGCCCGCAGCTCGGCCATCGGCACCCGGCTCGTGCCGCCGACGTTGATGCCCCGGAGCAGGACGACGTACTCCACGGCGGCAGGCTATCGGCCGGGGCGGACACCGGGCTCCGGCCCGCGGGTCAAGATCCGCCCCGAACCGGTGACGTCCCCCGCGCCGGATGGTTGGCTGTGCCGGTGCTCCACGATCTCTGGCAGGCCGTCCCCGAGCCGCTGCACGACCCGGTCGCGCTGGCGGTGCCGTTCTTCGTGCTGTTCGTGGCGATCGAGGCCCTGGCGGCCCGGATGCTCGAGGACGAGCGGCCGGTCGCCGAGCGCACCGGCCCCGACGGCCGGGCGCTCCCGCTGCCCGGCGGCTACCTCACGCGCGACGCGGCGGCGTCGATCTCGATGGGCGCGGTCTCGGTGCTCACCATGACGCTGTGGAAGCTCGGCGCCCTCGGCCTGTACGCCGTGGTGTTCGCCTACCTCGCGCCCTGGCAGCTGCCGGCCGACGCGTGGTGGACCTGGGCGCTGGCGATCCTGGGCGTGGACTTCTTCTTCTACTGGGCCCACCGCGTGGCCCACCGGGTGCGGCTGGTGTGGGCGACCCACCAGTCCCACCACTCCAGTGAGTACTTCAACTTCTCCACCGCGCTGCGGCAGAAGTGGAACAACTCCGCCGAGATCGTCTTCTGGCTGCCGCTGCCCCTGCTGGGCGTCCCGCCGGCCCTGGTGTTCCTGGGCTTCTCGGTCAGCCTCGTCTACCAGTTCTTCGTGCACACCGAGCGGGTCGGGACGTTGTGGCGCCCGGTCGAGCTGGTCCTCAACACGCCCTCGCACCACCGGGTGCACCACGGCTCGGACCCGGAGTACCTCGACCGCAACTACGGCGGCATCCTCATCGTCTGGGACCGCCTGTTCGGCACCTTCCAGCCCGAGCTGCACCGCCCGACGTACGGCCTCACCGTCCCGGTGGGGACCTTCAACCCGCTGCGACTGCAGACCCACGAGTACGCCGCGATCGCGCGCGACGTCCGTGCGGCCCCGACGTGGCGCGACAAGCTGGGCTACGTCTTCGGCCCGCCGGGCTGGCGGCCCGACATGGTGGTCACCGAGCCCGAGCGGCAGGGAGCCCCGGAGATCGCCGGCGCCTGAGAGATCGTGCGCTACTCCCCCGCCCGCTCAGTAACCAACGCCTCGACCGTGGCGGGGTCATGCGGGTGCTCACGATGGCCGACACCTCGACCCACCGGTGGACGACGCGATAGTTCGCTATGTAGGGGACTCGCTTCACCAAGACGCGGCGGTAGACATCGAAGGTCACAGCCCCGGACTCGGGGAACATCGACAGCCGTTCCACCTGGTCGTCCAACCTGGACTCGAACCGGTCGGGCAGGACTGGGTCTATCTGCTCGTAGTGCGCCTGGATAGCCGCGATGTCGTCCTCCACCGCAGGATGGAAGACGACCACGGCTCGGCTCATGCTCGACGCGCGGCGAGACGAGCCCTGAGCTCGTCCCAGGTCAACCCGATGGAGGGGTCGGCGTCCAGCTCGGCAGCACGCGACCGGATGATCGTCTTCTGCTCCTCGGTGACGTCGATCGGGACCGACTCCACGGTCTTCTCGATGAACTCCACGAGCTCCAACCGCTCATCGAGGCTCATGGCCTCGATGGCCGACCGCAGCGCTGGATTCACCATGTCTCGAGAGTACCCGGCACCACAGACACCCTCTCGTGGATCAGCGGCATGCGGCGCCGGTCCCCAGCCGACAGCAAGCGGTCGTTTTATGTATGAGGTCTTTCCGACTCAGCCTGTCTACGCAGGTCAGAAAGCCGCTTCAAATGGGTCTCATCGCAAAGCGACGCCGCCGAACCGACGAGCGCAAGAATCGTCAGCGGGCGACCGCACCTGGCCGCCGCCTCCACCTTGTGATGCCCGTCGAGGAGGAAGTGGGTCAGCCCCCAATGCGCGTAGTAGTCGCTGGGCGCATCAGTTGCAGACTGGCAGACGTCAAGGGTCGACACCGCCACCGCAGTCGGCTCCGAGCCCGACTCCAGTCGCCGGACGTACTCCTCCACGCGGGCGGCGTCATTCCACGAGGGCGGCACCATCGGGGCGATGAACTCATACAGATGCGCGTCAGGATTCACGGCGGTCTGGAAGGTCCGGTAGTAGGGCGTGCTCGGATACTCAGGCAGCCCCCAGAAGCCGTTGAGACCCCACGTGGCCACTTGCTCCCGACTGAAGTAGTCGTGCTCTCCCATGGGCTGCACAAGCGTCGGCGACACACGCAGGAGAAGCGGGACGTAGGAGTCGGCTCCCAGCAAGCCGCCGAACGTGCGGACGATGTCCGAGTCCACCTCGCTCAACCCCTCAGCAAGTCGGGTCTGGAACTCCTCCAACGACACCGTCTGATTGGCTCCCTCCTTGCGCTGGAACAGGAAGGCGCAGGTCCCGCACCAGAAGCTCAACTCGAACGCAGGGTTCTCCTTGAGGTAGAGCACGCGGTTCCCGCTCCACGCTCCCTCTGCCTTCGGCGTCTCACCGAACCACACCGTGGCTCGGTCATCCGGGACACCAAGGTCAACCGTTGTCCCGACTGCGAGCACCGAGTCTCTATCTGCGCCACCCATGGCCGCATGCTCGCATGTGCCTCACGTGCGCACTATCCAGATTGACGAGGCCTACTGCGGAACGCGTATCAAGCGTCTGGCCGCAGATTTCACATTTGGCGCGGTGGAAAGTCCACACAGAGTTGGCGATAAGGGAGTGCGAGTAGCGCACCGTCATGCGGACGCGTGACGGACCCGCAATGTCGGAGCCCCGAAGTACGCTGAGCCCACAACATCCATCCAGAGTTCCCCGTCAACAGCGGACAGGGCACGCCTTGCTCAGACGTTGAAGCGGAACTCCACCACGTCGCCGTCGGCCATGACGTAGTCCTTGCCCTCCATGCGGACCTTGCCGGCCTCCTTGGCCTTGGCCATCGAGCCCGCGGCGACGAGGTCGTCGAAGGAGACGATCTCGGCCTTGATGAAGCCCTTCTCGAAGTCGGTGTGGATGACGCCGGCGGCCTGCGGGGCGGTGTCGCCCTTGCGGATCGTCCAGGCGCGCGATTCCTTGGGGCCGGCGGTGAGGTAGGTCTGCAGGCCGAGGGTGTCGAAGCCGACCCGGGCCAGGACCTCCAGGCCGGGCTCGGTGACGCCGGCCTCGGCGAGGAACTCCGCGGCCTCCTCCTCGTCGAGCTCGACGAGCTCGGACTCGAACTTCGCGTCGAGGAAGATGGCCTCGGCCGGGGCCACGAGGTCGCGCATCTTGGCCTTGAGGTCCTCGTCGGCCAGCTCGTCGGAGTCGCAGTTGAAGACGTAGATGAAGGGCTTGGCCGTCAGCAGCGACAGCTCGCGCAGCAGCGCCCCGTCGACCTTGCCGGCCGTGATCAGGTCGATCACCGGCGTACCGCCCTCGAGGGCCTCCTTGGCGACCTTGGTCGCCTCGAGGTTCGCGACGAGGTCCTTGACCTTGCGCGACTCCTTCTCCAGCCGCACGATCGCGCGCTCGACGGTCTCGAGGTCGGCGAGGATCAGCTCGGTCTGGATGGTGGAGATGTCGTTGCCGGGGTTGACCTCGCCGTCGACGTGGGTGACGTCCTCGTCGCGGAAGACGCGGGTCACCTGGCAGATCGCTGCGGACTCGCGGATGTGGGAGAGGAACTTGTTGCCCAGGCCCTCGCCCTGGGAGGCGCCGCGCACGATGCCGGCGATGTCGACGAACTCGACGGTGGCCGGGAGGATCCGCTCGGAGCCGAAGATCTCGGCGAGCCGCGGCAGCCGCGAGTCCGGCACCCCGACGACGCCGACGTTGGGCTCGATGGTGGCGAACGGGTAGTTCGCCGCGAGCACGTCGTTCTTGGTCAGGGCGTTGAAGAGGGTGGACTTGCCGGCGTTGGGCAGTCCGACGATGCCGATGGTGAGAGCCACGGGCGGCGAGTCTAGGCCCGCGCCCGTGGCCCTCCCCAATCAGCAGCGGGCCGTCAGGAGCCGTAGAGCGCTGCTGCGCCCTGGCGGTCGGCCGTGGTCATGCTCAGGTCGGAGGAGGACCCGTTGCACTGCGGGTAGTGCATGATCGACGCCGAGTCGTAGGCCGTCAGCGGCCGCCAGTTGTTGTCCTCGAAGCAGGTGCCCGACTCCGGGCGGGTGTGCTCGTGGCGGAAGCCCAGGGTGTGGCCCAGCTCGTGGGCCAGGATGTTCGACGGGCTCCACGACCCCGAGGTCCAGATCGAGTCGTCGACCAGCACGTTGCGCGAGCGCTTGGGCGTGCTGGGGAAGAACGCCCGGGCGATGTACTGCGTGGTGTTCACCGGCTCCACCGAGAACAGCACGCTGTTGTTGCGGGTCGTGCAGCTGGAGTCCTGGCTCGCCACGTGCACGAAGTCGATCGCCGACGAGGCGGCCTCCCACTGCCCGGCGCCGCTGGCCATCGCGCTGACCATCGCGGAGTAGTCGGAACCGAACTTCGTCGAGACGCAGTAGGTGAGGTCCCCGACCTGGGAGGCGCTCCACTTGTCGTCCCTGCCGGAGACGGTGTTGACGATGAGGCCGTCCTCCATCGTCCGGCCGGTGTGCTTGTCGCCCACCATGTCGTCGAAGAACTGCCGCAGCTTGCCGTTGTCGGCCACCGGCTCGTCGCCGTTGACGACGTACTGCCCGTCGGTGTCGACGAACGTCGAGTCGCGGAACTGCTGGTAGGTCGGCACGGACGAGGAGTCCTCGGTGGCGGCGGTGGCGGTGGTGGCGCCGAGCATCGAGCAGCCGAGCGAGACGGCGAGGGCGGCGGTGGCCGCCAGGGCGCCGGTGGTGCGGTGGGGCATGGGGTGCTTCCTCCCGAGTGGTGGATGGGTGCGAGCGAGTGAACCCGCGATCCCCCCGGGCCGACCAGAGGTGGGCAGGGTCAGGTTCTTGCACTGCGAGAAGATGAGCCAGGATGGCGCGGTGCGCATCGCCACCTGGAACGTCAACTCCCTCCGCACCCGCATCGACCGCGTCGAGGCCTTCCTCGACCGGCACGACGTCGACGTGCTGGCCGTGCAGGAGACCAAGGCCCGCGAGGAGCAGCTGCCGCTGATGGGGCTGCAGTCGCGCGGGTACGACGTCGCCGCCGTCGGCTACAACCAGTGGAACGGCGTCGCGCTGATCAGCCGCGTCGGCCTCGAGGACGTCACCGTCGGCTTCCCGGAGATGCCCGGCTTCGGCGACCCGGTCGCTGCGGAGGCACGTGCCCTCGGCGCGACCTGCGGCGGCGTACGCATCTGGAGCCTCTACGTCCCCAACGGCCGCAAGCCCGACGACCCCCACTACGGCTACAAGCTCGACTGGCTCGCCCGGTTGCGTACGGCGTCGGCCGGCTGGCTCGACACCCCGACCGCCCTGGTGGGCGACTGGAACATCTGCCCCACCGACGACGACGTCTTCGACGTCACGCAGTTCCGCACCAGCACCCACGTCACCCCGCCCGAGCGTGCCGCGTTCCAGGGCTTCCTCGACGACGGCTGGTCCGAGGTCACCCGCGAGCACGCCCCCGGCTACACCTACTGGGACTACTACCGTCAGCGCTTCGAGCGCGACCGCGGTCTGAAGATCGACTTCGTCCTCGGCTCCCCCGCCCTGGCGCAGCGCGTCACCGGCGCCTTCATCGACCGCGACGAGCGCGACCCCGCCCAGGGCGCAGGCGCCCCGTCGGACCACGCCCCGGTCGTGGTCGACCTGGTCTGAGCGCACGGGCCCTGCGAGGCGGCGTCGGTATACTCCGGGTATGACCGCCACGACGATCAAGGTCTCACGCGAGACTCGCGACCGCCTCAAGGCGCAGGCGGCGCGCAACAACCGCACCCTCGGCGAGCACCTGACCCGGCTCGCCGACGCTGGCGACCGTGAGCTCCGGTTCCAGGCGGTGCGCGAGGCGATGGCGCGCACCTCCGACGCAGACATGCGCAGCTACGAGGATGAGACCCGCGAGTGGCTGGACGCCGACCTCGGTGCCTGACATGAGGCCCGGCTCCGTCGTCTGGGCGTGGCTGGATCCATCGGTGGGGCGTGAGCAGGCGGGGCGACGACCGGTCGTGGTCGTCTCGTCCGCAGGCCACCTCGACACCGTCGACACCCTCGTCATCGTGGTCCCCGTGTCGCGCACTGATCGCGGCTGGCCCCACCACGTCCCCCTCAGCGGGGACGGCCTCCCTGCCGGCGTCGCGATGACCGAGCAGCCGCGCACGATCAGCCGGTCCCGTCTCGACTCCCCGATCGGTGTCGTGGAGGATCAGTGCCTCGCCTCGATCCGCCGATGGCTGGTGGACTGGCTCGACCTCGCCTGACCCGCGCGTCGGGAGTCGACTGTCGGTGCTGGCCGTCACCCTGGTCGCATGAGCCTCTCCACCACCCTCGCGCTGCTGCTGGTGCTGCTCGTGGGCATCGGCCTCGGTCTCGCGCTCGGCCTGGCCCTCGGGGTGCTGCGACGCCCCCTTCACGGTGGGTCCCTCGGCACCGGTGCCGGCGGGGAGGCGCGCGACACCGAGGTGCTCGAGGGGCTCGACCGGCTCCACGACACCCTGCGCGACCTCGAGCACGCCCGGGTCTCCTGGCAGGGCCAGCTGCACCAGCAGGTCGACGACGTACGCCGCTCGGCCGACGGCCTGCGCCGCGAGACCCAGCAGCTGACGACCGCGCTGCGCCGCCCGCAGGTGCGCGGCCGCTGGGGCGAGCTGCACCTGCGCCGCACCGTCGAGCTGGCCGGACTGGTGGACCGGTGCGACTTCTCCGAGCAGGTGCGCCTCGACGACGGCGCCCAGCGCCCCGACCTCGTGGTGCACCTGGCCGGGGGCCGCGACGTCGTGGTCGACGCCAAGGTGCCGCTCGACGCGTTCCTCGACGCGGCCGCGGCCACCGACGACGCCGAGCGCGACCACCACCTCACCCGGCACGCCCGCCAGGTGCGCACCCACGTCGACCAGCTCGGCTCGAAGGCCTACTGGAAGGCACTGGAGGGAGCACCGGAGTTCGTCGTGCTCTTCGTGCCGGCCGAGTCGTTCCTCTCCGCGGCGCTCGAGGCCGACCCGTCCCTGCTCGAGCACGCCGCCACCCGCCAGGTCGTGCTCGCCTCCCCCACCACGCTCATCGCACTGCTGCGCACCGTGGCGCAGGGGTGGCAGCACGAGGCGCTGGCCGAGCAGGCCCGCGCGATCCACCGGCTCGGGGTCGACCTCCACCAGCGGCTGCAGGTGCTCGACCGGCACCTCGACAACGTCGGCCGCTCGCTCAACGCCGCCGTCGGCCACTACAACCAGGCGATGGGCTCCCTGGAGTCACGGGTGCTGGTCTCGGCGCGCCGCTTCACCGAGCTCTCGGTCACCGACGAGGACCTGCCGGCCCCGCGGACCGTCGAGCTGCGGGCCGTCGAACGGTCCTTCGAGCGATCCCTCGAGCGCGAGGAGCAGCCGGTCGAGCGGGACCGGTCGACGGGCTGAGGGCTGGAGTGGGGGCACCGTCGGCGCGAACCTCACCGGGTCTCGACCCGCGGGTCACGGCTTCGCGGGCTCAGCCGTGCCGCTTGCTCGACCTTCGTTCGCGACGCCGCCCGCTCGTCCCTCGCGGGCAGCTGCTCACTCGAAGCGAGAAGAGTCCCCGGCTCCGTGCCGCAGCACCTCGGGAGCCCCGTCGGACCAGTCGACGACCGTCGTCGGCTCGGCGGGGGTCTCCCCGGCCTCGATGACGATGTCGACCTGGTGCTCGAGGTCCTCCTTGATCTCCCAGCCCATCGTGCGCGGCTCGGTCTCCCCCGGCAGGATCAGCGAGCTCGACAGCAGCGGCTCACCGAGCTCGGCGAGGATCGCTGAGACGACGCGGTGGTCGGGAATGCGCACGCCGACGGTCTTCTTCTTCGGGTGCAGCAGCCGCCGCGGCACCTCGGGGGTGCCGGGGAGGATGAACGTGTAGGGCCCCGGGGTGCACGAGCGGATCGTGCGGAACGCCGCGTTGTCGACGTGCACCAGCTGGCCGAGCTGGCCGAAGTCGGCGCAGACCAGGGTGAAGTGGTGCCGGTCGTCGAGGCCGCGGATCTTCAGGATCCGGTCGCGGCCGTCGCGGTTGCCGACCCGGCAGCCCAGCGCGTAGCCCGAGTCGGTCGGGTAGGCGATCAGGGCGTCGTCGTCGCGCAGCGCGGCCACGATCTGGCCGACCAGCCGCGGTTGCGGGTCGACGGGGTGGAGGTCGAGGTAGCGGGCCATGACGGGTCCTGTGCGCCAGCCGCGCCGTCAGCCCTGGGCGGCTGCGGCGGCGGCCTTGAGGTCGCGGCGCAGCTCCTTGGGCAGGGCGAAGATCAGCGACTCCTCGGCGCTCTGCACGGCCTTGGCGTCGGGGTAGCCGCGCTCGGCGAGGAACTCCAGCACCCCCTGCACCAGCGCCTCGGGCACGCTCGCGCCCGAGGTCACCGAGACGGTGCGGACCCCGTCGAGCCAGGCCTCGTCGATCTCCGAGGCATCGTCGACGCGGTACGACGACTTGGCGCCCGCCTCGAGGGCGACCTCGACCAGGCGCACGGAGTTGGAGGAGTTGCCGGAGCCGACGACGATCACCAGGTCGGCGTCCTGGGCGATCTCCTTGACCGCGAGCTGGCGGTTCTGGGTGGCGTAGCAGATGTCGTCGCTGGGCGGGTCGAGCAGCAGCGGGAACCGCTCGCGGATGGCCGCGACGGTCTCCAGCGTCTCGTCGACCGACAGCGTGGTCTGGGAGAGCCAGGCGACCTTCGCGGGGTCGCGGACCTCGATCTTGTCGACGTCCCACGGGCCCTCGACGAGCTGGATGTGCTCGGGGGCCTCGCCCGCGGTGCCCTCGACCTCCTCGTGCCCGGCGTGGCCGATGAGCAGGATGTCGTAGTCGTCGTTGGCGAACCGCTTGGCCTCGTGGTGGACCTTGGTCACCAGCGGGCAGGTCGCGTCGATGGTCTTCAGCTCGCGCTCCGCGGCCTGGGCGTGCACGGCCGGGCTCACGCCGTGGGCGGAGAAGACGACGGTCTCACCGGCCGGCACCTCGTCGAGCTCCTCGACGAAGATGGCGCCACGCGCCTCCAGGTCGGCCACGACGTGCTTGTTGTGCACGATCTGCTTGCGGACGTAGACAGGGGCGCCGTAGAGGTCCAACGCCTGCTCCACGGTCACGACGGCGCGGTCGACGCCGGCGCAGTAGCCGCGCGGCGCGGCCAGCAGCACCGCCTTGTCGGCCTCGTCGGGGGTCAGCACCGGGGGCATGCCCATGTCGGTCGTCATGCCTGCCATCGTACGGGCGTCGGCGCACTCCTCTAACCTCGCCGCATGGCCCTGGAGACCTCCCCCACCGCGCCGGTCGCGGTGCGCACGGTCGCCAACGCCATCGGCGGGTGGATCGACCGCCTGGGAGCGGTGTGGGTCGAGGGCCAGGTGGCCCAGCTCAACCGGCGTCCCGGCATGGCCACGGTCTTCCTCACCCTGCGCGACACCGTGGCCGACATCTCGGTCACCGTGACCGCCGCCCGCACCTACGTCGACTCCCTGCCCACCCCGCTCGTGGAGGGCGCGAGCATCGTCGTGCACGCCAAGCCCTCCTACTACGCCAACCGCGGCACGCTCTCGCTGCAGGCCCGCGAGATCCGGATGGTCGGGCTCGGCGAGCTGCTCGCCCGGCTCGAGCAGCGTCGGCAGCTGCTGGCCGCGGAGGGGCTCTTCGCCGCCGACCGCAAGCGCGACCTGCCCTTCCTGCCGCAGCGCGTCGGCCTGGTGACCTCCCCCGGCAGTGCCGCCGAGCGCGACGTCCTGGAGAACGCGCGCCGCCGCTGGCCGGCCGTCGAGTTCGAGGTCGTCGGGTCCTCGATGCAGGGCCCGCGCTGCGCCGGCGAGGTCATCGAGGCGCTCGAGCGGCTCGACCGTCGCCCCGACGTCGACGTCGTGGTGGTCGCACGCGGAGGCGGGTCGGTCGAGGACCTGCTGCCCTTCTCCGACGAGGGCCTGGTCCGCGTCGTGTTCGCGATGACCACCCCGGTCGTCTCCGCGATCGGCCACGAGCAGGACGCCCCGCTCCTCGACCTGGTCGCCGACGTGCGTGCCTCGACCCCCACCGACGCCGCCAAGCTGGTCGTCCCCGACGTCGCCGAGGAGCTGCGCGGGGTCGAGTGGGCGCAGGAGCGGCTGCGGACGCTGGTGCGCTCCCACCTCGACCGCGAGCAGCACCTGCTCGACGGCCTCCGGTCGCGCCCCGCCCTCGCCGACCCGCGCAGCCTCGTGGCCCAGCGCGTGGACGAGCTGCGGCTGCTGCGCGAGCGCGTCCGGCGTACCTTCGGCCACCGCCTCGACCGGGCCGCCGACGACGTCGCCCACCAGCGTGCCCGGGCCCGCGCCCTGTCGCCGCTGGAGACGCTGCGCCGTGGGTACGCCGTCCTCCAGGACGACCAGGGGCACGTGCTCACCTCCGTGGCCGGCGTCGCGGCCGGCGCCGCGCTGAGCGTCCGGGTCGCCGACGGCCGGGTGCGCGCCACCGCAGACGGCACCGAGCCCGACCCACTTCCCACCGACCCGCAGACAGACCCGCAGAGCACCGAGGAGACCGATGACTGAGCAGACCGGGAGCACCGGGCAGGAGTCCACCTCCTACGAGGAGGCCCGCGAGGAGCTCGTCGACGTCGTCCGTCGCCTCGAGGCCGGCGGCACCACGCTCGAGGAGTCGCTGGCCCTGTGGGAGCGCGGCGAGCAGCTCGCCCGGGTCTGCCAGCGCTGGCTCGACGGCGCCCGGGAGCGCCTCGACAAGGTGCTCGAGGCCGACGCCGACTGACCGGACCGACCGACGGTCCCGGTCAGCTCGACGCAGCGGCGGCGGGTGCGTCCAGGCGGACCCCGGCGATGACGGGTCGGCTCAGCGCGACGACCGCCACCAGCACGCACAGCGCCGCACAGCCGAGCTCGACGCTGCGCGTGCCCAGCGCCAGGGCCAGGGGCCCCACGAGCAGCTGTCCCACCGGCATCCCGACGAAGGAGAAGAAACCGTCGATCGACTGGATGCGCGACAGCATCTCCTCGGGCACCTTCTCCTGCACCGTCATGTTCCAGGCGAGGTCCAGCACGCTCAGGGACGCGCCGGTGCCGGCGAAGGCGACGGAGAGCAGCAGCAGGTCCACCGACGTCCCCAGGACCAGCATCGGGAGCCCCATCGCCGCGAAGGCCACCATGATCACGACCATCGGTCGTCTGATCACGACCCGCGAGAGCGACAGGGCCATCACGAACACGCCGACCGCCTGCGCGGACTGAGCCAGGCCCCAGCCCTCGCTGCCGATCGTGTCCTCGGCGATGGTCGGGCCGAGCACCCCGACCGCACCTGCGAAGAGGGCGTTGAAGACCAGGGCGCAGCTCGAGGCCGGGATCACCCAGCCCAGCTCCCGGGCGAAGGACCACCCGGCCCGCAGGTCACCGAGGACGCTGTCCTGACGGTCGGGGCGCTCCCCCGGAGGCAGTCGCATCAGGGTCAGGAAGCCGGCCGCGACGAAGAACGTCGCCGCGTCGATCGCCAGGGCGTAGCCCGGCCCCGCGGTGGCGACCAGCAGACCGGCCAGGGCGGGGCCGCCGATCGTGGTGGCGCTGCGCGACTGCGACATCAACAGGTAGCCCGCCTGGCGCAGCTCGCGCGGCAGCAGCACCGGCACCATCCCGTGCTCCGCGGGATAGCTCACGGCCGACGCGGTCCCGCTGACCAGCTGGAGCACGACGAGGTGCCAGATCTCGGCGTACCCCGTGATCACCAGCACCGCGGTCATCGTCTGGGCCACCGCCTCGACCAGGTTGCAGCCGCGCAGCACCAGGCCGCGCGGCATCCGGTCGGCGAGGGCGCCGCCCAGCAGCATGAAGGCGACCATGGGGACGGTCCATCCCGCCAGCACCGCACCGAGGGCTGCTGGCGAGTCGCTGATCGCCAGCACCGCGAAGGCCAGCGCGATGCCGGACATCGAGCTGCCCGCGGAGTTGACCAGCTGGCCGAGGAAGAACCAGCGGAAGGCGGGCACCCGGAGCGGCGCCGTCCGGGACGAGGTCACCGGCGCAACCTAGGCGCGGCGGCCGTCCGGGGCCACCGATTTCGCTGACGGCGCAGCGGCCGGCGGGATCAGGCGGTGCTCACCCGACGGTGAGCAGCGAGCCCACGACCTCGCGCAGGTCCTCGTCGGGGGCCGAGCCGTAGACGATGGTCACCACCGGGTCGCGGCGCTGCTCGCCGACCCGGACGTACGCCGTGTCGCCGCCCTCGTCGCCGAAGACCTGCCACTGACCCGACTCGCCGTCCCCGTCGGTCAGCTCCACCGACCCGTCCTCGCTCACGGCGTCGTCGACGAGTCGCTCGAGCAGCTCGTCGAGGTCCTCGCGACCGTGGTAGACGCCCACGAACCTCTCGTCGGCGGTGAGCAGCGCCAGCGAGAACGAGGGGTCCGCCGGGTCGTACGCGAGGTTGTTGACGCGCCAGCCCTCAGGCAGCGTCTCGGGGTAGGCGAGGGCGGCGCCGTTCTCCGCGAGCGCGGTCATCGAGGCGTCGTAGTCGATCGGTGCGGGTTCGAACTCCGCCTCGTCACGGAAGAGCCCCAGCGCCAGCCAGATCAGCACCACGGCGACCACCATGACGATCATCGCGCCGACCAGGCCGCCGAAGGAGCGGTTGTAGCCACCGGGCCGACCGGCGGGAGGACTCGTCTGGCTCACGGCGACATCCTCACAGGTGACCGGTGACGACCCTCGAGCAGCCATCGTCTCTCCGCAGATGCGGACTGGCATGGCAATTCTTGACGCAGATGCGGCATGCTGGGGCGGTGACCACGTACCGGATCGCGGAGGCCGCCGAGCTCCTCGGCGTCAGCGACGACACCCTGCGCCGGTGGGTCGACGCCGGCCGGCTGCCGGCCGCGCAGGAGGACGGCCGCACCGTCGTCCCGGGCCCCGCCCTCGCCGCGTTCGCCGCGGACCTGGCCAGCACCCCCGATCCCGGGCGCGGGGCAGCCGTCAGCGCCCGCAACCGCCTCGTCGGCATCGTCACCGCCGTCAAGAAGGATACCGTCATGGCGCAGGTCGACATGGTCTGCGGTCCCTACCGACTGGTGTCCCTGATGTCGACGGAGGCGGCCGAGGAGCTCGGGCTCGAGCCCGGCTCACGCGTCGTGGCCTCGGTGAAGTCGACCAACGTCGTGGTGGAGCTGCCGTGAGGTCTCGTGACGGGGTGGTCTCGACGCCCGCTCGTCGCTGGCGCTCCTCACTGCTCGACCACCACCAGGGGCCCGCTCGTCGCTGGCGCTCCTCACTGCTCGACCACCACCAGGGGCCCGCTCGTCGCTGGCGCTCCTCACTGCTCGACCACCACCAGGGGCCCGCTCGTCGCTGGCGCTCCTCACTGCTCGACCACCACCAGGGGCCCGCTCGTCGCTGGCGCTCCTCACTGCTCGACCACCCGCAGGGGCCCGCCCAACGAGTGGTCGTGGCACTGGCCATCGTCGGCACGCTCGCGCTGAGCGGGTGCGGGGGCGAGGACGACGAGCAGACCCTGACGGTGCTGGCCGCGGCGTCGCTGACCGAGACCTTCACCGCGCTCGCCGAGGAGTTCGAGGCCGAGCACACCGGCGTCACGGTGCGGCTGGCCTTCGACTCCTCTGCCACCTTGGCCCAGCAGGCCCTCGAGGGTGCGCCCGCCGACGTGCTGGCGACCGCCGACGAGCGCACCATGGACCTGGCCCGGGAGGCGCTGGCCACCGAGCCGCGGACCTTCGCCAGCAACTCGCTGGTCCTGGTCGCACCGGCCGACGGGCGCGCCGAGGTGGACGGGTTCGACGACGTGGCGAGCGGCAGGGCGTCGTACGTCGCGTGCGTCCCGACCGCCCCCTGCGGCGCCCTGTGGGTGGCGCTCGCCGCCGACCAGCAGGTCGACGCGCAGCCGGTCAGCCTCGAGGTCGACGTCAAGGCGGTGCTCGCGAAGGTGGTCGCCGACGAGGCCGACGCGGGGGTCGTCTACGCGACCGACGCCGTCAGCGCCGGGCCCGCCGTGGCGACCCTCGCCATCCCGGGCGCGGACGCGTTCACCACCACCTACCCGGCGGCCGTGCTGGACCAGGCGCGGGAGCCCGGCCTGGCGGAGGAGTTCGTGGAGCTGCTGCTCTCCGAGGTCGGGAGGGACGTCCTCGACGCCGCGGGGTTCGCGCTGCCGTGACCTCCGCCAGTACGCCGTCGCGCGCGCCCTCGCTCGGTCGGCCGCCGCTCCTCCTGCTGCTGCCGGGGTCGCTCGGCGCCGCCCTGCTCGTCGTGCCGCTGGTCGCCCTGGTCCTCGACACCCCGTGGCGCGACCTCGGCACCCAGCTGGCCGACCCCGCCGTCCGCGACGCGCTCTGGCTCTCCGCCCTGACCTCCGCCCTCACCGTCGGGCTCTGCGTGCTGCTGGGGACGCCGCTGGCCTGGCTGCTGGCGCGGGTGGAGTTCCCGGGGCGCCGACTCCTGCGGGGGCTGGTGGCGGTCCCGCTGGTGCTGCCTCCGGTCGTCGCGGGCGTCGCGCTCGTGGCGGCGCTGGGCCGCAACGGGCTGGTCGGGGCGCCGCTGCTGGCCGCGACCGGGTGGACGATCCCCTACACGACGGCCGCGGTGGTGCTGGCGCACACGTTCGTCTCGTTGCCGTTCTTCGTGCTCAGCGTCGAGGGGGCGCTGCGCACCGCGGGCGAGCGCTTCGACGTCGTGGCCGCGACGCTGGGCGCGGACCGCTGGACCACATTCCGGCGGGTCACGCTGCCCTTGGCGCTGCCGGGCCTGGCCGCCGGGTGCGTGCTGGCGTGGGCGCGCAGCCTGGGTGAGTTCGGCGCGACGATCACCTTCGCCGGCAACTTCCCCGGCAGCACCCAGACGATGCCGTCGCTGATCTACACCACGCTGCAGGCCGACCCGGCCGCCGCGCGCACGCTCTCGATGCTGCTGCTCGTGGTCTCGATCGGGGTCCTCGTCGGGCTGCGTCGACGCTGGCTGGTGACCCCGTGAGCTACCACCGGGAGGGGCTTGACCTCGACGTGCGGGTCCCCGGCCGGCTCACCGCCGCGCTCGGGACCGGCCGCGGCGAGGTCGTCGCGGTCATCGGCCCCAACGGCGCCGGCAAGAGCACGCTGCTCTCCGCCGTCGCCGGCCTGCTGCCCGTCGCCGGGCGGATCACCGTCGACGGCCGCGACTGGAACGCTCCCCCGCTCCCCGTCCGCGAGCGCGGCGTCGGCCTCGTGCCGCAGGACCGCTCCCTGTTCCCCCACCTCAGCGCCCTCGAGAACGTCGCCTTCGGGCTCCGCGCCCGCGGCGCACGCCCCGGCCCGGCCCGGGCCCGTGCCCAGGAGTGGCTCGACCGGCTCGGCGTCGGCGACCTCGGCCGCCGACGTCCCCACGAGCTCTCCGGCGGGCAGGCGCAGCGGGTCGCCCTCGCCCGCGCGCTCGTCACCGACCCTGCCGTGCTGCTGCTGGACGAGCCGTTCGCGGGGCTCGACGTGGGTGTGGCGACGTCGTTGCGGATCTCGCTGGCCGAGCACCTGGCGTCGTACCCGGGGGTGACGCTGCTGGTGACCCACGACGCCCTCGACGCGCTCACCCTGGCCGACCGGGTGGTGGTCCTCGACGGCGGCGAGGTCGCCCAGACGGGCACCCCTCGCGAGGTCGCGGCGCGCCCCCGTACCGAGCACGTGGCCCGGCTGGTGGGGCTCAACGTCGTGGCCGACCGCGACCGCGACGTACGCCGCAGCTTCCCGCCCAGCGCCGTGACCGTCTCCCTGACCCGGCCCGAGGGGTCCGCGCGGCTCACGTGGCGCGGCCGGGTCGCCGGCACGACCCCGCACGGGGACGCGCTGCGGCTGCTGGTCGTCACCGACGCCGGGCCGGAGCTGCTCGCCGACGTCACCCCGGCCGCGGCCGTGGACCTGGGGCTGACCGCGGGTCGAGAGGTCTGGCTGACCGTGAAGGCCACCGCGACGACGACCGATACCATGCGCCCATGAGCGAGCCCGACGGCCTCCAGGTCGCCCCGCAGTCCCCTGACCGCAACCTCGCGCTGGAGCTGGTGCGCGTCACCGAAGCAGCCGCCATGGCCGCCGGACGCTGGGTCGGCCGCGGCGACAAGAACGGCGCCGACGGCGTGGCGGTCAACGCCATGCGGGTGCTCATCTCCACCATCGGCATGCGCGGCACCGTCGTGATCGGCGAGGGCGAGAAGGACAACGCGCCGATGCTGTTCAACGGCGAGGAGGTCGGCGACGGCACCGGTCCCGAGTGCGACGTCGCGGTCGACCCCATCGACGGGACCACCCTGACCGCCAAGGGCATGACCAACGCCGTCTCGGTGCTCGCAGTGTCCCCGCGCGGCTCGATGTACGACCCGTCGGCGGTGTTCTACATGGAGAAGCTCGTCACCGGCCCCGAGGCCGCCGACGTCGTGGACATCCGCGCCTCGGTCGCCGAGAACGTCGCGGCCGTCGCCAAGGCCAAGGGCAAGCGCCCCGAGGACGTCAAGGTCGTCCTGCTCGACCGTCCCCGCCACGAGCAGCTGGCCGAGGAGATCCGCGAGACCGGCGCGATGATCAAGTTCATCACCGACGGCGACGTGGCCGGCGCGATCATGGCCGCCCGCCCCGACACCGGCGTGGACATGCTGCTCGGCATCGGCGGCACGCCCGAGGGCATCATCACCGCCTGCGCGATGAAGTCGATGGGCGGCGTGATCCAGGGGCGGCTGTGGCCCACCGACGACGAGGAGCGCCAGCGCGCCATCGACGCCGGCCACGACCTCGACGCGGTGCTCGACACCGACACCCTCGTGACCGGCGACGACTGCTTCTTCGTCGCCACCGGCATCACCGACGGCGAGCTGCTCGAGGGTGTGCGCTACAGCGCCAACTCCGTCAGCACCCACAGCCTGGTGATGCGCTCGCGCAGCGGCACGATCCGCACCATCCGCTCCGAGCACAAGCTGTCGAAGCTGCGCGCCTACTCCGCGGTCGACTTCGACCGCTGACCCGCTTCGCCGGCGGCGTCGAGGGGGTCGAGCAGGGTCGAGGCGGCGCAACCTTTCCGGAAGGATGCGCCGGCTCGGCGACCCTCAGGCGGTGGCGACCCGCAGCGTCGAGGCCGCGACGGACTCCTCGCGGTGGCTGCGCAGGGCCGAGAGCACCTGGTCGCCGACCCGGGGGTCCACGGCCATGCCGATGTGGGAGGCCTTGACCTCGACGTGGGCGGCGGCCGGGTCCAGGCAGGCGCGCCAGTCGACGATCCCGTCGTTGCGGGAGTAGATGGCGGTGAAGGAGACCTCGGCGGGCAGGGCGACCTGGCACTCCTGGAAGGACTCCAGCGCGCACTCCCCACCCACGCAGGTCTCGTTCATGACGCCGCTGACGCCGACCTTCGACATCGCCACGAGGCCGAGGACGAAGACCGTGAGCGAGCGGTGGTGGGCGCCGGGCGCGAGCACCGGGCTGCCCATCGTCACGATGCCGCTGACCAGGTCGGGCCGTCGGGCGGCGACGCCGCGGGCGAGCATGCCGCCCAGGCTGTGCCCGACGATCTGCACGCGCTGCTCACGACGGGCGACGATCGCCTCGAGCCGCGACTCGATCATCTCGGCGGTGTCGAGGGTGCAGCCCATGTTGGCCAGCGGGATCCCGGCCCGGTAGGTGCGGTGCCCCTCGCGGCGCAGCCGGCGCGCCAGCGCCGCCAGCGTGTAGTCGCCGGCCATGAACCCGGGCACGAGCAGCACCGGGTCGGCGTCGCGACTGGTCGACCCGCCGGCGTACGGCGCACGCGTGCGCACCGCCGACAGGCCACGGACGGCGTGCCGTGACGCCTCGCCGACGATGCGACCCTCGTGCAGCATCCGGACCAGCGGCGGGCGACGGAAGTCGTCGGGCAGCAGGAAGGATGCGACCGGGTTCTTGTTCATCCTTCAACGTTACGACGTCGTAACTCCTCCTGTGAGGTGAGACACGTCGAAACGGACACCTGTGGTCCACAGATGGCCCGTACGGTCTACTGGCCCCATGACCCATCCGGTCACCGACCTGCTCCGAGCGCCCGTCAGCACCGGCGTCGAGCTGTGCTACCAGACCTTCGGCGACCCCGACGGGGAGCCGTTGCTGCTCGTGATGGGTCTCGGCGGGCCGCTCACGTGGTGGGACGACGTGCTGTGCCGTCGCCTCGCCGACGAGGGCTTCCACGTGATCCGCTTCGACAACCGTGACGCCGGCCGGTCCAGCCGGGTGCCCGGGAGGGTCACGCGGGGCACGCTGGTGCGGGCCTTCACCGGGCTGCCGGTGCGCGCGCCGTACTCCCTCGACGACATGGCCGCCGACGGCTTCGGCCTCCTGGACCACCTCGGCATCGAGTCCGCGCACGTCGCCGGCATCTCCATGGGCGGGATGATCGTGCAGACCATGGCACTGGCGGCCCAGCCGCGGGTGCGGTCGATGACGTCGATCATGTCGACCACCGGCCGGCGCACCGTCGGCTGGCAGCACCCGTCGCTGCTGCCGCCCCTGCTCACCGGGGGCCGCACCGGCCGCGAGGCGTACGTCGCGCAGAGCATGCGGATGTGGTCGCTGCTCGGCTCCCCGGCCTACCCGGTCGCCGCCGAGGAGAACCGCGTCCGCGCCGAGGAGACCTGGGACCACGGGGTCAGCGCCGCGGGCACGCTGCGGCAGATGGTGGCCATCCTGACCCAGCCCGACCGCGAGCCGCGCCTGCGCGGGCTGCGGGTGCCCAGCCTGGTCGTGCACGGGCTGGCCGACCGGATGGTCCACGTCTCCGGCGGCCGGGCCACCGCGGCGGCGATCCCCGGTGCCGAGCTCGTCCTCGTCGACGGGATGGGGCACGACCTGCCCGAGGAGCTCTTCGACACCTTCGCCGCCGCCATCCGGCGTACGGCCGACCGGGCGACCCGCGCAGGGGGGTGAGGCGCCGGGACGCCGCGATGGCCTAGACCGGTGTCATGACACCGGCAACGAGGCCGCGCACACCGGTCGCGGCGACGCCCCGGCGCACCCGGGTCGGCGTGGCGGTGGCCTGTCTCGGGCTGCTCGCCGCCCTGGCCGCCTGCGGGTCCTCGGGGAAGCCCACGCTGACGTGGTACCTCAACCCGGACGGCCAGGAGACCCTCGACGCGATCGCCGAGGCCTGCAGCACCGAGGACTACGACATCCAGACCCGGCTGCTGCCCACCAGCGCCACCGACCAGCGGGTCCAGCTCGCCCGTCGGCTCGCCGCCGAGGACGCCCAGACCGACCTGATGAACCTCGACCCGGTCTTCGTCCCCGAGTTCGCCAACGCCGGCTGGCTGCTGGAGCTGCCGGAGGACACCGTCACCGACGACACCCTCGAGGGCATCGCCGAGACGGTCCGGTGGGACGAGGGCGTCTACGCCGCTCCCCTGTGGGCCAACACCCAGGTGCTCTGGTACCGCCGCTCCCTGGCCCAGGAGGCCGGCCTGGACATGGGCGGCCCGGTGACGTGGGAGCAGGTCATCGACGCGGCCGCGTCGGTCGACGGCGCGACCGTGGGCGTGCAGGCCAACAAGTACGAGGCCTACGTCGTGTGGATCAACGCGCTGATCCTGGGCGCCGGCGGCCAGGTCCTGGAGAACCCCCAGGACGGCCGGGACGCCGAGGTCACCCTCGACTCCGAGGCCGCCACCGAGGCGGCGCGGGTGATCGAGGCGCTGGCGAGCTCCGACGCCGCGCAGGGCGACCTGTCGGTCTCCAACGAGGGCACGGCGCTGGCCTACATGTTCGGCTCCGACAGCCCGGGCGAGTTCATGACCAACTGGACGTTCGTCTACAAGAACTACGAGCCCTCCGACGCCAACGACTACACCCGCGAGCAGTTCGAGGACCTCGCCTGGGCGCGCTACCCGCGCACGGTGCCGGACCGGCCCTCTGCACCGCCCGTAGGCGGCATCGACGTGGGCGTCGGCGCGTTCACCGCCTATCCAGACTTCGCCCGCGAGGCCGTCGCCTGCATCACCAGCGTCGAGCACCAGGTCGAGCTGGCGGTCACCGACGGCCTGATGCCGGCCACCCAGAGCGGGTACGACGCGCCGCGGCTCGCCGACGCCTACCCATCCGACCTGCTCGAGCTGTTCCGCACCAGCGTCGACGAGGGCGGACCGCGCCCGAAGAGCGCGTTCTACGCGACGGTCTCCGGGGCGATCCAGGCGACCTGGCACTCACCGACCGAGGTGGACCCGCGCTCCACGCCCGCCGAGTCCGAGGAGTACCTCCGGGCCGTGCTCGAAGGGAAGGCCCTGCTGTGACCTCCGTCGTCGCCACACCCCAGACCGACGCCGGGGACGTCCCACCCGAGGTCAGCGAGCGGGTCCGCCACGAGAACCGGCTCGGCCAGCGCCTGGTGGCGCCCGCGGTCGTCGTCATGCTGATCGTCACCGCGTTCCCGATCCTGCGCGCGCTCTACCTCTCCTTCTACAGCTACTCGCTCACGGCCCCGGACGAGCGCGAGCTCATCGGGTTCTCCAACTACGTCACAGCCCTGACCGACCAGCTGTTCTGGCGCGACATCGGGGTGACGGTGCTCTACATGGTCGTGACCGTCGCGATCGAGCTGGTCATCGGCTTCGCCTTCGCGCTGGTCATGCACCGGGTGATCTTCGCCCGCGGCCTGATCCGGACCTCGATCCTCATCCCCTACGGCATCATCACCGTCGTCTCGGGCTTCGCCTGGCAGTTCGCCTTCACCTACCAGAACGGCTTCGTCAACGGCTGGTTGCCGTTCATCGACGCCGACTTCAACTGGTTCGGCGACACGGTGCCGGCAGTCATCGCGATCATGGTCTCGGAGATCTGGAAGACCACGCCGTTCATGTCCCTGCTGCTGCTCGCCGGGCTGGCGCAGGTCAGCGAGGACATGGTGGAGGCGGCGAAGGTCGACGGCGCCACCTGGTGGCAGCGGATGTGGAAGGTCGTCATCCCGAACATGCGGGCGGCGATCATGGTGGCGGTGCTCTTCCGGGCCCTGGACGCCTACCGGATCTTCGACAACATCTTCGTGATGACGGCCGGGGCCGAGGGCACCGAGTCGATCTCCTTCCTGACCTACCGGCAGAGCATCGAGCAGTTCCAGCTCGGGATGGGCTCGGCGCTGGCGGTGCTGCTGTTCCTCTCGGTGCTGCTGGTGGCCTTCACGATCGTGAAGCTCTTCCGCGTCGACCTCGCCCAGGCCCGAGGAGAGTGAGGCACCCGTGAACGAGCTGAAGCAGAAGATCGGACTGGGCGTCGGGGTGGCGCTGGTGCTGGCATGGTGCCTGCTGCCGGTCGCCTGGATCCTCTCGCTGTCGTTCAAGAGCCAGGCCGCGGTGTCCAACGGGTCCGACCCGGGCTTCCTGCCCCTGGACTCCTTCGCCGGGCTGGAGAACTACCGCGCGGTCTGGGAGGACGACCAGTTCCGCCGGGCGATCATCAACTCCATCGGCATCAGCCTGATCGCGACCGTGCTGTCGGTCGTGATCGCCACGCTGGCGGCGTACGCGATCGCCCGTCTGGAGTTCAAGGGCAAGAAGATGGTGCTGACCACGGCGCTGGCGATCGCGATGTTCCCGGTGGTCAGCCTGGTCAGCCCGCTGTTCGACCTGTGGCGCACGATCGGGCTCTACGACACCTGGCCGGGGCTGATCCTGCCCTACATGTCCTTCACGCTGCCGCTGGCGATCTGGACCCTGTCGGCGTTCTTCCGCGAGATCCCGTGGGAGATGGAGCAGGCGGCGCAGGTCGACGGCGCCACGTCGTGGCAGGCCTTCCGCAAGGTCATCGTCCCGCTGGCGGCCCCCGGCGTCTTCACCGCCGCCATCCTCACCTTCTTCTTCGCGTGGAACGACTTCGTCTTCGGCATCACGCTGACCTCCACCGAGGCGGCGCGCCCGATCCCGGCGGCGCTCTCGTTCTTCGTGGGGCCGGACCCGTTCCAGCGGCCCGCCTCCCTGCTCGCCGCGGCCGCCGTGGTCGCGACGATCCCCATCGTCCTCATCGTCCTGTTCTTCCAGCGCAAGATCGTCGCCGGCCTCACCTCCGGCGCAGTGAAGGGGTGACCCGTGGCCGCCATCAGCCTCCGCAACATCGTGAAGAAGTACGGCGACGGGTTCCCGGCCGTCAACGACGTGTCGATCGAGATCGCCGACGGTGAGTTCGTGATCCTCGTCGGCCCCTCCGGCTGCGGGAAGTCCACGCTGCTGCGGATGATCGTCGGGCTGGAGGACATCACCTCCGGCGACATGGTCATCGGGGACCGCAAGGTCAACGACCTCGCGCCCCGGGAGCGCAACCTGGCCATGGTCTTCCAGAACTACGCGCTCTACCCCCACCTGTCGGTCTACGAGAACATCGCCTTCCCCCTGCGGCTGGCGGGCGCCTCCGACGAGGAGGTGGACGAGAAGGTCCGCAACGCCTCCAGGACCCTCGAGCTCGACGAGCACCTCGAGCGCAAGCCCGGCAACCTCTCGGGCGGTCAGCGCCAGCGGGTGGCCATGGGCCGGGCGATCGTCCGGGACGCCGACGCCTTCCTCTTCGACGAGCCCCTGTCCAACCTCGACGCCAAGCTGCGCGGGCAGATGCGCACGGAGATCTCCCGGCTGCAGAAGCGCCTGGGCATCACCACGGTCTACGTCACGCACGACCAGACCGAGGCGATGACCCTGGGCGACCGGGTGGCCGTGCTCAAGCGCGGCCTGCTCCAGCAGCTGGCGACGCCGCGCGAGCTCTACGAGAACCCGGGCAACCTGTTCGTCGCCGGGTTCATCGGCTCACCGCCGATGAACTTCCTGCCCGCCGAGGTGGAGGGCACCCGGCTCACCCTGCCCTTCGGCTCGGTGGAGATCGGCGAGGAGAAGGCCTCGCGGGCCCGGGACCGCGGGCTGCTGATCGCCGGCATCCGCCCCGAGCACTTCGAGGACGCCGCGATCGCCGACAAGCAGGGCTCGGAGTCCAGCTTCACCGCGACCGTCGAGGTCGTGGAGTGGCTGGGCAACGAGACCTACGCCTACATCCCGTTCGAGGCGCCCGAGGAGGTGCAGCAGCAGCTCAAGCAGCTCGAGCAGGACCTCGACGGGGAGTCGCTGCGCACCCAGCTCGTGGTCACCCTCGACGGGGCCTCACGCATCAGCGAGGGCGACGAGGCGGAGATCTGGATGGATGCCTCGCGCATCCACCTCTTCGACCCCGCCACGGGCGAGAACCTCACCGTCGACCGCGAGCACGCGGGTGAGATCCCCGCGGAGGCGGTCGAGGTCGGCGCCGGCGCGTGAGCCGTGGCTCCGCCTGAGCCGGGCCGGTCCGCGACGTACGCCGAGGACCGACCCGGCCGGTGGGGTCAGTCCGAGAGCCGCTCGCCGGTCTCGGTGTCGAAGACGTGCACGTGCTGGGGGTCGGTCGTCACGTGGATGACCTCGCCCTTGCGGCCGTGGCTGCGCCCGCTCGTGCGCACGATGAGCGCCGAGGGGGTGCCCTCGACGTCGGAGGTGCCGTAGACGTAGGCGTCCGCGCCGAGCTCCTCGACGACGGTGGTGGTGACCGGCAGGCCCTCCCCCGCGCCCACGATCCGCCAGTTCTCGGGCCGCACGCCGATGGTGATGCGGCCGTTCATCTTCTGGGCGGCGGCCGGGTCGACGGGCACCTCGTACCCGCCGATCAGCGCCTTGCCGTCCTTGGCGACGGCCTCGATGAGGTTCATCTGCGGGGAGCCGATGAAGCCGGCGACGAAGAGGTTGGCCGGCTTGTCGTAGAGCTTCAGCGGGGTGTCGACCTGCTGCAGCACTCCGAGCTTCATGACCGCGACCCGGTCGCCCATCGTCATCGCCTCGACCTGGTCGTGGGTGACGTAGACGGTGGTGATGCCGAGGTCCTGCTGGAGCTTGGCGATGTCGGTGCGGGTCTGGACACGCATCTTGGCGTCGAGGTTGGACAGCGGCTCGTCCATGCAGAAGACCTGCGGCTGGCGCACGATCGCCCGACCCATGGCCACGCGCTGGCGCTGACCACCGGAGAGGGCCTTGGGCTTGCGGTCGAGGAACTCGGTGAGGCCGAGCATCGTCGCCGCCTCCTTGACCCGCTTGGTGCGCTCCTCGGTGGGCATCTTGGCCATCTTCAGGGCGAAGCCCATGTTCTCCGCGACGCTCATGTGCGGGTAGAGCGCGTAGTTCTGGAAGACCATCGCGATGTCGCGGTCCTTGGGCGGGAGGTGGGTGATGTCGCGGTCACCGATCCTGATGGTGCCCGAGTTCACCTCCTCCAGACCCGCGAGCATGCGCAGGGTCGTGGACTTGCCGCAGCCGGAGGGGCCGACGAGCACCATGAACTCGCCGTCCTCGATCTCCAGGTCGATGCCCGGCACGGCGGGGACGTCGGCCCCCGGGTACCAGCGCTGGGCCTTCTCGAAACTCACAGACGCCATTGATTCCCATCTCCTTCACCGGCAGGCACGTGCCGGACGATCCGTCGTGAAGTGACGCGTGTCACGCTACCCGATGCGCAAGCGCTTTCACACCCCGGTCGCCACTCTCGTCCGGAAGGGAGGAGCCCGCCCCTCCTACCTGCCGCCGGCCCGGGCGCGACGAGGACGGCGGTACCCTCGTCGCTCGTGAGCGAAGCAGAGTTCCGCTATTCCGACCTCCTGCCCACCGGGGCCGACCAGACGCCGTACCGGCTGATCACGACCGAGGGCGTCTCGACCGTGGAGGTCGACGGGCGCACGTTCCTCAAGGTCGACCCGGAGGCGATCCGGCGCCTGACCGCGGAGGCGATGCACGACATCGCCCACTACCTGCGGCCCGCCCACCTGGCCCAGCTGCGCAAGATCATCGACGACCCCGAGGCGTCGGGCAACGACCGGTTCGTGGCCACGGACCTGCTCAAGAACGTCAACATCTCCGCCGGCGGGGTGCTGCCGATGTGCCAGGACACCGGCACCGCCATCGTCATGGGCAAGAAGTCCGAGGGCGTGCTCACCGGCGCCGAGGACGGCGAGGCGATCAGCCGGGGGGTCTACGACGCCTACACGAAGCTGAACCTGCGCTACTCCCAGCTCGCTCCCCTGACGACGTACGAGGAGAAGAACACCGGCACCAACCTGCCGGCACAGATCGAGATCTACTCCACCACCGAGGGCCCCAAGGGACCGGAGTACAAGTTCCTCTTCATGGCCAAGGGCGGCGGGTCGGCCAACAAGTCCTTCCTGTTCCAGGAGACCAAGGCGATCCTCAACCCCAAGCGGATGCTGAGCTTCCTCGACGAGAAGATCCGCTCCCTCGGCACCGCCGCCTGCCCGCCGTACCACCTGGCCGTGGTCATCGGCGGCACCAGCGCGGAGTTCGCCCTCAAGACCGCGAAGTACGCCTCGGCGCACTACCTCGACAACCTCCCGACCGAGGGCTCGATGAGCGCCCACGGCTTCCGCGACCTCGAGCTGGAGGAGGAGGTCTTCAAGCTCACCCAGGACTTCGGGATCGGCGCGCAGTTCGGCGGGAAGTACTTCTGCCACGACGTCCGCGTCGTCCGGCTGCCGCGCCACGGCGCCTCCTGCCCGGTCGCGATCGCGGTCTCGTGCTCGGCCGACCGACAGGCGCTGGGCAAGATCACCGCCGACGGCGTCTTCCTCGAGCAGCTCGAGACCGACCCGGCGAAGTACCTCCCCGAGACCACCGACTCCTCGCTCGAGGGGGACGTGGTGCAGGTCGACCTCAACCGCCCGATGGCCGAGATCCTGCAGACGCTCTCGCAGCACCCGGTCAAGACCCGGCTCTCGCTGACCGGCCCGCTGGTCGTGGCCCGCGACATCGCCCACGCCAAGATCCAGGAGCGCCTGGACGCCGGCGAGGACATGCCGCAGTACCTGAAGGACCACGCGGTCTACTACGCCGGGCCGGCCAAGACGCCCGAGGGCTACGCGTCGGGCTCGTTCGGCCCCACCACCGCCGGGCGGATGGACTCCTACGTGCAGTCCTTCCAGGCCGCCGGCGGCTCGATGGTGATGCTGGCCAAGGGCAACCGCTCCAAGGTCGTCACCGAGTCCTGCGCCGAGCACGGCGGCTTCTACCTCGGCTCCATCGGCGGCCCCGCCGCCCGGCTGGCCCAGGACTGCATCAAGTCCGTCGAGGTGCTGGAGTACCCCGAGCTGGGCATGGAGGCGGTCTGGAAGATCGAGGTCGAGGACTTCCCCGCGTTCATCGTCGTCGACGACAAGGGCAACGACTTCTTCACCGACCCGTCGGGCGCGGTGACCGTGCCGCTCTCGGGGATCCGGGTGCGCTCGGCGGAGTGAGGCGGTTTCACCACCCGGGTGGTGGAACGGGCACTGGTCGACCGGAACTCCGTGAGACCAGCGGCAGCTCCGTACGACCAGTGCCCGCCGGTGCGCGTCAGTTGCGGTTGGACCCGGCCCGGCTGTTGGGGCCCGTCGGGCCCTCGTCGACCTCGCCGGACTCCCCGTCGGGCTGGCCCGCGACCGCCTGGTCGTCACTGATCGGCTCGTCGGCGCCGTCCATGCTCTGCACCTCGGAGACCTGACCCTCCGCGGTGTCGTGCTCGGACTCAGGGGTGGGCGACTGGTCGGTCATGGTCCCGACGGTAGGTCGCAGATCCTCCCAATCCCTCACCCGGCCGTCGTGCATGCCCGCGCCGGCACCGGGCAGCATGGAGCCCATGCCGGACCTCTCCCCCCTGCCCGCGCCCGACACGGAGGTCGAGTACGCCGAGGTGGCCCGCGCCGAGTCCGAGCGCGGTGAGCTGGTGCTGCGCCAGCGCCGCGAGGGCGAGGGCCCGGTCGTGCTGGAGCTGCGCGCCAACGGGGTGTTCGTCATGGACACCCGGGAGGTCGGCAGCGAGCGGGCCCTGGCCACGGCAGCGCTGGCGGTCGTGGAGCAGCCGCGTGCCGTCGTCGTGGGCGGCCTGGGCCTGGGCTTCACGTTGCGCGAGGTGCTGACCGACCCACGGGTCGAGCGGGCCGCGGTCGTCGAGATCGAGCAGTCGCTGGTCGACTGGATGCGGGACGGGACGGTCCCGCACGGCCCCACGCTGCTGGCCGACGAGCGGGTGACGGTGGTGGTCGCCGACGTGGCCGCCGCCCTCGAGGAGGCCCGCCCGGCGTCGTACGACCTGGTGCTGCTGGACGTCGACAACGGCCCCGGCTACCTGGTGCACGACGAGAACGCCGCGATCTACCGCGCCCCGTTCCTGCGTACGGCGGCGCGGGCCCTGCGCCCGGGCGGTGCCGTGGTCGTGTGGTCGGCCCAGGAGTCGCCGGCGCTGGAGCGAGCGATGCGCGAGGCCCTCGGCGAGTGCGAGGTGCATCCGCACCCGGTGCTGCTGCAGGAGCGCGAGGAGACCTACTGGCTCTACCTGGCCCGGGTCTGAGGGCCGGCGCCTCCTACTGCGGGCGCGGGGCGTCCGCGGGGACCGGGTCGGGGGGCTCCATGTCCCCGTGCGCCTCGTGCTCGCGCTGGCGCACCGCCACGCGGATCTGCTCGAGGTTGTTGCGCAGCAGGTCGGAGACCAGCTCGTCCATGCGCGGGTCGCTGAGCATGTCGACGATGACGCGCAGCACCGTCTCGGAGACCTCCGAGACCACGGTGTCGTAGCCGGGCAGCTTGCTGACCAGGCGCACGTTGGGGTCGGCGCGCACCTTCTCGGCCACCATGTCCTTGAGCTCGTCGTGGTTCTCCAGCAGCGCGTCGGAGATGTTGCGGGTGTAGTGGCCCGTGCGGATGACCGCGACGACCTCGTCGAGCACCACGATGGTCAGCGGTCGCTTGACCATCTCGAGCAGCCGGTAGGCCAGCCGGCTGGCCCGCCGCACCACCCACGGTCGACGCATCCCCAGCCGCACCAGCACGCCCCCGACGACCGCGGAGGCGATCGAGCCGCCGATGACGATGCCGAGCACGAGCAGCAGCACCTCGAGGGTGCTCAGGTCCTCCAGCCACTGCGCCATGACGGCACCCTACGAGCCCGGCGCGTCACCCGAGCGGGGCGTTGAGCGACAGGCCTCCGCCCCAGGCCCACCAGGCGCCGGTCGCCAGCAGGGCCACGGCGAGCACGATCGGCCACCAAGCGGCGCGTCGTCGAGCCGTCGCGACCGGTCCGAGCGCCAGCGGCGCCACCAGCGCCGGCATCAGCAGCAGGCTGGGGTAGGCCCAGTCGAAGTCCATGCCGCTGTGCAGGACCAGCACCAGCAGGGCCGCTCCCGCACCCACGCGCACCCCCTCCCCCCGGCGTACGACGCCGGGCAGCCCGCGGCACACGGCGACCGCGAGCACGATCGTGACCGCCAGCAGCGGCAGGCCCAGCAGGAGGCCTCCGTCCGTGAGCCCCTGCAGGAACCCGTTGTGGACGTAGGCCGTCCGACCGGCCCGCGCGCCCACCCCCACGGCCTCGGTCGCGGCCCGGAACCCGTCGAACCCGGCCCCGGTGAGCGGCCAGCGCTCGAAGACCTGCCACGCGGCCGCCCAGTCCTCGAGCCGCGTGACGCCGTTGCCGACGAAGCTCTCCGACCGCGCGGCGGTGCCGGCGGTCGGGGACACCCGCTCGGCGAAGAAGGGCGGGCCGGTGAGCACGACGCTGACCGCGACGCCCAGGGCACCCGCGAGCAGGACCTTGACGCGGGGCAGGAGCGCCCGGCCGCCGACGAGGGCCAGGACCAGGGTGAACCCGAGCAGCAGCGACAGCTGCGACCCCCTGCTGGTGGAGAAGAAGGTGCCCGCGATGCACAGCGGAGCGACCACCCAGCCCAGCAGCGCCAGGGAGCCGTCGCGGACGACGGTGGCGAGGGCGAGGACCCCGATCGCCGCGAGGAAGATGCCGACCTGGTTGTGCCAGTAGAAGGTGCCCTGGAACAGCTTCTCGGGGTCCTGGGCGCCCCACCAGGGCAACCACCCGGCGGCGAACTGCGCGCCGCCGGCGCCGAGCAGCGCCACCAGGAGCAGCGTGCGGCGGACCTCGGCGTGCGCGCGCTCGTCCTCGTCGCCCACCCACGCCAGCAGGACCAGGCCGGTGGCCGCCGCCAGGACCCAGGCAGCGGCGTCGTCACGACCGGCCCACCCCGTGGGCGAGAACGCGACCACGAGGCAGGCGCCGACGGCCAGCGCACCCGCCGGCAGCGTGGCCCAGGGCGACAGGGAGCGTTCGGGGCGGACGGCCAGCCAGGCGAGCGCGGTCAGCACGCAGGCGACCGACAGCAGGTGCGGCTCGCGGCCACCGGTGCCCCAGGTCAGGTACGTCGCCCACCAGGCCAGCACGGCGACGACCGCGACGTCGGGCGCCCAGGCGCGCAGCGCCACCAGTCGGCCGGGGCGCGGCTCGGCGGACGGATCGGGCTCGCGCGGGGTCGGGTGTGCCGGCGGGGCGAAGATCGTCACGGGGTGGGTCTCGGCGCGGCGTACCCCGTCCTTGAGCGCTGCCTCGACCCGTACGAGCCCCGAGCACGAGCTCCGAGCACGTCGAGCCGGCGTATCAATACGCCGGCTCGGCACCCCACCCCCACGAGGCTGGGGCGCGCCGGCGCTGCGGCGTAGGTTCGGGAGCGTGAGCGAGCAGGAGTACCGCACCGAGCACGACTCCATGGGCGAGGTCCGCGTCCCCGTCGACGCCCTGTGGCGCGCGCAGACCCAGCGGGCCGTGGAGAACTTCCCCATCAGCGGCACGCCGGTCGAGCCGGCGCTGGTGCACGCGATGGGGCACGTGAAGGCCGCGGCCGCCGTCGCCAACGGCGAGCTGGGCGTGCTGTCGGCCGAGCAGGCCGAGGCGATCGAGCGGGCCGCCTCGGCCGTGGCCGACGGCGCGCACGACGACGCCTTCCCGGTCGACGTCTTCCAGACCGGCTCGGGCACCAGCTCCAACATGAACGCCAACGAGGTCGTCGCGACGCTCGCCGGCCGCGCAGGGGTCGAGGTGCACCCCAACGACCACGTCAACGCCAGCCAGTCCAGCAACGACACCTTCCCCACCGCGATCCACGTGGCCGCGGCGACGAGCGTGGTCGACGACCTGCTGCCCGCGCTCGAGGTGCTGGCGGGCTCCCTCGAGGCGAAGGCCGAGGAGTTCGCGGGGCTGGTGAAGGCCGGGCGCACCCACCTCATGGACGCCACGCCGGTGATGCTGGGCCAGGAGCTCTCCGGGTACGCCGCCACCGTGAGGTACGCCGCGGAGCGGCTCGACTCCGTGCTCCCCCGGGTCCGCGAGCTCCCGCTCGGCGGCACCGCCGTCGGCACCGGCATCAACACCCCCGACGGCTTCGCGGCCCGCGCCATCGAGGCGCTCGGCGAGCGGACCGGCCAGCCGTTCACCGAGGCCCGCAACCACTTCGAGGCCCAGGGCACCCGCGACTCCCTCGTCGAGCTGTCCGGGGTCCTGAAGACCTACGCGGTCGGGCTGACCAAGATCTGCAACGACCTGCGCTGGATGTCCTCGGGCCCGACCACCGGCCTGGCCGAGATCCACCTCCCCGACCTGCAGCCCGGGTCGAGCATCATGCCCGGCAAGGTCAACCCGGTCCTGCCCGAGGCGACGCTGATGGTGTGCTTCCAGGTCGTCGGCAACGACGCCGCCGTGACCGCCGCCGGTGCCAGCGGCTCCTTCGAGCTCAACGTCGCGATGCCGGTGATCGCGCGCAACGTGCTGGAGTCCGTGCGGCTGCTCGCCGCCTCCTCCCGCGAGCTGGCGACCCGCTGCGTGGACGGCATCACCGCCGACGCCGACCGGATGCGCACCTACGCCGAGTCCTCGCCCTCGGTCGTCACCCCGCTCAACAAGCACCTCGGCTACGAAGAGGCCGCCAAGGTCGCCAAGGCGGCGCTGGCCGAGGGCCGCACCATCCGCGAGCAGGTGCTCGCCATGGGGTACGTCGAGCGCGGCGACCTCACCGAGGCCGAGCTGGACGCGGCGCTGGACGTGGAGTCGATGACGGGCCGCTGACCGGCGGCGCGAGCCGCCTCACCGCAGGCCGACCGGCTCCCCGGCGTACCGCTCGAGGGTGGTGCGGACCGGCTGGTCCATCACCCAGGACCCCTGGCTCCCGTGGTCCCACAGCACGCACGTGGTCTCGGCGACGATCGCCGGGGCGCCGCCCTCCTCGACCCGCAGCTGCGAGGCGACGGTGAACGACGAGCGGCCCACGCGTGGCACCCACAGGCGCAGCCGGAAGGACTGGAAGGCCGCGAAGCGCATCTCGGCGTGGTAGTCCACGCGCTGGGAGCCGACCAGCTCCGCCACCCCGTCGGGTACGCCGCCCAGCAGTCCCGGGCGCGCGTGGTCGGTCGCGAGGTCGGCGAAGCGCAGGAAGAGGATCCGCGCCTCGTCGAGGATGCGGATCGCCTCGACGTTGTCGACGTGCCCGCCGAGGTTGACATCACGCAGCCGCGACTGGATCTCGCACTCGAAGAACTCGCTCACGGGGTCATCGTCTCGTGGCCCTGCCCCCAGCCGATCCGGCGGGGTGTCCGACCCCGCTCAGTACCAGTTGTTGGCCTGCTTGAAGTACCAGGCGCTGCACGGGCTGCCGTAGGAGTCGGCGATGTAGCCCAGGCCCCAGCGGATCTGGGTCTCGGCGTTGGTCATGTAGTCGGCCGGCAGGTCGTGGGTCTCGGTGAGCGCCTGCGGGATGCCGTAGGCCGAGGACGTCGGGTTGTCGGCGTCGACCTTCCAGTCGCTCTCGCTCACCCACAGGGCGTCGAGGCAGCCGAACTGGTCGTCGGCGAAGCCGTACTCCCCCAGCAGCGAGCGCGCGACCGACCGCGGGTCCTTGGCCGCCTGCCGCTCGGCGCGCCGCTGCTCGCGGGACTCCCGCTTCGCAAGGCGCTCCTGGCGCTCCCGGCGCGCCTCGCGCTTCTCCTGTCGGTCGGCGCGACGCTCGGCGGAGCGCGAGACGTCCTCGTCGCGGGTCTCGCGGTCAGCGGCCGGCGCGACGTCCACCGAGAGCGGCGAGGCATCGGCGGCACTGACCGAGGCCATGGTCTCCACCGGCGAGACCAGGAGACCGGCCCCGACGGCGGCACCGGTCGCGGAGACCGCGACGGTCGAGGCGATCAGCGTCGTACGACGGGCCGACGCGCGGACGGCGGCGCGCCCGGCGCCCGTGGGGCGAGGGGCGGCGTGCTTGGGCGTGTAGGAACGATGAGACACAGGGGAACAACCAGGTGGTGCGACGACGGGGGAACCGTGACCCGAAGGTCACGAAACGGTCACGATGCCCCAGCCTCCCCGACGACCCAAATCGGGGCTCCCGGCTCAGGCGGCGGGCGTGAGCGAGCACACGCCGGCCCCGCCCGGGGCGGGACCGGCGTGCGTGGGGCGTCGAGGGGACGTCAGACCGTCATGTGCTCCAGCATCTCGGTCACCAGCGCCGCGATCGGCGACCGCTCGGAGCGCGTGAGCGTGACGTGGGCGAAGAGCGGGTGCCCCTTGAGCTTCTCGATGACCGCGACGACACCGTCGTGGCGCCCGACCCGCAGGTTGTCGCGCTGCGCGATGTCGTGGGTGAGCACGACCTTGGAGTTGGCGCCGATGCGCGAGAGCACCGTGAGCAGCACGTTGCGCTCCAGGCTCTGCGCCTCGTCGACGATCACGAAGGAGTCGTGCAGCGACCGACCGCGGATGTGGGTCAGCGGCAGGACCTCGAGCATGCCTCGGTCCAGCACCTCGTCGATGACGTCGCGCGAGGTCATCGCACCGAGGGTGTCGAAGACGGCCTGCGCCCAGGGCGACATCTTCTCCGACTCCGAGCCGGGCAGGTAGCCGAGCTCCTGACCACCGACGGCGAAGAGCGGACGGAACACCACGACCTTCTTGTGCTGCCGACGCTCCATCACCGCCTCCAGTCCCGCGCACAGCGCCATCGCGGACTTGCCGGTGCCGGCGCGGCCGCCGAGGGAGACGATGCCGACCTCGGGGTCGAGCAGGTGCTCGAGCGCGATCCGCTGCTCCGCTGAGCGGCCGTGCAGGCCGAAGGCCTCCCGGTCGCCGCGGACCAGGTGGACGCGCTTGTCGGCACCCACCCGGGCCAGCGCCGTCCCGCGGTCCGAGAGCAGCACGAGGCCTTGGTGGCAGGGCATGTCACGGGCCTCGACCAGGTCGATGACCCCGTCGTCGTACAGCTCGTCGAGGTCGGTGGCGAGGACGTCCAGCTCGGCCATCCCGGAGTAGCCGGGGTCGGACTCGGAGGTCGTCTCGCCGCGGTACTCCTGGGCGTCGAGGCCGACCGCGGAGGCCTTGATCCGCAGCGGGAGGTCCTTGGAGACCAGCGTGACCGCGGCGCCCTCGTCGGCGAGGTTCTTGGCGACCGCGAGGATGCGGGTGTCGTTGTCGCCGAGCCGGAAGCCCGACGGCAGCGCCGTCGGGTCGGTGTGGTTGAGCTCGACCCGGAGGCTGCCGCCCTCCTCGCCCACGGGCACCGGGTTGTCCAGCCGGCCGTGGGTGACGCGCAGCTCGTCGAGCAGACGCAGGGCGGTGCGGGCGAAGTAGCCCAGCTCCGGGTGGTGCCGCTTGCCCTCCAGCTCGGTGATCACCACGACGGGGAGGACGACCTCGTGCTCGGCGAAGCGGCGCAGAGCGCCGGGGTCGGAGAGCAGGACGCTGGTGTCGAGCACGTAGGTGCGCACCAGTGGAGCCTGGGCCTTCTTCTTCCGGGTGGAGCCAGCGGTGGGGGACAGCTGCGACGTGGTGGCCTGGGACGGCACGATTCACCCCTCACGGGCCGACGCGCGCACTCCTCGAGGCGGCCCTAGTTCACACGGTGGGACCGGGACGCCCGACGACGGGAGTGCCCGCCTCCGCTCACGCCGCAGGAGTTCTCCTGCGGTGCTGTGCAGTCGTGAGTGCTCACGATCGGGCCTCCAGGTGCGGTGAGCTTCCCCACTCACCGGTGCTTGCGAACGTACGCCGCCCCCGACCCGGATCCGGTCGACACGCCGTGTGCGGGGTGTGAACACCGTGTGACGCGCTAGCGGCGTCGGCGCCCACGTGACGACGGTGCTCCACGGGGGTCCTGGGGCCGGTGGGTCAACTGGGACCGATGGGGCCGCCGGCGGGGATACTCCGCAGGAAATCGCACCCTCAGCGTGAGTCGAGGGTGCGATCGGATGCGGAGTACCCCCGCCCGCCCCGCGCCCCCGGATCCGCGCGTCAGGTGCCGAACCGACGCTCGCGCAGGGCGTAGGCGCGCACGGCTCGCAGGAAGTCCACGCGGCGGAAGTCGGGCCAGTAGGCCTCGCAGAAGTAGAACTCCGACTTCTCGCTCTGCCAGAGCAGGAACCCACCGAGCCGCTGCTCCCCGCTGGTGCGGATCACGAGGTCGGGGTCGGGCTGGCCCCTGGTGTAGAGGTGCTCGGAGATGGCGTCGACGTCGACCTCGGCGGCCACCTGCTCGAGCGTCATCCCCTCCGCAGCGGCGCTGGTCAGCAACGAGCGGACCGCGTCGGCGATCTCGCGGCGGCCGCCGTAGGCCACGGCGACGTTGACCAGCATCCCGTCCACGTCGCGGGTCGCCTCGGCCGCGGCCTTGAGACGCTCCGCGGTGACCGCCGGCAGCAGGTCCAGCGCGCCCACCGGGTTCAGCCGCCAGCGCCGCTGGTCGGCCAGGGAGTCCACGGCGTCGGCGATGATCGCGAGCAGCGGCTCGAGCTCACCCGCGGGTCGGTTGAGGTTGTCGGTCGAGAGCAGCCACAAGGTGACGACCTCGATCCCGATCTCGTCGCACCAGCCGAGCAGCGGCTCGATGTTGGCCGCGCCGGCTCGGTGGCCGTGGGCGGTGTCGCGACCGACGGCCCTGGCCCAGCGGCGGTTGCCGTCGAGCATCACCCCGACGTGCCGCGGCAGGCTCTCGGGGAGTCGCCGCACGAGCCGTGCCTCGTACGCCGGGTAGAGCACCCTTCGGAGCCCGCGCTTCCAGTCCGCCACCAGCCAAGGTTATGCCCGCTGACCCCGTCGTCACGAGAGGTTCACCTCACCGCGCGTTAGGCCACGTGACCAGCGGGTAGCCTGAGGCGTATGAACCAGCACGTTCCCGATGCCGTCCGCGCGAGGGTGGACTCCCTCCACGACTCGGTCACCGAGCACTGGGACGAGCTGCGCGCGGAGCTGCGCGAGATCAAGCCCAAGCTGCGCGGCTGGCTGCACTTGGCCACCGCACCGCTCACACTGGCCGCCGGCATCGTGCTGGTCGCGCTCTCCCCCACCGCTGGGACCCGCATCGGCTCGGCGCTGTTCGCGGGCAGCGCACTCATCCTCTTCACCGTCTCCGCGATCTACCACACCGGCACGTGGTCACCGCGGACGTGGGCGTTCCTGCGTCGCTTCGACCACTCCAACATCTTCCTGCTCATCGCCGGCTCCTACACGCCCTTCGCGCTCATCCTGCTCGAGGGCACCCAGCAGGTCGTCCTGCTCTCGGTCGTGTGGACCGGTGCCGTGCTCGGCGTGGGCTTCCGCGTCCTGTGGACCGACGCGCCGCGCTGGCTCTACACCCCGATCTACATCGCGCTCGGCTGGGCAGCGGTCTTCTTCATCCCCGGCTTCTTCCGCGGCGCGACCGCGCTCGGTGACGGCGTGGGCATCGCGGTCTTCACCCTGGTCGTCGCCGGCGGCGCGCTCTACACCCTCGGTGGCGTCGTCTACGGCTTCAAGCGGCCCAACCCGTGGCCGCGCTGGTTCGGCTTCCACGAGGTGTTCCACACCTTCACCATCCTGGCGTTCGTCAGCCACTACGTCGGGGTCTCGCTGGCGACCTACGCCCTGCGGTGACGCACCGCGCTCACACGAGCGCGTCGAGGACCAGCACCACCGAGGCGGCGACGCCGCCCACCAGCACCGCCCCGGCCAGGAGAGGCACGCGGGTCGCGACCGCCTCGACCGCCCGGTAGAGCAGCGTCAGGGCCGCCACCAGCACGGTCACGTGCAGCAGCAGGGCCAGCCCGACCCCCAGCACCGCACCGGCCACCCGGAACCTGCCCCACAGCAGCCCCAGCAGCAGCGGCACGACGACCGCCCCGGCCGCGCCGTGCGCGAGCTCGACGCCCAGCGTGGACTCGGGCACCCACGGGACCGGCACCGCCAACCACGCCCCTCGGTCCACCAGGTCCCAGCTGGCGCACCACCCCAGCCAGCCGATCAGCAGCAGGCTGCCCACCGCGACACCGCGCCGCCACCAGCCCACGGCGGGGCCCCACGGCAGCTGCGCCCCGGGCGCGACGACGATCGTGGCCAGGGTG
This sequence comes from Nocardioides marinus, assembly GCF_013408145.1. NCBI lineage: Bacteria > Bacillati > Actinomycetota > Actinomycetes > Propionibacteriales > Nocardioidaceae > Nocardioides > Nocardioides marinus. Next base: position 2,853,073 of record NZ_JACBZI010000001.1, read on the forward strand.
ACCGCACTCCACGCCAACCACCGGCGCACCACGCCGGTGCCCGTGTCGGCCATGGCGTCCCGGAAGACGCGGTCCGCCTCGACCCGGTCCACCCGCCCGCCGCGGGAGACGTACGCCGGCTCGCCGGTGTGGGCGACCAGCGCGTCGTGGACCAGGGCGGCCGGCAGGTGGCGGCCGGTGCGGGGCACGAGCCAGGCGAAGACCGTGGGCACCGAGGTCAGGTCGGTGGTGAACCTCGCCGGGTCGGCGGGCACGAGCAGCTCGCCGAGGTGCCTGTCGGCGTACCCCACCCGGCGCAGCATCACGAAGCGCTCCTGCTCGCCGCTGAGCCGGCGCTCCAGGACGATGCGCGGCGGTCGGTCGCGCCGGGGCGGCTCCTCGCCCGCTCCCCCGTCGTAGAAGCGCAGTGGCTCGGCCCGCACCGTCGTCCCCATGACCCCACCCTGCCACCGCCCGGGGACACAGCCGAGGACACAGCCGGGGACACAGCCGGGCGGTCGACCGGCGCGAGGAGGTGTCAGGACGGCGGTGCGGTGGAGCTGCGCAGCACCAGCTCGGTGGGGAGCTCGACGTGCTCGTTGACGTGGCCGTACTCCCGGTCGTCGCCCTGCAACCGCTGCAGGATCTGCCGGGCGGCGACCCGGCCCTGCTGCAGCACCGGTTGGCGCACGGTGGTCAGCCCGACGTAGTGGGCCATCTCGTGGTCGTCGACGCCGACCACCGACAGCTCCTCCGGCACCCGCACCCCGGCCTCGCGGGCGGCGTAGAGGACGCCGAAGGCCATCTCGTCACTGGCGCAGAACACCGCCGTCGGCCGGTCGGTACGCCGCATCAGCTCCTCGCCGGCGTCGTGCCCGCCCTCGAGGGTGAACCGCCCCTCCAGCTCCAGGCTGGGATCGAGCTCGACGCCCGCCTCCCGCAGCGTGGCGCGGTAGCCCTCGAGGCGAGCGCGCGGCGTGGCGAGGTCGAGCCCCTCGTCACTGAGCTGGCCCACGTAGGCGATGCGTCGGTGCCCGAGCTCGAGCAGGTGCGAGACGGCGGTGCGGGCGACGGCGTCGTCGTCGACGCGCACCGACGGCCACTCCGGCACCCGCGAGCCGAGGGTGACGACCGGCATGCCGTGCCGGGAGAGCCAGAGCACCTCCTCGGGCGTGGGGCCCAGCCCGACGACGATGAGGGCGTCGGCGCGCTTGGTGACCAGCTGCGTGAGCAGCACGCGTCGGCGTGCGTCGGGGTCGCCGCCGATGTTGTAGAGCAGCACGTCGTAGCCCCGCTCGCGCAGCACCTGCTCGGCGCCGTGGACGACGGTGGCGAAGAACCAGCGGGTCACGAAGAGCACCACGATGGCCACGGTGCGGGTCTGCCCCCCGCTCGCCAGACCCACGGCGTGCGGGGAGGGGACGTAGCCCAGCCGCAGCGCGGCATCCATGACCTTGGCGCGGGTCTCCTCGGAGACCCGCGGGAGCCCGCGCAGGGCGCGCGAGACCGTCGCGGTGGAGACGCCGGTCTCGCGGGCGAGGTCGTGGATGCTGGTCATCGCCCCGCCTGGGAGCGCCGATGACTTGACCGGTAAACAACAGGCTCTAGGCTGCCTCCATGAGCACCCGCCCACGCCCCGTCCCGCCGACCGCCCTGCCGACCCGTCTGCCCGGGCCCGAGCGCCTGGAGCTGGGCACCGCGACGGCGTCGTACCAGGTGGAGGGCGCGAGCACGGCCGACGGCCGCGGGCCCTCGATCTGGGACACCTTCACCGCGCGGCCGGGCACGATCCGGGACGGGTCCGACGGCTCGGTGGCCTGCGACTCCTACCACCGCTACACCGAGGACGCCGACCTGGTCGCGGACGCCGGGCTGGACTGGTACCGCTTCTCCGTCGCCTGGCCGCGGATCGTCCCCGAGGGCCGCGGCCGGGTCGAGCAGCGCGGGCTGGACTACTACGACCGCCTCGTCGACGCGCTGCTCGAGCGCGGGGTCAAGCCCACCGGCACGCTCTACCACTGGGATCTCCCCCAGCCCCTCGAGGACGCCGGTGGCTGGCTCGAGCGCGGCACCGCGGAGGCCTTCGCCGACTACGCCGAGGTCGTGCACGCCCGGCTCGGTGACCGGGTGGGGCTGTGGGCGACCCACAACGAGCCGTGGTGCGCGGCCTACCTCGGCTACGCCGCCGGGGTGCACGCCCCCGGCCGTCAGGAGGGCGGTCGCGCGCACCGCGCCGCCCACCACCTCATGCTCGGCCATGCGCTGGCCGCCGAGCGGCTGCGCGCCGGGGAGCACCCCGTCGACGTGGGCATCGTGCTCAACCTGGCGCCCATCTGGGCGGAGGACCCGGAGCGCCCCGAGGTGCAGGACGTCGCCGACGGCGTCGACGCGATCCGCAACCGGGTCTGGCTCGACCCCCTGGTCGACGGCGCGTACGACGCCGGGCTGCTGCGCGTGGCGCCGGAGCTGGCCGACGCCGAGCTGGTGCGTCCCGGTGACCTCGAGCGCATCCAGGGCTCGGCCGACTGGGTCGGCCTGAACTACTACACCCCCGTCCGTCCGGACCTGCCGGGCGTCGGGAAGGCCGACCACCCCGAGGGCGGCGCCTATCCCGGGGTGGCTCCGTTCGAGCTGGTCGTGCGGGAGCCGGTCACCGACATCGGCTGGGAGATCGACGCCAGCGGCCTGGACGAGCTCATCCGCACCACCGCCGAGCGCACCGGCCTGCCGGTGCTGGTCATGGAGAACGGCGCGGCCTGCGCCGACACCGTCGTGGTCGAGGGCACGGTGCGCGACGAGGACCGGATCGGCTACCTGCGCGACCACCTGGCCGCCGCCGAGCGGGCCCGGGACGCCGGCGCCGACCTGCGCGCCTACGTCGTGTGGACCCTGCTGGACAACTTCGAGTGGGCCGAGGGCTACACGAAGACCTTCGGGATCGTGCACATCGACCCCGAGACCCAGGACCGCACCCCCAAGGCGTCCTACCACTGGCTGGCCGAGACCGTCCGGGCACGCGCGTAGCCGACCGCGTCCGGCGCCCGGGTCGCGACGAGGGTCGCGGCCCGGGCCCGGATCGACTGCGCTGGTGGCAGGGCCCGGGGTCAGCTCACCCCTTGACACTGCCCGCGAGCAGGCCGCGCACGAAGTAGCGCTGCAGGGCCAGGAAGACGATGAGCGGGATGATGAGGGAGACGAACGCGCCCGAGGCCAGCAGCTGCCAGTCCTGACCGCGCTCACCGACCAGGCTCACCAGCTTCACCGTCATCGGCGCCGCCTGCGGGGAGCTGAAGACCAGGGCCACGAGCAGGTCGTTCCAGACCCACAGGAACTGGAAGATCCCGAACGCGGCGATGGCCGGCATCATCAACGGGAGCATCACCCGGGTGAAGATCTGGACGTGCCCGGCCCCGTCGACGCGCGCGGACTCGATGAGCTCGCCGGGGATCTCCCGCATGAAGTTGTGCAGCAAGAAGATCGCCAGCGGCAGCGCGAAGATGCTGTGCGAGAGCCAGATCGTGTAGAAGCCGCCGCCCGGGGCGTCGGTGCCGGCCAGCGGCATCAGGTTGAACGGCGGGTTGACGTACAGCGAGAGCAGCGGCACCAGGGTCACCTGGATCGGGACGATCTGCAGCGCGAAGACCGCCACGAAGAGCGTGTCGCGACCCTTGAAGTCCATCCAGGCGAAGGCGTAGGCGGCCATCGTCGCCAGGCTGATCGGGATCAGCACCGAGGGCACCGAGATCACGATCGAGTTGACCAGGTTGGTCATCAGCCCGCTCGAGCCGCCGGACAGGACGTCGCGGTAGTTGTCGAGGGTGAAGCTGGGGTCGGTGAAGATGTTCCACCAGCCGTTGGACTTCACCTCGCCCTCGGGCCGGAAGGAGCTGATCAGCAGACCTGCGGTCGGCACGGTCCACAACAGCGCGATCACCAGGGCCGCGGCGGAGGCCCAGCCGTTGGACAGCGCGCCGCGGGCGGCGGCGCTGGCCTTCTTGGGGTTGCCGGCCGGGTTCGGCTGCGGCGGCGCGGTGGGGGTCGTGGTGGTCATCGGGCCTCCAGCTTGCGCATCTGACGGACGTTGTAGATGACGATCGGCATGACCAGCACGAAGATCACCACGGCGATCGCGGCGGCCAGGCCGGGGTTGTTGGCCACGAAGCTCTGTCGGTAGAACTCGTAGGCCAGGACGCTGGTGCCGAAGTTGCCGCCGGTGGCGGTCTGCACGATGTCGAAGACCTTCAGCGTCGCGATGGTGATCGTGGTCAGCACGACGATCAGCGTGGGCCGGATGCTCGGGACGGTGATGTGGCGGAACATCTTCCAGCCGCTGACGCCGTCGAGGCGGGCGGCCTCCACGATGTCCTCCGGGATCGCCTTGATCGAGGCCGAGAGCAGCGTCATCGCGAACCCGGCCTGGATCCAGACCAGGATCACGATGAGGAAGAAGGTGTTCCACGGCTCGTTGAGCAGGAAGTTGTAGGTCTCCAGACCGAGCCAGTCCAGGATCTGGTTGAGCAGGCCGATCTGGGTGCTCTCGCCGGACTTGTAGTCGTAGACGAACTTCCAGATGATCGACGCGCCGACCATCGAGATCGCCATCGGCAAGAACAGCAGGGCCTTGGCGAACTTCTCGAACGAGGCCCGGTCGACCAGGACGGCGTAGGTCAACCCGATGCCGGTCGAGAGCAGCGGCGTCAGCACCACCCAGTACAGGGTGTTGCGCAGCACCTCGAGCTGGTTGCTGTCGGTGAACAGCCGCTGGTAGTTGTCCAGGCCCACGAAGGGCGGGTCGAAGATCGCCGCACCGAAGAGCGAGTCGTAGACGGTGACACCGGCCGGGTAGAGCAGCCCGACGCCGATCAACAGCAGCGAGGGCGCCAGGAAGGCGGCGGTCTGGACGCGCTCACCAGAGCGGGAGCGCAGTCGTTGGGTGGCGAGCAGGATCAGGGCCACCACGCCGTAGAACAGCGCGACGGCGATCACCATCTGGATGAGCTTCTCGGGGGTACTCAACGCGTCTCTCCCATGGCGGGTCGGCGGGTCGGGCTGATCGGCGGGGCGGTGCGACCGTGCAGGTCGACCGACGGGGCCGGGGCGGGCCGGCCGCCCCGGGCGCTGCGGCGGTCCGGCTGGTGCCGGACCCCGCAGCGGGGACGACGGTGGGTGGCCGACCGAGGCCGACCACCCACCGTCACCACGTCACTGCCAGGAGCTCTCGATGTTGCCGAGGGCGTCCTCGCTGCTGTCGCCGGTCACCCAGGCGGTCATCTCCTTCCAGAAGGAGCCGGCGCCCACGGCGCTGGGCATCTGGTCGGAACCGTCGAAGCGGAAGACCGCCTCGGGGTCCTGGAAGGTCTCGGCCGACAGCTGGTCGATCGGGCTGGTCAGGTTGGCGATGTCCAGACCGGTGTTGGCGCTCACCCAGCCGCCGCCCGGGGTGGCCATGGCCTTCTCGTTGGCCCACACGTCGGTCGACAGGTAGGTCTGGAAGGCCTGGACCTCCGGGTCGTTGGAGAACGCCGCGACGAACTCGCCACCACCGAGGACGGGCTTGCCGTTCTCCTCGTTGGTCGGCGGCAGGTAGAACGCGAAGACGTCGCCGTCCTCGGCCACCTTGGTGCCCTCGGGCCACTGCGCGGCGTAGAAGGACGCCTGGCGGTGCATGGCGCACTTGTCGTCGAGGATCGGCAGACCGCCGTCCTGGAAGGCGGTGGTGGCGATCGAGTTCACGTCACCGAAGCCGCCGTTGACGTAGTCGGGGTTCTTCATGATCTCGCCGACGCGGTCGAGCGACTCGACGATCGCCGGGTCGTCGAAGGCGATCTCGTGGTTGACCCACTGGTCGTAGGTGTCGGCGCCCGCGTCACGCAAGACGGCGTCCTCCAGCCAGTCGGTGGCGACCCAGCCGGTGGCCTCGCCGGACTCGATGCCCACGCACCACGGCTTCATGCCGGAGTCGGCGATCTCGTCGGAGAGCGCGAGCATGTCGTCCCAGGTCTCGGGGATGTCCCAGCCGTTGTCGGAGAACATCTTCGGGGAGTACCACACGAAGGACTTCACCGAGGCACCGAGCGGAGCGGCGTAGAAGGTGCCGTCGACGGTGCCGTAGCCCTTCCAGTCCTCGCCGAAGAACTCATCGACGTTGTCGGCGGTCGGGGTGGGCGCCGCGACGACCTCACCCGAGGAGACCACGGTCTGGAGCAGGCCCGGCTGCGGGATGTAGGCGATGTCGGGGGCGTTGCCGGCCTTGACGCGGACCACGAGCTGGGTCTCGAACTGGTCCGAGCCGTCGTAGTCGACCTCGGCGCCGGTGCAGGTGGTGAAGAGCTCGTAGGAGGCCTCGTGCGCCTCCTGCTCCGGCGGGAGGATCGAGGTGTAGACCCCGACCGTCGTGCCGGTGAGGTCGCCGAACTCGGCGAGCTGGTCCAGGCCCTCGCACTCGGCCTTGCCCTCGCCCGGCCAGGTGCCGCCGGCCGACTGAGGCTCGTTGGTGCTGTCGTCGCTGGCACAGCCGGCCAGTACGAGCCCGGTCACGGCCATCGCGGCCACGGCTCCGACTCGGATCTTGCGTGAGCGCATCGGGTCCCTCTCTTCCCTGGGGGCCGACACGGCGTCGACCCCACCCATGCTTGCGTAAACCCGATGCAACCGCTTACGCAATTGTGGCGTCAAGGTTTCCCGATCACGATTGTGTAACGCAGGTCACAAAGCCCTGTCCACCACTCAGGTCAGGGCGTGGACGGCCGAGCGGGCGGCGAGCCGTGCCCCGAGCGGTCCAGTCCGGTGTCCAGTCCGGCAGCCAGCGCCGCTCGGTCGGCGAGCTCGGCACCGGCGCCGTCGTAGAGCTGGAAGCCGACGGCCGCACCCGCGCGCTCGGCCTGGCGCAGGTCCTCGTCGTACTGCGCGACGACCGCGACCGTGCCGGAGAACCCGCCGGCCCGCAGCTGGCGCAGTGTGTCGACGTTGTTGCCGTGGAAGGGCATGGCGAGCAGCACGATCGGCACGTGGCACAACGGCCGGTCCTGCCACAGCTCGGGATCGGTCGCGTCGCCCTCGACGACGTCCAGGCCCGCCGCGCGCAGCCGCTCGCAGCGCTCACGAGACGTCTCGAGGCCCACGACCCGCAGGCCGTACTCGTCGCGCATGCGCAGGTACGCCGCGCTCCCCACCCGTCCCATGCCGAGGATGACCGCCTGCGCGTCGCCCACGTCGAGCGGCCGGTCCTCGGGGTGCAGGTCGGACCGCTGCCGCTCGGGCAGCACCCGGCGCACGGCGCGGACGAGGTACTCCGGGTGCCGGCCGGGCAGCGAGCCGACGACGAACCCCGCCGCCACCGCGGTCGCCACCACCGTCAGCCAGCCCTCCCCCAACCAGCCGGCGGGCGCGCCCACCACCACGATGAGCCCGAACTCGGAGTAGTTGGCCAAGGTCACCCCGGTGAGCACCGAGGTGCGCCGCCGCAGCCGTGCCAGCCACAGCAGCCCCGCGAAGGCCAGCGCCTTCAGCGGCAGCAGTGCCACCAGCATCAGGGCGAGCGCGAGCTCGCCCGGGGTGGGCAGGCCGCCCAGCCCGATGCTGACGAAGAAGGCGACCAGCAGCAGGTCCTTGAGCGTGAACAGGCTCTTGCTCAGCTCGGGGGCGCGGCGGTGGCCCGAGAGCAGCATGCCCAGCACCAGCGCACCCAGGTCGCCCTTGAGCCCGACCGCGTCGAAGAGCGCGTAGCCGGGGACGAGCGCCAGCACCACGCCCAGCAGCGGGAGGAGCTCGTCGTGCCCCACCGCCCCCAGGACCCGGCGCAGCACCCAGGCGCCCGGGAGCAGCAGCACCAGCAGCAGCGCCCACCAGCTCGGCCCCGAGCCGCCGGACACCGCCAGGAACACCACGGCCGCGAGGTCCTGCACCACGAGCACGCCGATCGCGGTGCGACCGCCCAGCGCGCGGGTGGCGCTGCGCTCCTCGAGGACCTTGACGACGAAGACGGTGCTGGAGAAGGACATCGCCAGACCCACCAGCAGCAGGGCACGCAGGTCGGCCTCCGCCGCCAGGCCCGCGCCCACGAGACCCACCAGGCCCAGGACCGCTGCGGTGACCAGGCTCCAGGCGCCGAGGTGGATCGTCGCGGTGGCCCACACCTCCCGCTGCAGCAGGGTGCGCACGTCGAGCTTGAGCCCGACGCCGAAGAGCAGCACCGTCACCCCCAGGTCCGCGGCGGTGTCGAGCGCGGGGACCGGCTCGACGCCGAGCAGGTGCAGGGCGAAGCCCGCCACCAGGAAGCCCAGGAGCGGCGGCAGCCGCACCGCGCCTGCGACCAGGCCACCGATCAGCGCGCCGAGCAGGATGGCGGTGGCGTCGTCCATGCCCACATCCTCCCGGCATGACGGCGCTCCCGCACAGGTCCGGCTCAAGTCGGGTCCCCCCGAGCCGATGAGGAGGGCGTGACCCGCATCCTGATCGCCGAGGACGACGCCGACCTGCGGCTGCTCCTGCGCCTGGTGCTGCACCGCGCCGGTCACCAGGTCAGCGAGGCACGCGACGGGGTCGAGGCGCTCGAGGCGATGTCGCGGGAGACCTTCGACGTGGTCCTGCTCGACAACCTGATGCCACGGATGAGCGGGGTCGAGGTCCTGGAGTCGGTGCAGCTGCTGCGCAGGGTCGAGCGGCCGCTGATCCTGGTGATCTCGGCCCTCGCCACCCGCGCCGACATCCGCTCCTACTACGTCCGGGGCGCCGACGACTTCCTGGCCAAGCCCTTCGCAACCGACGAGCTGGTCGCTAGGGTGGCCATGCTGCTCGACGAGCGCTCCCTGACCCGCCCGGGCGAGGAACGTGCAGCGGGATGACCGCGCAACGCGACACACGACCGCTCAGCGCAGTCACCAGCGGCCTGCACAGGATTTTCACGGTTGGTATGACCGATTTGACCTCAGGGTCGCTGACGGAGAGGCGATGATGTACTCATGGCACGCATCCTGATCGCCGAGGACGACGAAGACCTCCGCCTCCTGCTCCGACTTGTCGTCCAACGAGCCGGCCACGAGGTCGAGGGGGTCGGTGACGGCGTCGCCGCACTGCGCGCCATCACCCGTGGTGGCTACGACCTGGTCGTCCTCGACAACATGATGCCCGGCATGACCGGGCTCGAGGTCCTTCGCGCCTGCCAGGACGTCACCGGCGCCACCCGCCCGGTGATGCTGATGCTCTCCGCGCTGGCCACGCGTCAGGACATCCGCAACGGCTACGTCGCCGGCGCCGACGACTTCCTGGCCAAGCCGTTCTCCCGCGAGGAGCTCGTGGAGCGCATCCACCTGCTGCTCGACGAGCGTGCGATGCAGTTCGCCATGAGCCCTCCCGGCTCCGCCGGCGGCGTCGCCTGAGCCTCTCCCCCCGCTCCATCCCACCCCCGGAACCACCCCTCGCCCCGTCCCCCCGGGAACGTCTCCCCTCGCGTCAGCGCCGGCCCTGGGCGCTGGCCCCTACCTGGCACCTAGGCTGAGCCCATGGGCCAGGGCCACTCGCACGCGCCGCCGGACTCGCGTCGGCGACTGGCCGCCGTGCTCGCCCTCACCGTCGCCGTGCTCGTCGTCGAGGTGGTGGGCGCGTGGGTCAGCGGCAGCCTGGCGCTGCTCGCGGACGCGGCGCACATGCTCACCGACGTCGCGGGCCTGTCCATGGCCCTGGTCGTGGCGGCGATCTCCCGTCGCCCGCCGACCGACACCCACACCTGGGGCATGCGCCGTGCCGAGGTCCTCGGCGCGGCTGCCCAGGCAGGCCTGCTGCTCGCGGTGGGCGGTTTCGTGCTCGTGGAGTCCGTGCGTCGCCTCGACGAGCCCCCTGAGGTCACCGGCACCGCGATGCTCGTCTTCGGTGTCGTGGGCCTGGTCGGCAACCTGGTCGGGATGTCGGTGCTCGCCGCGGGCGGGCGCGAGCACCACGACCTGAACATGCGGGCGGCCTACCTCGAGGTCCTCGCCGACGCCCTCGGCTCGGTGGCGGTGATCGTGGCCGCCGTCCTCGTCGCCACCGCCGGCTGGAGCCGCGCGGACCCGATCGCCTCGCTGCTCATCGTGGCGCTGATCGTCCCGCGGACGCTCCACCTGCTCCGGGAGACCACCCACGTCCTGCTCGAGGCCACGCCGCGCGGCCTGGACCTGCCCGACGTGCGGGCGCGACTGCTCGCCCACCCCCACGTGCGGGCGGTGCACGACCTGCACGTCTCCTCGGTCGCCACCGGCCTGCCGACCCTCACCGCCCACCTGGTGGTCGACGACTCCTGCTTCCACGACGGCCATCTCGCGACCATGCTCGACGATCTCCAGGGGGCGTTGGACAGCGACTTCGACGTCGCCCACTCCACGCTGCAGTTCGAGCGCAGCACCCATGCCGCGCACGAGCACGACACCCACCCCTGACCCGCTCCTGGCCGTCCCCGCCCGATCGGTCCGGTCACCGAGCGACCTCACTGGGGCGTGCGTCACGTCCGGGCGACTGGATCGTTGACCTTGCGTAAAGTGAGAACACGTTCTAGTTCTGGTCGAGCCGCCGGCCAGTGCGAGCCCCGGAGGACGCACCCGATGTACGACTTCGCCCACGACGCAGACCCGCAGGCCGCGGGCTACGGCGCCCCTCCCCTGCTGCTGACCGCGGCCGAGGCGCTGCGCTTCCCGGTCGAGCTGACCACCTCCCTGGTCAGCGACCTTGTCCTCCCCCCTCGTCGCAGCGTGGACGCCCAGCAGCGCCCCGTGCTCGTGCTCCCCGGCTTCATGGCCGACGACCCGCTCACCGCGCGCCTGCGCGGTCACCTGCGCCGCCAGGGGTACGCCGCGCACGGCTGGGGCCTCGGGCGCAACGTGGGCCTCACCGACACCATCGTCGACGGGTTGCTCGAGCGCTTCGACGAGGTCGCGGCGACCGCGCCGGGCACCCCGGTCTCCCTCGTGGGCTGGAGCTTCGGTGGCCTGCTGGCCCGCTGGACCGCCCACCGCCGTCCCGGGCAGGTGCGTCAGGTGGTGTGCCTGGGCTCGCCGTGGCGGGCCGAGGGTGAGCGCACCCGCGCCACCGGGATGTTCGAGAGGGCAGCGGCCAAGCACGGTCTCTCCGAGCGTGCGCGCGACATCATCGACGAGCTGCGCCGACCCCTCGACGTGCCGCTGACGGCCATCTGGTCGCGCACCGACGGCATCGCGCACTGGCGCGGCTGCCGGGTGGGGGACGCCGTGGACGCCCCCGCGCCCGTCGAGGACGTCGACGTGCCCAGCAGCCACGTCGGCCTGGTCTCCAACCCGCTGGCGCTGGCCGTCCTCGACGACCGGCTGGCCCAGGACCCCGCCGACTGGCGGCCCTTCTCGTGGCGGGCCGCGCTGGCCCGCCGGGCGCGGGTGGCCGCATGAGCGCCCCGGTGACCCGTCGTGACGTGGAGCTGCGCGACCCGGCGTACGTCGCGAGGCTGCTGCCGCTCCTGAAGCTGGCGATGAAGGGGTGGTTCCGCTCCTCGGTGACCGGCATGGAGAAGGTGCCCGACGGCGGCGCGCTGATGGTCTCCAACCACTCCGGTGGCCTGCTGGCGATGGACGTGCCGATCCTGGCGGTCGCGTTCGCCGACGAGTTCGGCGTCGAGCGGCCGCTGCACGTGCTGGCGCACGACATGCTCTTCACCGGCGCCGCCGACCCGTTCTTCAAGCGCTGCGGCTTCCTGCCCGCCGACCGCGAGCACGCGCACGCCGTGCTGAGCGCCGGATCGGTGACGATGGTCTTCCCCGGCGGCGACTACGACACCTTCCGACCCACGCGGGTCGCCAACCGCATCGACTTCGCCGGCCGCACCGGCTACGTCCGCACCGCCCTGCGTGCGGGGGTGCCGATCGTGCCGGTCGTGAGCATCGGCGGCCAGGAGGCGCAGTACTTCCTGACCCGCGGAGAGATCATCGGCCGCGCACTGCACCTGGAGAAGCTGTTGCGCAGCAGGTACTTCCCGATCTCCTTCGGCTTCCCCTTCGGCCTGGTCGGCGCCTTCCCGCCGAACCTGCCGCTGCCCACCAAGATCACCACCCGCGTGCTCGACCCGATCGACCCGGTGGCGGCGCTCGGCCCGGACCCCGACCCCGCGGAGGTCGACGAGCTGGTGCGCGGCCGGATGCAGGACGCGCTGGACGAGCTGGCCCGCGAGCGACGCTTCCCGGTGCTCGGCTGATGGCGGCCGTGGTGGCGCGGGTGCGCGACGCGCTGTGGATGGTCCGCGTGCTGCAGCGCGCCGGGATGGTCCCGCTGGTGCGGCCCGACCGCTACCTGCGGATGATCGCCGTCGTACGCCGGGGGGTGACCGCCACGACGGGCATCGCCCTGGCCGCGGCGCGGGCCCCGCGACGCACGGCGCTGGTCGACGAGCGGGGCGCGCTCACGTGGGCCGAGCTCGACGCCGGCTGCGACGCCTTCGCGGTCGGGCTGCTGACGCTGACCGGCGGCGAGCCGCGCACGGTCGCGGTGCTGGCCCGCAACCACCGTGGCTTCGTGCACGGGCTGGCCGGCGCCACCCGCGCCGGCTCGGACGTGCTGCTGCTCAACACCGCCTTCTCCGGCCCGCAGCTGCGTGACGTGCTGGTGCGCGAGCAGGCCGCGATGGTCGTCTACGACCAGGAGTTCCAGGGCGTCGTGGACGTGGCGACCGAGGGGCTGGACGTGGCCGAGGTCGTGGCCTGGGTCGACGACGACGCAGCACTGGCCGGGCGCACCACGGTGGACACCCTCGTGGCGCAGCACGCCGGCGAGCGCCCCGGCCGCGCCGCGCGTAGGGGCTCGGTCATCCTGCTGACCTCCGGCACCACCGGCACCCCCAAGGGCGCCCGGCGCGGGGCCGACGGCGGGGCCGCGGCGCTGGCCGCGATGTTCGACCGGATCCCCTGGCGGGCCGAGGAGAGCGTCGTGGTCGCGGCGCCGATGTTCCACGCGTGGGGCTTCGGACAGCTCGCCGTGGCGGCCGCCACGACCTGCACGGTCGTGACCCGACGACGCTTCGACCCCGAGGCGACCCTCGCGCTGGTCGAGGAGCACGCCGCGACGGGCCTCGCCGTCGTACCCGTGATGCTCGAGCGGATCATCGACCTGCCCGACGAGGTGCTGGAGCGCTATCCCTGCCGCTCCCTGCGCTTCGCCACCGCCAGCGGGTCGCGGATGCGCCCCGACGCCGTCCTCGCCTTCATGGACCGCTTCGGCGACGTCATCTGCAACAGCTACAACGCCACCGAGGCGGGCCTGATCTCCACCGCCACGCCGGCCGACCTGCGCGTCGCCCCCGACACCGCCGGGCGCCCCGTGCGCGGCACCACCGTGCGGCTGCTCGACGACGACCTGCGCGAGGTGCCGACCGGTGAGGTCGGACGCATCTGCGTGCTCTCCGGCTCGCAGTTCTCCGGCTACACCTCCGGGGCGACCAAGGACTTCCACGGCGACTACATGGTCTCCGGCGACGTCGGCCGCTTCGACGCCGACGGCCGGCTCTTCGTGGTCGGCCGCGACGACGACATGATCGTCTCGGGCGGGGAGAACGTGTACCCGTTGGAGGTCGAGAAGACCCTGGACGCCCACCCCGAGGTGCACGAGAGCGCGGTCGTCGGGGTCGAGGACGAGGCGTTCGGGCAGCGGCTGGCGGCGTACGTCGTGCTGCGGCCGGGCGCGGGGGTCGACGTCGACGGGCTCAAGGCGCACGTGAAGGCGCAGCTGGCCGGCTACAAGGTGCCCCGGGACGTGGTGCTGCTCGACGAGCTGCCGCGCAACGCGACCGGCAAGGTGATGAAACGCCTGCTTCCGTCCACCGCGGGCGGCCCCGGTCTGGCAGGCTCCTGACCGTGGTCGAGCGGATGACCGGCATCGACGCGGGGTTCCTCTACATGGAGACCCCGTCGACCCACATGCACACGCTCAAGATCGCGGTGCTCGACCCGCCCGGCGGGGCGATCGACCTCGACGCCCTGAGCCGCTGGCTGGTGCTCCGGTTGGACGCGATGCCGGCGCTGCGCCGCCGGGTCCAGCCGATCCCGTGGGCGCTGCACCACCCGGTGTGGGTCTCCGACCGGCCGGTCGACCCGCGCCAGCACTGCTTCCACCACCGCCTGCGCGACCCCGGCACCATGCACGAGCTGCACCAGGTCATCGGCCGCATCGCCAGCACCCCGCTGCACCGCGACGTGCCCCTGTGGGAGCTGCACCTCGTGGAGGGGCTCGAGGGCGGCCGAGTGGCGGTGGTCGTGAAGATCCACCACGCCCTCGCCGACGGGGTCGCCGCCAACGCGATGCTCGGCAACGTCGCCGACCAGAACCCGCTCGGCGCACCGCAGCCCTCGCCGCAGGTGGTCGACGACCACACGCCGCCGCCGCGCGAGCTGGCCTGGCTCGGGATCCGCGACGGGGTGGCCCGGGCGGTGCAGCTGCCGGGGCTGCTGGCGCGCACCGTCGCGGCGTTGGTCCGTCTGGTACGCCGGGAGCGACCCGACGACACCGACGTACCCCGCCCCGTGCTGGACACCCCCGCCACGCCGTTCAACTCCGCGCTGACGCCGCGGCGCTCCTTCTCGACCCTGTCCCTGCCGCTGGCGGAGCTGAAGGCGGTCAAGTCCGCGCACGGGGTGACGCTCAACGACGTCGTGCTGTGCGTGGTCGGGGGTGCGCTGCGCCGCTACCTGCTCACACGCGACGCGCTGCCGGAGCGCACCCTCACCTGTGCCGTGCCGGTCTCGACCGAGCCCACGGGCCAGGCGCCCCGGCTGCGCGGCAACCTGGTGTCGAACTTCTTCACCGTGCTGGGCACCGACCAGGCCGACCCGGTGGCGCGGCTGCACCGCGTGCACCGCACCACCGTCGAGGCCAAGCAGGTCCAGCAGACCCTCGGCGCGGAGATGCTGCGGGCGTGGCTGGAGTTCTCCCCGCCCGGCCCCGCCGCGGTCGTGATGCGGCTCTACTCCTGGCTGCGCGCCGCGCGGTGGCACCCCTCCCCGGTCAACGTCGTGGTCTCCAACGTCCCCGGTCCCCGGGCCCCGGTCACCATCGACGGCACCCCCATGACCGACATCTTCAGCGTCGGGCCGATCCTCGAGGGGATCGGGCTCAACGTGACGGTCTGGTCCTACGTCGACCGGATGAACTTCACCCTGCTGGCCTGTCCCGACCTGCTGCCCGACCTCGACGAGCTGACCGCCGAGCTCCGCCCGGCGCTCGACGAGCTGCTGGCGACCATCCGTGAGGAGACCCCGCGATGACCCACCCCCTCTTCCACCGACCCTTCACCCGTGCGGTGAAGGTCGGCGGCGACGCCACCTGGGCGGTCACCCGCCTGGCCGTCCGCTCGGGCCTGGCGGTCCCGAGGCTCGCGGCGGGGGCCCTGGGTCGCCGGCTGATGCCCGAGCCGCCCACCGGGACGGTCCCGGCCGGCCGCACCGTGCGGCTGGCCGGCCGCGGCAGCACCTTCGTCGTCGACGTCCCCGGGCCCACGCCCGACGCACCGGTCGTCGTCCTGCTGCACGGGCTGGCCTGCACGGCGTACCTCAACTGGTTCCCGGTCCTGGGTGCCCTCGGCGACCGCTACCGGGTCGTGGCCTTCGACCAGCGCTGGCACGGGCGCGGCATCGTCTCCGAGCGGTTCCGCATCGAGGACTGCGCCGACGACGCGGTGGCCGTGCTCGACGCCCTGGGCATCGACCGGGCCGTGTTCGCCGGCTACTCCCTGGGCGGTTTCGTCGCGCAGGAGACCTGGCACCGCCACCCCGAACGGGTCGCCGGGCTGGTGCTGGCCTCCACCGCGCGCAACGGCCAGGGGACGGTGCACGAGCGACTGTTCTTCCCCGTGCTGGCCGCCACGATGAACCCGGTGTCCCGCCACGCCGCGGCCCGCGTCGAACAGCTCGCCCAGAGCCTGCCGCTCACCCCCGACGTGCACCTGACGGACCTGACCAGCTGGGGGCTCGCGCAGGTGCGTAGCACCTCGGGCTGGGCCTACCCCGAGGTGGTCAACGCGGTCGGGCACTTCGACTCCGCGCCGTGGATCGGCGAGGTCGACGTCCCCACGGCCGTCGTGGTGACCGAGAAGGACCACGCGATCCCCACCCGCCGCCAGCACAAGCTCGCGGCCGCGGTCCCGGGCGCCCGGGTCTTCTCCGCCCCCGGCGGCCACGCCTCCGTCGTCCTGGACGCCGCCCGCTGGCTACCGGTCTTCCACGACGCCCTCGACGACGTGTGGGCGCGGGCCGGCGCCGACGTGGCGACCAGCACTCCTCGGCTCCGGGACGTGTCCGCGGGCTGAGTCCTGGGTATACGGCTGGTCGGAGAGGGGAGTCCACATGCACGAGACACACCGCCTGGCCCACGAGCCCGCGAGCGTCGCGGTCGCCCGGCACGGGCTGCGCGACCTGCTCGAGCGCGAGGGCGTCGGCGACTCGGTCGTCTACGACGCGACACTCGTGCTCAGCGAGCTGGTCTCCAACGCCGTGCGCCACGGGCGTCCCACTCCCACGGGGCACGTCGAGGTCTCCTGGTCGCTGGAGCCCGAGCGCCTCGTCCTCGAGGTCTGCGACGGCGGCCGCACCGGCACCGTGGAGCCCGTCGAGGCCGACGCCGACTCCGACCACGGCCGGGGCCTGATGATCGTCAGCGAGGTCTGCGAGCACTGGCACGTCGACCGACGCGACCGGCGTACCCACGTCGTCGCCGAGCTCGCCCTCGCCATGGCCTGACGGGCCCGCCCGCGGCTGCGGGTCTGCTGAAGGTTCGACTGATGTCAGTCAGACCTTTCGGATGGCGGTCGACGGTTCGACCGCGCAGCGCAAGGTCTGACTGATGTCAGTCCCACCTTTCAGATGGCGGTCGAAGGTTCGACCGCGCAGCGCAAGGTCTGACTGATGTCAGTCCCACCTTTCAGATGGCGGTCGAGGGTTCGACCGCGCAGCGCAAGGTCTGACTGATGTCAGTCCCACCTTCCCCGGGACCGACGCGCGCGATCACAGCGCTGCGGTGAGCACCGTCTGCCCGGACTCGTCGGTGACGACGACGCGGGTGGCGGCGTCGCGCAGCAGGGCCGACTGCAGGTTGCAGGTCATCTCCCGGGCGCCGGTGCCGAGGAACTCCCCCGCCGGTGTCTGCTCACCGTCGGGGCCGACGAAGACCGCGCGGTAGACCGCACCCTCCTCGAAGCCCGCTCCCCGGAAGCGCAGCTCGACACCCCAGCTGTGCGGCACCAGGCCGGCCTCGGCGACGGTGACCTCCGGGTCGCCCACGACCTCCAGCGACACCGCCTCGTAGGGCACCGCGGGCGGCTCCGGCACCGAGGCGCGCCCGAGCAGCACGCCCCCGGTGCCGACCAGGACGGTGACCATGGCCGCGGCCGAGATCCCCTGGACCCACCGGGTACGCCGCTGCAGCCGGCTGTCGCGATGCCGGGCGAGCACGTCGCGCTCCTGGAGCCTGCGCTCGGCGGCGACGGCGTCGCGCACCTCGCGTCCCAGCCCCGGGGGCGGGGAGGCCGGTGACGCCAGGCGGGTCGGGTCGACGTCGGCGAGGGCCCCACGCAGCGGGACGAGCTCCTCCAGCTCGGTCCGGCATGCCGGGCAGCCGTCCAGGTGTGCCCGCAGCACCGTCTCGTCGGTCGGGTCGAGGGGGTGCCCGAGGGCGTGCACCCCCAGGAGCTCACGCAGACGCTGGTGCGCGTCGTCGGGTCCGGTCATCGGTCGACCCCCATCTCGTCCATCGCGGTCCGCAGCGCCTTCAGCCCGTAGAACACCCGGCTGCGCAGCGTCCCGACCGGGACCCCCAGCTCGGCGGCGACCTCGTCGTGGGGTCGTTCGCGCAGGTGGGTCTCGACGATGGCCACGCGGTGGTGCTCGGAGATGCGACGCAACGCCTCCTCCACCACCCATGCTCCCACCAGTCGCTCGGTGGGGTCGGGCACCGTCTCCCCCGCGACCTGCGCCGTCGGCGGGTCGACCAGCCGGCTCTGCCACGGCCGGACCGAGGCCGCGCGGGCGTGGTCGATCATCGCGTGCCGGGCGATGCCGAAGAGCCAGCTGCGCAGCGACGACAGCGTGGGGTCGAAGAGGTCGGCCCGCCGCCACGCCTTGAGGAAGGTCTCCTGCGTGACGTCCTGCGCGGCTCCTGCGTCGTCGAGCCCGCGCAGCACGAAGCGGAAGATCTGCGGGCCGTAGAGCAGGTACGCCGCGTGCACCTCGTCCTCGTCGCGCAGACCGGCCGGTACCGGGGGCGCGGCCGGCCGGGTGGTCGTCGTGGCCGCGGGGGTCTCGGTCACCGGGGGTCCTCTCGCAGGGGGCTCTGCCCTGCCTTCGGAACCGCGCGTGGGACCGGATGGGTCGCTCACCCGGAAGGACCGGATCGGGACGGATCCCGATCGGCGATGAACGCGCACCGACCCGGCGCCGTACCCACTCACGAGGACCGTCCGCGTCCTCGCCCGTGGCCGGACCGCCCGGCCGCCGACTGAAGGGCCATCACGACATGACTGCTCCCTCCCGCAGGCGCTCCCGGGTCACCGGTGGCGCCGCAGCGGCCCTCCTGGCGTTCGGCGCCGGGACCGGGCTGACCCTCCCCGCCTCCGCTGCCGACCTCACCACGGTCGACGTCTCCACGGCCGACGCGGCCACCGGTGCCACCGCCGGGGCCACCGCGGCCCGCGCCGCTGCCCGCAAGGTCAAGGTCGACTCCGAGAGCGACCTGCGCGACGCCGTCGAGCAGGCCAACGCCTCGACGGGCCTGACCCGGATCAAGGTCCGTGACCACGTGCGGCTGCGCGGCGGCCAGCTCGACGTCACCGGCGACATCGTGATCAACGCCCGGGCCCACCGCATCGACGCCCGCGGCGCGAGCCGCGTCTTCGACGTCGCCGACGGCGGTCGTCTCGTGCTCAAGCAGGCCCGCCTGGTCAAGGGCGCGGCCCCGACCGGCGAGAACGGCGGCGCGATCCGCAGCGCCGGCGAGGTCGTGCTGCGCGGCACCACGATCCGCGCCTCGGTCGCCGAGGGCACCGGTGCCTCGGGCGGTGCCATCGCCAACGAGGCCGGCACCCTGCTGGTCTCCGGCTCGGTGCTGCGCGGCAACAGCGCGACCCGCGCCGGCGGCGCCATCGAGGCCGTCGAGGGCGAGACCACCCTCATCGAGACCCGCGTCATCGAGAACTCCACCGGCGCCGAGCCGGGCAACGGCGGCGGGCTCCACCTCACCGGCGCCGGCACGGTGTCGGTCCAGAGCAGCTGGGTCGCCGACAACACCGCCTCCGCCGAGGGCGGCGGGCTGTGGAACTCCGCCACCGGCACGTTCACCGTGGACCGCACCGTGCTGATGAACAACGTCGCCGAGGGCGTGGCGGCCGACCAGGGCGGGGGTGCGCTGTACAACGACGGCGGTGCGCTGACCGTGACCCGGTCCTCGCTCGAGGGCAACCGCGCCACCGGCACCGCCGGCTCCGGCGGTGGCATCCTCAACAACCTCGGCACGCTGAGCGTCGAGCGCTCGACGCTCTCGGGCAACACCGCCAACCGCGCCGGCGGCGGGATCGAGGCCAACGTCGGCACGACCACGCTGGACGGCGTCGAGCTCAGCGGCAACGACGCGGGCCAGGCTCCCGGCAACGGCGGCGGCCTGCACCTCACCGGCGCGGGCACCGTCGAGGTCCTCCAGAGCACCGTCACCGACAACACCGCCGTCGAGGGCGGCGGCCTGTGGAACTCCTCGGGCGGCACGCTGACCGTGCGCGGCTCCTCGCTGGCGGGCAACAGCGCCTCGGGTGCCGAGGCCGACCAGGGTGGCGGCGCGGTCTACTCCGACGGCGGCACCACCGAGGTCCTCGGCTCCGAGCTGGCCGACAACAGCGCCACGGGCGCGGCCGGTTCCGGCGGCGGCATCCTCACCAAGGGAGGCTCGCTCGTCGTACGCCGCAGCGTGCTCGACGGCAACGACGCCCAGCGCGCCGGCGGCGGCATCGAGGCCAACGCCGGCTCGACCGAGGTCTTCCGCACCGACCTGCTCGGCAACGACGCGGGGGCGGCGCCCGGCAACGGCGGCGGCCTGCACCTCACCGGTGCCGGCACCGTCGACGTCTCCCAGAGCACCGTGACCGGCAACACCGCGGTCGAGGGCGGCGGCCTGTGGAACTCCGCCGGAGGCACCTTCTCGATCACCGACACCGTGGTGGAGGACAACACCGCCACCGGTGACGACGCCACCCAGGGTGGTGGCGGCGTCTACAACGACGGCGTCATGACCATCTCCGGCTCGCGGATCGACGGCAACGCCGCGACCGGCGCCAGCGGCTCCGGCGGCGGCGTGCTGAACAACGGCGAGGGCACCAACCCGGCCATGCTGACCATCGACGCCACCTCCTTCGACGCGAACTCCTCCTCCCGCGCCGGTGGCGCCGTGGAGTCCAACGTCGGCACGCTGCTGGTCACCGACGTCGACATGACCGGCAACGGCACCGGTGCCGCCCCCGGCAACGGTGGAGGCCTGCACGTGACCGGCGCCGCCACCGTCACCTGGGACGGCGGGACCGTGACCGGCAACGACGCGGCCAAGGAGGGCGGCGGCCTGTGGAACTCCTCCACCGGCACCATCACCGCGACGAACCTGGTGGTCACCGGCAACACCGCCCCCACCGGGCCGAACGCCTTCAACACCCCGGGCGGGGTCTTCACGCTCAACGGCGCTCCCGTCACCGCCCAGTGACACCGCGGTACGGCGGCGCCCGGACCTGAGCCGGGGCCGCCGTACCCACCGCGGCACCCACCGCGGCACCCACCGCGGCCCCGGGACCGGTCTCAGGTCCCGGGGCCGACGTGCGTCCGGGGACCCTCTCGTGTGGCTCAGCACGGTCGATGGGCCGCGCTCAGCCACGCGAGCGCGACCCCTGCCCGACTCCGGTGTGACGAGGTCGGTGTGTGAAGCGGCCGGACCGCGGGTAGAGGCCTCAGGTCCCCCACGACACATCGACCGAGGAGTCCCCTGGTGAGCGCCACCCTGCGTGACCGCTACGTCCTCGAGGGCCTCCTGGGCTCCGGCGGCATGGCCGACGTGCACCGCGCCACCGACAGCACGCTGGAGCGCAGCGTCGCGGTCAAGGTGCTCCGCGACGTGGCGGGCGAGGAGTCCGCCCGGCACCGGTTCGTGGCCGAGGCGCGCACGCTGGCCCGGCTCTCGCACCGCAACCTCGTGACGGTCCTCGACGCCGGCATCGGCGAGGACGACGACCGTCCCTTCCTCGTCATGGAGCTGGTCGAGGGCCGCTCGCTCGACGACGCCCTGCGCTCCGGGCCGCTCCCAGCCGAGGACGCGGCCTCCGTCGGGGCCCAGCTCGCGGCAGGCCTGGCCTACGCCCACGAGCGCGGGGTCGTGCACCGTGACGTCAAGCCCGGCAACGTCCTGCTCAGCCACGACGGCCGGGTCAAGCTGGCCGACTTCGGCATCGCCCGGCTGCTCGGCGACACCGCACGGCACACCCGCACCGGCACCGCCATCGGCACCGCCGCCTACCTCGCCCCCGAGCAGGTCCGCGGCGAGGACGTCACCGGGGCCGCCGACACCTACTCCCTGGGCCTGGTCCTGCTGGAGTCGCTGACCGGCACCCGCGCCTTCCCCGGCAGTCCCACCGAGGCGGCACTGGCCCGCCTGCAGCGCGACCCCGACGTCCCCCAGACCCTCGGCGAGGGCTGGGTCACGCTGCTGACCGCCATGACCGCCTCCGACCCGGCCGCCCGCCCGGAGGCCGCCGAGGTCGCCCGGCTGCTCGCCGACGGCGCGCCCGACGCCGGCGCCACCCGCACCGCGCTCCTCACCGCGCCCGTGGCCACGGCGCCGCTGGCCGCCGCAGCCGCCCCCGCGGCCGCCGCTGCCGCGACTCCTGCCCGTGCCTCGGCTCCCGCCGGCAGCCGCGCCCCCACCGTCGACCGTGCGGGGGACGCCCTCGCCCGGACACCCGGCCGGGTGCTGGCCACCTGGCGCGGCCTGGAGCCGCACCAGCGCGGCGTCGCCGGTGCGGTCGCCGGGCTGGTCCTGCTGGTCGTGGTGGCCGGCCTCGCCGCCGGCGGCACCGCCCCCGAGCCCACGCCTACCGAGCCGGTCCAGCAGAGCACCACCCCCGCCGACGACCCCACCGACTCGGAGGGGTCACCGGGGGACGACCAGGACGACGAGACCAGCGAGGACCCGGGCGACTCGGACGACTCGGGCGACTCGGGCGACTCGGGCGACTCGGGCGACGACCTGCTCTCCCCCGTGGTCACCGACCCCAGCGTCCTCTCCCCCGGCAAGAGCAAGGGCAAGGGGAAGAGCAAGGACAAGTCCAAGGGCCGCGACAAGGACTGACCGACCACGGTCGCGGCTCAGGACCGCGGGCTACGGTGGTGACATGGCCACGATCGAGCTGACCACCGAGAACTTCGAGTCCCACGTGAAGGACGACGACATCCTGTTCGTCGACTTCTGGGCCAGCTGGTGCGGCCCGTGCCAGCAGTTCGCCCCGACGTACGAAGCTGCCAGCGAGTCCCACCCCGACGTCACGTTCGGGTCGGTGAACACCGAGGAGCAGCAGGAGCTCGCCTCGGCGGCTGGCATCTCCTCGATCCCGACACTGATGGCCTTCCGCGAGGGCATCCTGGTCTTCGCCCAGCCCGGTGCGCTGCCGCCGGCGGGCCTCGACCAGCTGATCGGCGCGGTCAAGGGGCTCGACATGAACGACGTGCGCGCCCAGGTCGCCGCCCAGGCCGAGCAGCCCGGTGACGCCCGGGGCTGAGCCCCCGGCCCACACCTGAGCGGGCTCAGCCGCGCCTGCGCGGACCGCGGTCCGGGCAGGTGCGGCCCCCGGCCGGTCAGTCGGTGGTGCGGGTGTCGGCGTCGGAGGGCTCGGACGACTCCGGCTGGTCGCCGAAGACACCGCGCTTGCGGGCGTCCTCGACCTTGCGCAGGTGACGCACCAGGCTCCAGCCGAGCAGACCGACGGCCACGAAGCCGGCGATGAAGATGACGAAGGCGATCGAGCCGGCCTTGACGTCCTCCGCCTCCGGGACCTCGTCGACGAGCCCGAGGACGAGGGGGAGGACCGAGTGGACGACGTCGAGCAACATGCTCAGATCCTCCCACCGGTGGCGTCAGGGTGGTCCAGCAGCCCCGCGAAGAGGTCGTCCTCGGGCGTGGGCGCCTCGACGTGGCTCGTGACGAGCTCGTAGTCCTCGGTGGGCCACACCTCGGCCTGCAGCTCTCGTGGGATGGCGAACCAGAAGCCGTCGGGGTCGATCTGGGTGGCGTGGGCCAGCAGCGCCTGGTCGCGGACGCCGAACCACCGGTCGCAGACCACCCGGGTGGTGATCCGGGCGTCCCACTCCGGCTCGGGCTTCCAGTCCTTGAGCCGCTCCTCCCACGGCGACTCCAGCCCGTGCTGCTGCATGGCGTCGTGCAGCGCCTGCATCCGCGGCCGGTTGAAGGAGTGGTGGTAGTAGAGCTTCGCGGGCTGCCAGGGCTCCCCCGCCTCCGGGAACCGGTCGGGGTCACCGGCGGCCTCGAAGGCGGCGACGGACACCTCGTGGCAGCGGATGTGGTCGGGGTGCGGGTAGCCGCCGCGCTCGTCGTACGTCGTCAGCACGTGCGGCCGCACGGCGCGCACGATCCGCACCAGCGCCGCGACCGACTCCTCCAGCGGCGCCAGCCCGAAACAGCCCTCGGGCAGCGGCGGCTTCGGGTCGCCGTCGGGCCAGCCGGAGTCGACGAACCCGAGCCAGTGCTGGGTGATGCCCAGGATGTCGCGGGCGCGCTCCATCTCCTGGCGACGCACCTCGGTGATGTTGGCCAGGATCTCGGGACGGTCCATCTTCGGGTTGAGGATCGACCCCCGCTCCCCACCGGTGCAGGTCACCACGTGCACCTCGGCGCCCTCGGCGACGTAGCGGGCGGTGGAGGCGGCACCCTTGCTCGACTCGTCGTCGGGGTGGGCGTGGACGTGCATCAGACGCAGACCGGCGTACGGCCTGTCCTGGGGCTCCTGCGACATGCCCTCCATCGTAGGAGGGCGCCCGCGAGCGCCGACCGCGAGGATGGGACCATCGGGGGGTGACCTCGCAGGACCTCATGGCGCAGCGGTACGGCGCTCCCTCGCCCTGGCGGCGTCGCACGGCCGTGGTCCTGACCGTCGTGCTCGCGGCCGTGGCCGGCCTGCTGGTCGCGTGGGCCGCCTGGAGCCACGCGACCCCCGAGGCGCGCTCGGAGCTGGTCGGCTTCACCGTGACCGACGAGCACGAGGTCGTGGCGGACGTGCAGGTGCAGCTCAGCGACCGGGCCGCCGGTGTGCAGTGCGTGCTGCGGGCCCTGGCCGAGGACAAGAGCGCCGTCGGCGAGGCCGTCTTCACCCCCGAGTCCTCGGGGCGGCTGAACGTCTCGATCCGCACCGAGCGTCGGGCCACCGCCGTGGAGAAGGTCGGCTGCACCGCGGAGGGGCAGCAGCGCCCCCGCTGACCCGCCACCCCCGCGACCGGCGCCGACCGGGCGGCTCGTGGGTGCGCCCCGGCGCCACCCCACCCCGGAGGGTGTGCGGAGGGACCTGCGCGAGGGCCTGGTCGTTGCTACAGTGACGCGATCGACCGTCCCGCAGGGCTGCTTCGCGAAACGGCCCGCGACCTCCGTCGTACGGCCATTCGCAGCCGACCGGAGGCGGTCGAGACAGTTCGCACCCGACAGTGACGAGACGGGCCGGCGGGCCGCACCGCGAGAGGCGGAGCGGGGTCCCGCGGCTCCATGGCAGGAGTTCCCCAATGACGCAGTCCCCGCAGCAGGAGAAGATCTGGCTCACCCAGGCGGCCCACGACAAGCTGGTCGCCGAGCTGGAGGACCTCAAGGGCCCCGTGCGCCAGGAGGTCATCGAGCGCATCAGCGCGGCCCGCGACGAGGGCGACCTGAAGGAGAACGGCGGCTACCACGCCGCTCGTGAGGAGCAGGGCCGCATCGAGGGGCGCATCCGCCAGCTCGAGGACATGCTCCGCCGCGCCGAGGTCGGCGAGACGCCCCCCGACGACGGTGTCGTCGAGCCCGGCATGAAGGTGACCTACAAGTTCGTGGGCGACGACGACGACGAGGCCGAGACGTTCCTGCTCGGCGCACGCGAGATCGAGCCCGAGGGCCTGACCGTCTACAGCCCGCAGTCCCCGCTCGGCGCTGCCATCAACGGCGCCAAGCGCGGCGACACCGTGTCCTACGAGGCACCCAACGGCAAGACGCTCGAGGTCGTCGTCCTCGACGCGGAGCCCTACACGGGCTGAGCCCGGCGGCAGTTTCACCACCCGGGTGGTGACACTGCCCTGCTCGTCTCATGGAACTGGCGCTGGTCGACCGGAATTCCGGTCGACCAGCGCCATGTTCACCACCCGGGTGGCGAAACCGCCCTCACTCCAGCACCCGGTAGCCCTGCGCGCGCAGGGCGGAGAGCACCGCGTCGGAGTGCTCGGACCCCCGCGTCTCCAGCTGCAGCATGACGTCGACCTCGTCGACCGAGAGCAACGGTGAGATCCGTTCGTGGGCGACCTCGAGGACGTTGGCGCCGGAGTCACCGACGACGGCGAGCAGCCGCGCCAGGCCACCGGGCACGTCGGGGATCGTGACGTGCAGGTTGAGGTAGCGACCCGCGGCCGCCATGCCGTGACGGATCACCTTGCCCAGCAGCAGCGGGTCGATGTTCCCGCCCGAGACGACGGCCACGCACGGCGTCGGGAAGCGGCTGGGGTCGTCGAGCAGCGCAGCCACCGCGGCCGCGCCCGCCGGCTCGGAGACCAGCTTGGCGCGCTCGGCCAGCGCCAGCACCGCCCGGGCCAGGGAGTCCTCCGAGACGGTCACGACGTCGTCCACGTGGTCGCGCACCGCCGCGAAGGTGAGGTCGCCGGGGCGCCCGACCGCGATGCCGTCGGCCATCGTGCGCATCTGCTCCAGCGGGGTGGGCCGCCCGGCCTCCAGCGAGCCGGGGTAGGCCGCGGCGTCCTTGGCCTGCACGCCGACGACGCGTACGTCGGGACGCACCGCCTTCACCGCCAGCGCCACGCCCGCCAGCAGCCCGCCGCCGCCGGTCGGCACCACGACGCTGGCCACCTCGGGGAGCTGCTCGAGGATCTCCAGCCCGACCGTCCCCTGGCCGGCGATCACGTCCTCGTGATCGAAGGGGTGGATGAACACCGCCCCGGTGCGCTCGGAGAACTCCCGCGCCGCGACCAGCGCGTCCTCGAGGTAGGTGCCGGTGAAGACCACCTCGGCGCCGTACCCGCGGGTGGCGCGCTCCTTCGGGATCGGCGCGCCCTCAGGCATGAAGACGGTGGCGCGGGTGCCGACGAGCTGGGCGGCCAGCGCCACGCCCTGGGCGTGGTTGCCGGCGCTGGCCGCGACCACGCCCCGCGCGCGCTCGGCCTCGCTGAGACGGGAGAGCCGGACGTAGGCGCCCCGGGCCTTGAAGGAGCCGGTGCGCTGGAGGTTCTCCGCCTTGATCCGCACCTCGCCGCCGGCCACGGCCGAGAGCCAGCGCGACTCCTCCATCGGGGTGCGCACCGCGACGCCGTCGAGGAGCAGTCGCGCCGCCTCGATCTCGGCGAGCCCCACCCGGCTCATGCGGGGTCGTCCTCGCCACGGGTCGGGTCGGTGGGCGCTCCTCCGGTCTCGACGTAGTCCTCGTCCAGCTCCTCGACGGGGTCGTCGCCCGGATCGGTGTACGCCGCCAGGTGCTGCCCCACGGCGTTGAGCGCGGCCGCCAGCGGGACGGCCACCAGCGCGCCGACGATGCCGGCCACCAGCACGCCCACCGCGATCGCGACGATCACGCCGAGCGGGTGCACCGAGACCCAGCGGCCCATGAGGAAGGGCTGCAGCACGTGGCCCTCGAGCTGCTGGACCACGATGACGCCGATCAGCATCAGCAGGGCCGCCCAGGGCCCCTGGTCGACCAGCGCGACCAGGATCGCGACGGTGCCGGCCACCGTGGCACCCACCATCGGGACGAAGGCACCGAGGAAGACCAGGACACC
This sequence comes from Nocardioides marinus, assembly GCF_013408145.1. Lineage (NCBI taxonomy): Bacteria > Bacillati > Actinomycetota > Actinomycetes > Propionibacteriales > Nocardioidaceae > Nocardioides > Nocardioides marinus. The sequence continues at coordinate 2,880,081 of NZ_JACBZI010000001.1, forward strand.
GATCGCGGCCACGAAGGGCAGGCCCAGGACCGCGGCCCAGATGGAGATGCCGATGGCGTCGACGAGCGCGACGATCACCGTGGCGCGGACGAACTGGCGCAGCGAGATCCACGCGACCCGCCCGGAGGAGTCGAAGCGTGCCCGCGCCGAGCGCGGGGACAACCGCACGATCCACGCCCAGATGCGGGAGCCGTCGGCCATGAAGAAGTAGGTGGAGAAGAGCACGATGAAGAAGCCGGCGAAGACGTGTGTCAGCGTCGTCCCGAGCTCGGTGACCCGGGAGAGGATCTCGGCCTCGTCGGACCGCTCGGCGATGGCCTTCTGCGCCTGGTCGATGTAGCCGTCGATCTGGCTGTCGGTGGCGTGCAGCGGCCCCTCCTGGAGCCACTGCCGGATCTCGCCGAGACCGGCGACGGTGGAGTCGGCCAGGTCGCTGGCACCCCCGGCCACCTGCTGGCCCACGAAGGTCAGCAGCGCCACCACCGCGGCGATCCCCGTCGCGACCGTGAGCAGCGCCGCCAGGCCCCGTGGCACGCCCCAGCCCGACAGGCGGTCGACCAGCGGCACCGCCAGGGCGGTGATCAGCAGGGAGACGACCACCGGGACCACGATCACGACGAGGTAGCCCAGGACCCAGCCCACGACGGCCAGGGCACCCACGATCACCAGGAAGCGCCACGCCCAGGCCGCGGCCAGGTCGTAGCCGACCGGCACCGGGGAGCGCGTCATCGAGCTCACCGCCACGACCTGGGGCGGAGCCAGCTGTCGCTCACGCTCGTCGCGCAGCGCCGACCACTGGGAGAACAGCCGCTGCGCCAGGCCCTCGGCCTCGCTCTCGGAGCGCTCGCGGCGCAGCCGACGACGCTCCCCCAGCCGGATCCGCTCGGGGTCGGGGGCACCGGGGCGGTCGGGCCCGTTCCCGCTGCGGGGGCCGTCGGTCGGCCCGGGCGGCCCCGGGGGCGGCTGCTCGTCGCTCATCGCCTCAACCTAGAGCACCGCACCCCCACCCCTCAGCGCGGCAGGGCCGCGGAGAGCGCCTGGTCCAGGTCGGCCACGAGGTCCTCGACGGACTCGATGCCGACGCTGAGGCGGACCAGGTCGGCGGGGACCTCCAGGTCGGTGCCGGCCACGCTCGCGTGGGTCATCCGACCGGGGTGCTCGATGAGGGACTCCACGCCGCCGAGGGACTCCCCCAGGGTGAAGACGTGGGTGCGCTCGCAGACGGCCAGGGCCGCAGCCTCACCGCCCTTGACGCGGAAGGAGACCATGCCGCCGAAGCGCTTCATCTGGCGTGCCGCCACCTCGTGGCCGGGGTGGTCGGGCAGGCCCGGGTAGATGACCTGCTCCACGGCCGGGTGGTCGAGCAGGTGGGCCACGATCCGCTCGGCGTTGTCGCAGTGCCGGTCCATCCGCACCGCGAGGGTCTTCAGGCCGCGCAGGGTCAGCCAGGCGTCGAACGGGCCGGCCACCGCGCCCATGGCGTTCTGGTGGAAGCGGATCCGGTCGGCGAGGTCGTCGTCGCGCACCACGAGGGCGCCGCCGACGACGTCGGAGTGCCCTCCGACGTACTTGGTGGTGGAGTGCACGACGACGTCGGCGCCGAGGGCCAGCGGCTGCTGGAGGTACGGCGAGGCGAAGGTGTTGTCGACGACCAGCAACGCGCCCGCGTCGTGGGCGACCGCGGCGAGCGCCTCGATGTCACCGATGCCGAGCAGCGGGTTGGTGGGGGTCTCGACCCAGACCAGCCGGGTCTCGCCGGGGCGGATGGCCGCGCGGACCGCGTCGACGTCGGAGACCGCCGCGGGGCTGTGGACCAGGCCCCAGACCTGCTCCACCTTGTCGAAGAGACGGAAGGTGCCGCCGTAGGCGTCGTCGGGGATCACGGCGTGCTGGCCGGGGCCGCACAGCGCACGGACCAGCGTGTCCTCGGCGGCCAGGCCGCTGGCGAAGGCGAAGCCGTGGGTGCCGCCCTCGACCGCGGCGAGCGCGCCCTCGAGCGCGGTGCGGGTGGGGTTGGCGGAGCGGGAGTACTCGTACCCGCCGCGCAGCCCTCCGACGCCGTCCTGCTTGTAGGTCGAGGTGGCGTAGATGGGCGGGATCACGGCGCCGGTGCTGGGGTCGGGCTCGTAGCCCGCGTGGATGGCGCGGGTCTCGAAGCCGGCGTCGGACCAGTAGGGCTGCTGCGCAGGGTGCTCGCTCACCGGTCGAGAGTCTCAGATACCGAGCGCCGCGGCGACCTCGGGGTGGAGGCGTTCGGTGGCGACCCGACCGGCCCTGGTCTGCTGCGCCGCGCGAGCCAACGGCGGGTCCTGGGGAGGCGCCGACGACGTCGGCCGCCACACGCCCTCGTGCACCCAGTGGACGAGCGGGGTGACCGGCCCGGGAGCGACCGCGTAGGTGCTGCGGGTGTAGTCGGCAAGGTGCCCCAGCGCGGTCACCGCCCCGGGCCCGTCGACCACGCGGAGCGCCAGCTGGTGGCGGTACGGCGCTCCCACCAGCACCCCTCGTCCGTGGTCGGTCAGCCCCAGCCGCTCCAGGAGCGCGTCGACGTCGAGCGCGAGGCTCGCGACCAGGCCCGACTCCCCCACGACCACGTCGAACCCGTCGTCCGGCGCACCCTCGGGGGCGACCCCCTCGTGGTGCAGGGACAGGCGGTCGGCAAGGTGCCGCAGGTTGTCGGCGGCCCGCTCGCGCCAGGGCAGCAGGGGTGCGCGCTCACGCAGCGCGTCGGCCGGGGGCATCAGGGCCTGGTCCCCGAGGTCGATCGCCACGACCGAGACGAGGTCCTCGGTGACGTGTTCGGCGGCAGGGTCCCAGTCGGGCGGCAGCAGCGCGGCCGGCAGGAGCCGCAGGACGCAGGAGGCCTCCAGGGTCGCGTCGTCGAGGTCGGCCAGCGTGGGGGCCGGGGACACCGCGGCGTGCACGTGCCGGCGTACGACCTGCGGCCAGGCGGCGGGCGGCTCGGTGGCGCACGCGGCGGCGAGGTCACGCAGCCCGTGCGCGCGGCCGCGCTCGTCGACGACGTGGTCGCCGAGCACCTCGACCACCAGGCCGGCCTCACCGAAGGCCTCGGCCACGAGCCGGTAGAGCCGGCGCGCCTGGAAGGTGGACAACGGCAGGTCGGGCTCCGGGCGCATCGGCCCCCGACGACGCAACATCCCCACGATCGAGCCTCCCGAGCGGTCTCGTGGCCCGACGGACGACTCGGTCCGACGGGTTTTCTTGGTCCTGGGGAACATGCTCGGAGCAGCGTTGTTGCAAACGTGGAGGGCCACACACCGGCCCCCGCCCGCTCGTCCCCCACGCCCCTCGTCGCAAGGAGTCACCGTGTTCCTCGGCCGCAAGCAGACCGCCCTCGTCGCCCCCGAGCAGACGCTGCCGGGCCGCAGCGAGCGCCCCTGGCACCTCTCGGAGCGGCACGCCGTCCTCGACGCGCCGCTCGTCACCGACACCGCACCGGCGGGCCACGAGGTGGCGGTGTTCGGGCTCGGCTGCTTCTGGGGGGCCGAGGAGATCTACTGGCAGGTGCCCGGCGTGTGGTCCACGTCGGTCGGGTACGCCGGCGGCGACACCCCGCACCCGTCGTACGAGGAGGTGTGCTCGGGCCGGACCAACCACACCGAGGCCGTGCGCGTCGTCTTCGACCCCGCCGTCGTGTCCTACGCCGACCTCGTGAAGCGCTTCTTCGAGGTGCACGACCCCACCCAGGGCATGCGCCAGGGCAACGACGTGGGCACGCAGTACCGCTCGGCGATCTACTGGACCACCCCGGAGCAGGAGGCCGTCGCCCGCGAGCTGACCGAGGTGTACGGCGCCGAGCTGGCCCGGCGGGGGCTGGGCTCGATCACCACCGAGATCCGCTCCGCCGAGGACACGCCGTACTACTACGCCGAGGACGTGCACCAGCAGTACCTCCACAAGAACCCGTTCGGCTACCGCTGCCACGCCAACACGGGCGTCGCCTTCCCCGCCTGACCTCACACGACCGCACGCAGCACGACGTTGTGCAGGCCATGGGAGCGCATTCCCTGCAGATCGTCGTGATGTGTCGAGACCTGCCGGGACGTCATGCGGACGGGAGCAACGTCCCCGCGCGACGCATGACGTCCCACGGCGATGCGTCACCCGTCGCGGTCTTGGGCGGTCGGAGATGATGTGGGGGTGACCGAGATGCCCCGCAAGGCGATGGCGCGCACCGCGAGGCTGGCCGGCCTGCCCCTGGGGTACGCCGGCCGCCAGGCCGTCGGGCTGGGCAAGCGACTCGGTGGCAAGCCGGCCGAGGCCGTGATGAGCGAGATCCAGCAGCGCACCGCCGAGCAGGTCTTCCGCACCCTGGGCGAGCTCAAGGGCGGGGCGATGAAGTTCGGCCAGGCCCTCTCGGTGCTGGAGGCCGCGCTGCCCGAGGAGCTGGCCGGTCCCTACCGCGACCAGCTGACCAAGCTGCAGGACGCCGCTCCCCCGATGCCGACCGCGACGGTGCGCGAGGTCCTCGCCCGCGACCTCGGGGCGGACTGGCAGGCGCGCCTGGTCTGGCTCGACGGCGGCCCCACCGCGGCCGCCTCGATCGGGCAGGTGCACCGCGGCCGGTGGCTCACCGACGACGGGGTCGAGCACGACGTGGCCGTGAAGGTGCAGTACCCCGGCGCCGGCGACGCGCTCCAGGCAGACCTGCGCCAGCTCAGCCGTCTCGGCAGGACCGTGGCGCCGCTGATCCCCGGCATCGACATCAAGCCCCTCGTGGCCGAGCTGCAGCAACGAGTCGTCGAGGAGCTGGACTACCAGCTCGAGGCCGCCAGCCAGCGGACCTTCCACGAGGCCTTCGAGGGCGACGACCAGATCGTCGTGCCCGATGCCGTCGCGACGGGGCCGACCGTCCTGGTCACCGAGTGGCTGGAGTCGGCGTCGTCGCTGGCCACCGTCATCGCCCAGGGCACCCAGGAGGAGCGCGACCACTTCGGTCTGCTGTTCACCCGGTTCCTCGTGGCGGCGCCCGCGCGGACCGGCCTGCTGCACGCCGACCCGCACCCGGGCAACTTCCGGGTCGTGCCGGGCGTCGACGGCGGGCCCACCCGGCTCGGCGTGCTCGACTTCGGCGCGGTCGCCCGACTCGACGGTGGCTTCCCGCCCGCCATGGGACGGCTGCTGTCGGTCGCCGCCACCCGCTCCGGCGAGGACCTCGTGGACGCACTGCGCGAGGAGGGCTTCATCAAGGACCGCATCCGGGTCGAGCCCGACCTGGTGCGCGACTACCTGCTGCCCTTCGTCGAGCCCGCCACGACCGAGACCTTCCGCTTCTCGCGGGAGTGGATGCGCGGGGTCTTCGCGAAGATCAACGACCCGCGCGAGCCCGCCTACACGGTCGGGCTGAAGCTCAACCTGCCGCCGTCGTACCTGTTGATCCACCGGACGTGGCTCGGCGGCCTGGGCATCCTCTCCCAGCTCGAGGCCGAGGTGCCGTTCCGGCAGATGCTGCTCGACCACCTGCCCGGCTTCACGCTCGACTGACCCGGAAGGACGCGCCGGCTCGGCAAGCACTTCACGCCGAGCCGGCGTATTGATACGCCGGCTCGGCAGGCACTTCACGTCGAACCGGCGTATTGATACGCCGGCTCGGCACGCACGGGCGCGGCTAGAGGTCGGTGGCGCCGTCGATCGACTCGCGGATCAGGTCGGCGTGGCCGCAGTGCCGGGCGTACTCCTCGACCATGTGCACGAGGATCCAGCGCAGGGACACCGGGCCCCCGCGCCGCTCGCGGGCGGCCAGCACGTCGAGCCCCTCCCCACGGGCGAGCGCCTCGTCGACCAGGCGGTCCGAGGTCTCGATGGCTTCATCGAGCCAGGTGCGCAGCTGGTCGGGGCTGTCGTGGACGGCGCTGTGCCAGTCCCAGTCCTCGTCGGCCTCCCAGTCGACGTCCGCCCAGATCCCGCTGGGCTCGTGGCCGTGCAGCACGATCGAGAACCACCACTGCTCCACGAACGTCAGGTGCTTGAGCATCCCGCCGAGCGTCATCGTCGCCGGCGGCAGTGTCCACGCCAGACCGTCCGCGCCGATGCCGGCGCACTGGCGGCGCAGGGTGTCGCGGAAGTGGTCGAGGAAGGCGCGCAGCGTGGTGGTCTCGTCGGCGACGGTGGGGATGCTCACGCGGCCGACCCTAGGGCGCGCGAGGGCTCGGCAGCGAGTGTCGGTGCCGCCCTCTAGGTGTTCTGACCACGGACGTTAGGTACGGCGGGTCGGCTGGACCATGACGAAGACCTCCGGGTGAGGTGTGGAGCTACCACAGCAACCACATCCACCACGGAGGTCTTCATGACCCACGCTAACGCCACCCTCACCCCAGCCGGGCGACTGCGTCTGGCCCAGCTCGTCGTCGACCACGACTGGACCTACGCCCGTGCCGCCGAACGGTTCTCCGTCAGCATCACCACCGCCCGCCGCTGGGCCCTGCGTTACCGCGAATCCGGCAGGGCCGGCATGGTCGACCGGTCCTCACGACCGCACCGCTGCCCAAACCAGCTGCCCCGACGAACCGAGCGTCGGATCGTGAGCCTGCGAGTCACCCGGCGCTGGGGACCGGCCCGGATCGCCTACCACCTCGGGCAGAACCCCTCGACCGTCCACCAGGTCCTGCGCCGCTACGGCTGCCCACGGCTGAAGTGGACCGACCCCGCCACCGGCACCCGGATCAAGACCTCCTCGCGGGACAAGCGACGCTACGAGCACGCCGCACCGGGCGATCTGGTCCACGTCGACATCAAGAAGCTCGGCAAGATCCCCGACGGCGGCGGCTGGCGCGTCCACGGCCGCGGATCAGCCCAAGACCGCAGCGCCGGCGCCACACGCGACCGGGCCGCCCGCTCCGGTGCCACACCCTCGCGCGGCTACGTCTACCTCCACCACGCCGTAGACGACCACTCCCGGCTGGCCTACTCCGAGATCCTCACCGACGAACGCAAGGAGACCGCCGCAGGGTTCTGGCAACGCGCCCGCGCCTACTTCGCCGAGCACGGCATCGCGGTCAGCGCCGTCTTGACCGACAACGGCTCCTGCTACCGATCACGGCTCTGGGCCGCGACCCTGGGCCAGGACGTCAAACACCGCCGCACCCGCCCCTACCGGCCCCAGACCAACGGCAAGGTCGAACGCTTCAACCGCACCCTGCTCGAGGAATGGGCCTACGCCTGCGCCTACACCTCAGAAGCCGACCGCGCGTCCGCCTACCCGGAGTGGCTCCATCACTACAATCACCACCGCGGCCACACCAGCCTCAAAGGCAAGTCACCCATCGACCGCGTGCCCAACCTCCCCGGGCAGAACATCTAGGAAGGAACGACGCCACGGCGGTGCAGGGCCGCGGTGCGTGGAGACGGGGAGGAGCAGCATGGAGCAGCAGCGGGTGGTCAGGGACGCGGAGGAGTACCTCCAGCTCGTGGTGGCGGAGGTGATGGCACCGCACCCGGCCGAGTGCGTGCTCTGCTACGTCGCGCGGATGCTCGGGGAGCACGGGTGCGACGAGACGCTGCGGTGGACGGGTCGGTTCCGGGAGCTGCGCTCCCCGCGGGCCACCGCGCTGGAGGGCCGGATGCAGGCCGTGGGCGGGTTCTGCGACTGCGAGGTCTTCCTCAACGGCTACCGGTTGCGCCGCGAGCACCTCGAGCGCGACATCCACACCGACGAGCTGCGCGCCCCCGACCACCCTCCGACCTGTGCGGGCGTCGGTCGGCTCGACTCGACCAAGCCGTGCACGCTCTGGGAGCGGTCGCGGCGTCGCTCACTCGACGACTGGTGAGCCGTCGACCCACCGCTGACCCACCTCGACGGGAGCGGCGCCCCCGGACGTGAGCTCGGCCAGCAGGCCCTCGACCCGGCCGACCTGCTCGGGGTCGACGCCGAGCAGCAGCCGCACCCGCGCGCCGTACGACGTCTCGAGCACGTCCACGCCGCGCGACCTCAGCTCCGACTCGACCCGGCCGGCGTCGCCGTGGTCGAGGTCGAGGGCCACCTCGCTGCGCAGCCGGCGCTCGAGCAGCCCGGCTCGCGCGACCGCGGCGCGCACGGCGTCGCCGTAGGCGCGCACCAGTCCTCCGGCACCCAGCAGCGTCCCGCCGAACCAGCGGGTCACGACGACCGCGGTGTCGGAGAGGCCGGCGCCGCGCAGCACCTCGAGCATGGGCGCCCCGGCGGTGCCTGCCGGTTCCCCGTCGTCGGAGGAGCGTTCCACCGGGACCGGAGGGGTCCCGACGACGAACGCGGAGCAGTGGTGCCGTGCATCCCAGTGCTCGCGTCGCAGCCGGTCGACCAGGGCCCGCGCCGACGGCTCGTCCTCGACCCGCTCCAGCGTGCACAGGAAGCGCGAGCGCTTGACCTCGATCTCGGCCTGCGCGGCGCGGCGCGGCACCCGGTAAATCACCACCGGCTCACCACCAGCCCGCGACCTCTCCCCCGAGTCGCACCACGAAGGCGCCGACGACCACCAGGAAGAAGACCCGCACGAAGCCGGAGCCCTTCGCGACCGCCGTCCGGGCCCCGACGTACCCGCCCACGAGGTTGGCCGCACCCATCAGCAGCCCGACCTTCCACAGCACCGCCCCCTGCGGGACGAACACCACGAGCGCGGCGAGGTTGGTGGCCCAGTTTGCCATCCGAGCCTTGGCCGAGGCCTCCAGGAAGCCGTAGCCCAGCAGCGCGACGAGGGCGACGACAAAGAAGGAGCCCGTGCCGGGGCCCAACACGCCGTCGTAGAAGCCGACGACCAGGCCGACGCCGAGGGCGGCCGCGGTGTGCCGGTGCCCGGCGAAGCGCAGCACCGTCGCCCCGCCGAGGTTCGGCCGGAAGGCGACGTAGCCGCCCACGAGCACCAGCGCCACCAGCACGATCGGCTCGAAGGCCGAGCGCGGGACGTGGGAGGCGACCGCGGCGCCCAGCGCGGAGCCGACGAAGGCGAGCGCCATCAGCGGCAGGAAGGTCCGGGGATCGGGTCGCACCCGTCGGAAGTAGGTCGCCGAGCTGACGGTGGTGCCGCAGATGGAGGCCAGCTTGTTGGTGGCCAGCACCTGTACGGGGGCGGCCTGCGGCAGGCCCAGCAGCAGGGCGGGCAGCTGGATCAGCCCCCCGCCCCCGACCACCGCGTCGACGAAGCCGGCCGTGAGCCCGGCCAGGGCCAGGAGGAGCAGCACGGTCGTCGTCGGGTCCTCCACGGCGCCGACCCTAGGTGACGCCCCTACCGTGGGCGCGTGCGGATCGTCTCCCTGCTGCCCTCGACCACCGAGATCCTCTTCGCCCTGGGCGTCGGCGAGGACGTCGTCGGCGTGACCTTCGAGTGCGACCACCCCGCCGAGGCGCGCAGCCGGCGGGTGGTCTCGGGCACGACCATGCCCGAGGGGCTCGACCCAGCCGGCATCGACACCTGGGTCGCCGCCGCGACAGCGGCCGGGGAGGACCTCTACACCCTCGACGCCGGCGCCCTGACCGACCTCGATCCCGACCTGGTCCTCACCCAGGACCTCTGCGCCGTGTGCGCGATCGACGTGGACACCGTCGACGAGGCGCTGGCACACCTGGGCTGCCGGGCGCAGGTCGTGTCCTTCGACCCGCACACGCTGGCCGAGATCGCCGAGTCGATCCGCGCCATCGGACGGGCGGTCGGGCGGGAGCAGCGGGCCGTGGAGCTAGCCGCGCCCGTCGAGGCCCTCGGCCGGGGCCGCGCGGACAGCGCTGTCTCCGGCCCGCGACCTCGCGTGGCCGTGCTGGAGTGGACCGACCCGCCGTACGCCCCGGGGCACTGGATCCCCGAGATGGTCGAGGCGGCCGGTGCCGAGTGCGTCCTGGGCACCGCCGGCGCGCGGTCGGTGCGCACCACGTGGGACGAGGTCGCCGCCGCGCGCCCCGACCTCGTGGTGGTGGCTCCGTGCGGGTTCGACCGGGAGGGCGCCCGGGAGCAGGAGCGGGCGCTGCTGGAGGCCGGGGTCCTCCCGCCCGGGGTCCCGACGTACGCCGTCGACGCGAACGGCCACTGGGCCAGGCCCGGACCGCGGGTGGTCGAGGGCGTGGCGGACCTCCGGACAGCACTCGGCCGCCTGAGGGAGGGAGCCCCCAGGCGGCCAAGTGGGTGAGTCGCTTCAGGTCAGCGCAGCGTCACCTTCTTCGACTTCTTGCCGAGCGTGAGCTTGGCCTTCTTGACCTTCTTCAGGGCCTTCTTGCCCTTCTTCGAGGCCTTGAGGACGACCTTGCTCTTCTCGCCGGACTCGAGCACGTAGGTGCCCTCGGCGAGGACCGTGCCCTTCGTGATCTTCTTGCCGGCGACCTTCTGGGTCTTCAGCGCGACCAGGGTGGCGACGCCACCACAGCCCTCGTCGTCCTTGCAGACGACCGGTGCCTTGACCTTGGAGCCGGCCACCGCGACGCGGGCCGACGGGGACGCCGGGGCCATGTCGACGGTGAAGGTGGCCGAGCCGTAGTTGTTGCCCAGCGTCTTCTCCGGGCTGGTCGTCGTCGCCGAGGCGGTGTTGCTGACGACCGGGTTGCCCGTGCCCGGCTTGGTGCGGGTGGCCAGGCAGCCCAGCCACAGGTCCGCGGTCAGCGGCCCCGAGGTCGGGTTGAACAGCTTGAACACCCGGATGATCGGACGCGGGTCGTTGCCCAGGTTCACCAGACCCTCGTCCAGACGCCACCCAGCGACGATGCCCTTGTAGCCCACCGGGCAGGTCAGCGTGACCTCGAGCACCTCCCCAGCCGGCACCGTGACGTTCTGCGTGACCTCACGCAGGTTCAGGTCATGGCCGTGACCATTGGCCTCAGCCAGCTCATCGAGCATGCACTGGATGCTCACCACACCGGAGGTGGCGTCGCCGCCACCCACCGCCAGGGCGAAGGTCCAGTCGTTGTCACCGGCCGGGTAGGAGGTCACGACCTCCGCGGTCCCGTTCAGCGCATAGCCCGGACGGATCGGAACCGTCCCAGGAGCACACTCCAGCGTGGCCGTGGCCGCACCCGAGGACAGGTCCACCGACTGCGTGACCACGTCACCGAGCTGCAGGTCGTGGGCGTGGGCCTGGTTGACCTCGCTGACCTCCTTGACACACACCGTGAACACCTTGGCCTGAGCCCGACCCGTCGCGTCGTTGCGAAGCGTCGCCTGCCAGGTGGTGTCGTTGGTCGCCCGCGACTCCACGTGACCCACCGAGGCCAGCGTGCCGGTCCCCTGGTCCACGTGGTCGACACGACCCGAACCATCAGTCACCACGTAACCCGTCGGGCAGGTCACCGAGAGCGCACGCTCCTGGCCCGGCAGCAGGTCCATGTGGACCTCGGCCTTCTGCACGTCGATCTGGTGGTCGTGGTCAGGACCACCGGTCACCACCGGGTCCACCGTGGCGGTGATGGTGACGGTGCGCGAGGCACCGGCGGTCAGGCTCGACCACTCACAGGTCACGGTCTCGTGGGACTCCGTGCACGGCGAGCCGGCCGAGACGAACGTGACGCCCTCGGGCAGCACGTCGGTCAGCTTCACCGAGTCGGCCGTCTGGCCGCCCTTGTTCTGCACGGTGATGGTGTAGGTGACGGTGTCACCGACCTTCGGCGAGTTGTCGTCGACGGTCTTGGTGACCTTGATGTCGGCCTTCTCGACGACCACCGGGGTGGTGGTGGAGTCGTCGTCGGTGACGGTGGCACCACCAGGGGCGGTGCCGGTCGCGGTGGCGGTGTTGACCACCTGGCCGGCGTCGATGTCAGCCTGCGTGAGCGTGTAGGTCCTGCTGGTGCAGGTCACGCTCGCGCCGGGAGCCAGCGGGCCGGCCGGGCAGATCACCGTCGGGTTGGCGAACAGCGGGTCGTTCACCGTCACCGGGTCCAGGACCTGGGTGCCGGTGTTGGTCACGACGTAGGTGTAGGTGATGAGGTCACCCGCGTCGTGGCCGTTGCCGTCCACGTCGTCGATCGCCGAGGCGACCAGGTCCAGCTCGATCGACGGACGCTCACCGACCACCGGGGTGGCCGTGATGTCGTCGTCCGAGACGGTCGCGCCACCCGGAGCGGTGCCGGTGGCGGTCGCGGTGTTGTTCACCACGCCCGCGTCGACGTCGGCCTGGGTGAGCGTATAGACCTCGCTGGTGCAGGTCACCGACGTCCCCGGGGCCAGCGGACCGGCCGGGCAGGTGACGTTCGGCGAGGCTCCACCGAGCAGCGGGTCGTGCACGACGACCGGGTCGAGGACCTGGGTGCCGGTGTTGATCACCACGTAGGTGTAGGTGATCGTGTCGCCGGCGTCGTGGCCGTTGCCGTCCACGTCGTCGATCGCCGAGGCGATCAGGTCCAGCTCGATCGACGGCGCCTCCGGGACCACGGGGGTCGAGGTGGTGTCGTCGTCGGTGACGGTCGCGCCACCCGGCGCGGTGCCGGTGGTGGTGGCGAGGGTGTCGACCGTGCCTGCGTCCACGTCGGCCTGCGTCAGCGTGTAGGTCTTGCCGGTGCAGGTCACCGACGCACCCGGAGCCAACGGAGCGGCCGGGCAGGTGACGTTGGGCGCAGCGCCCGGGAACAGCGGGTCGTGCACGACCACGGGGTCGAGCGTCGTGCCACCGGTGTTGGTCACCTCGTAGGTGTAGGTGATGGTGTCACCGGCGTCGTGGCCGTTGCCGTCGTTGTCGTCGATCGCCGACGGGGTCACGACCAGCTTGATCGACGGCGCGCCGACCACCGGGGTGGACGACGAGTCGCTGCCCGTGACCGTGGCCCCACCGGCGGTGGTGCCGGTCGCCGTCGCGGTGTTGTCGACCTTGCCGTTGTCGACGTCGATGACGGTGAGCGTGTAGGTCTTGGTCGAGCAGGTCACCGAGGCACCCGGAGCCAGCGCACCGGCCGGGCAGCTGATCGCCGGGTTGGCGAACAGCGGGTCGTTGACCGTGACCGGGTCCAGCGTCAGGGCACCGGTGTTGGTGACCTTGAAACCGAAGGTGATCTTGTCGCCCTCGTCGTGGCCGTTGCCGTCCACGTCGTTGATCGCCGAGGCGGTCTTGACGAGCTTGATCGCAGGCTGGCCCACCACCGGGGTGGAGACCGTGTCGGGGTCGGAGACCTGGGCGCCGCTGGGTGCGGTGCCGGTCGTGGTCGCGGTGTTGTCCACCACGCCCGCGTCGACGTCGGCCTGGGTCAGCGTGTAGACCCTGCTCGAGCAGGTGACGGTGTCACCGGGGGCCAGCGAGCCGGCCGGGCAGGTGACGTTGGGGTTCGCCCCACCCAGCAGCGGGTCGTGGACGGTGACCGGGTCGAGCGCCACCGTGCCGGTGTTCTTGACCTTGTAGGTGTAGGTGATGGTGTCGCCCGCGTCGTGACCGTTGCCGTCCACGTCGTCGATCGCCGAGCCGGTCAGCGTGAGCTGGATGGCCGGGACGGCGGCGATGGTCGTGGTCGTCGAGTCGCTCGAGGTCACCTTCGCCCCACCGGGCGCCGTGCCGGTGGCGGTGGCGGTGTTCTCGCGCTTGCCGGCGTCGACGTCGGCCTGGGTGAAGGCGTACGTCGCGTCGGTGCAGGTCACCGAGGCGCCCGGGGCCAGCGGACCGGTCGGGCAGGTGACGTTGGGCGAGGAACCACCGAGCAGCGGGTCGTGGACCGTGACCGGGTTCAGCGTGACGTTGCCGGTGTTGGTCACCTTGAAGGAGTAGGTGACCGTGTCGCCGGCGTCGGCGCCGTTGCCGTCCACGTCGTCGATCGCCGAGACGGTCTTGTCGAGCAGGATCGCCGGACCGGCCACGATCGCCGTGGAGGTGGAGTCGGTGTCGCTCACCGTGCCGCCGCCGGGCTTGGTGCCCGTCGCCGTCGCGGTGTTCTCGATCTTGCCCGCGTCGACCTCGCCCTGGGACAGGGTGTAGGTCCGGCTGCTGCAGGTGCGGGAGGCACCCGGGGCCAGCGAACCGGTCGGGCAGGTGATGTTGGGGTTCGCCCCGCCGAAGACCGGGTCGTGGACCGTGACCGGGTCGAGCGTGACGGTGCCGGTGTTGGTCACCTTGAAGGAGTAGGTGATCGTGTCACCCGCGTCGGCGCCGTTGCCGTCCACGTCCTGGATCGCCGAGGCGCTCTTCTCGAGCTTGATCGCCGGACCGGCCGGGATCGGGTTGAGCGTCGAGGAGGTGTCGCTGACCGTGCCGCCGCCGGGCTTGGTGCCGGTCGCCGTGGCGGTGTTCTCGAGCTTGCCCGAGTCCACGTCGGCCTGCGTCAGCGTGTAGGTCCGGCTGGTGCAGGTCACCGTCGCGGCCGGTGCGAGCGCACCGGTCGGGCAGGTGATGTTGGGGTTCGCCCCGCCGAAGAGCGGGTCGTGGACCTTGACCGGGTCCAGCGTGACGTTGCCGGTGTTGACGACCTTGAAGCCGAAGGTGATCTTGTCGCCGGCGTCGGCCCCGTTGCCGTCGACGTCGTCGATCGCCGACGACGTCTTGACCAGGTCGACGGTCGCCGTACGGGCCACCGGGGTGCTGGTCGTGTCGGAGTCCGTGACCTTGGCGCCGCTGGGTGCGGTGCCCGTGGCGGTGCCGGTGTTGTCGACCTGACCGGCGTCCACGTTGGCCTGGGTCAACGTGTAGGTCGCGGTCGAGCAGGTCACCGACGCACCGGGAGCGAGCGCTCCGGGCGGGCAGGTGATGTTCGGCGAGGAACCACCGAACAGCGGGTCGTGCACCGTCACCGGGTTGAGCGACACGTTGCCCGTGTTGGTCACCGTGAAGGTGTACGGGATCTTGTCGCCGACGTCGGGGCCGTTGCCGTCGACGTCGTTGATCGCACCGGCGGTCTTCTTCAGCAGGATCGCCGGGAACGCAGCGATCGGGGTGCTGGTCGAGGACGTGTCGGAGACCTGGACGCCGTTGGTGCCGGTGCCCTTGGCGGTCGCGGTGTTGTCGACCTTGCCGGCGTTCACGTCGGCCTGGGTCAGCGTGTAGGTCTTGTCGGTGCAGGTGACCGACGCGCTGGGCGCGAGCGAGCCGCTGGGGCAGGTGATGTTCGGGTTCGAGCCGCCGAAGAGCGGGTCGTTGACCGTCACCGGGTTCAGCGCGATGTCGCCGGTGTTCTTCACGGTGAAGGAGTAGGTGATCTTGTCACCCGCGTCCGGACCGTTCCCGTCGACGTCGTTGATCGCGCTGGCGGTCTTCGTCAGCTTGATCGCCGGGCGCAGCGGGATGTTGGTGAACGTGCAGGTCACCTCGGCGCCGGAGGTCGACGGCATCGTGAAGGTGCCGCTGTTCCCGGTCCCGGAGGCCACGGTGGTGCCGGACGCGGTCTTGCAGGTCCACGTCGTGGCGTAGTTCGACAGCGAGGTGCTGCCGGCCGCGGTCTGGGTGATCGTGTAGGTCTGGCCCGGCAGGACGACCGCGGGGCCGGCCTTCTCCGCCGAGTCGGACTGGACACCGGAGTCGGTGCCCGTCGTCGTACCGGTGTTGGAGGTGCCGAGGCCGCCACCGCTGAGCTTCACGGTGAACTGGTCACCGGTGGTGTGGCGCCCCTGCGGCAGGTTGACCTGCGCGAGCGCGGTGCTGGGCTGGGCGCAGGAGGCCATGTCGGTGAACGCGTAGCCCATCGAGGAGGAGTCCACGATCGCGCCGGTCACCGGGTTGGCCCGCAGGATCTTCGGGGAGCTGGTGCCGATGACCAGCAGACCCGAGGAGTCGAAGGCCATCGAGTGGTACTGGCCGTTGCCCGCAGGCGTGTCCGCCAGCACGGTGACACCCAGGGCGGTGCTGCCGGCCGTCGTCGGCAGGGACCCGTTCACGCGGGCGAGGGTGCCCGCGGGGCCGGAGCCGCTGCTGAAGGTGTCGTTGCTGACGATGTAGAGGTTGCCCGAGCCGTCGAAGGCGAAGTCGCCGTTGCCGCCGAGGCCGGTGCCGCTGATCGTGGCGACCTGACCCAGACCGGTCTTGGAGACGGTGTCGAAGGCGAAGACGTGCCAGGTCGAGCCGCCGGAGGCGTAATAGTAGATCCCGTTCGCCGGGTTGATGGCACCCGCCACGACGATCGTCGACTTGGAGTTCGACGGCACCGAGTAGGCCTGGTGGGTGTGGGTGTTGCGCGCGACCTTGACCTTGTTGTCGTCACGCTCGAACGCCCAGATCTCGCTGCCGGCGCCACCGAGCGCCAGCGCGTTCCAGTTGCCGGTGCCGAACTCGGCGCGGATCGAGCCCGAGCCGGTCGTCGAGTCGACCGAGTACACCTGGCCGTTGTCGAGCTTGACCGAGTACACCGTGTTGTTGGTGCACACGAACGACGGGTAGTTGGCGTGCGCCGCCCCC
The DNA here is from genome assembly GCF_013408145.1 of Nocardioides marinus. Lineage (NCBI taxonomy): Bacteria > Bacillati > Actinomycetota > Actinomycetes > Propionibacteriales > Nocardioidaceae > Nocardioides > Nocardioides marinus. Next base: position 2,896,350 of record NZ_JACBZI010000001.1, read on the forward strand.
GCGGGCAGCAGTGCCAGCCCCGTTCCTGTCAGTAGCAGCGCGGCCAGGCTCGAAGCCCGGCGGCGCCACCGCGACGTCGTGGACGTCGCTGTTCTGCGCGCTTGTGGGCGCGCGCCAATAGTGGACGACATAGGTCGTCAGCCCCCCTGTATGAAGCGCCTGAACGGCGCGGCTGTTGGTGGTTCTTCGTGGGTCTCGAGATGGTCGTCGCGCACACCCCGAGAGCCGGCGCAGACTTCTGACAGCTCCTTCATAGCGAAGGCAAACCGGCCGTGTCAGTGGCGGTAACCCAACCGTGGGGTCGGTGTGGGGGAACTGTTGACGAGCCGGCGGGACTCACCCCTCAGGTCCGCCTCGAGCCTGCCGAGAGGGGCCGGTCAGATCCTCGGCGGATCCACGGCACTGCCACACCGCCGGGGCCCACATCCACGCAGCGGCAACGAGAACGGCCGCCCGGAGGAGAGCCTCCGGGCGGCCGTTCGCTGGGTCTGCTGAGCAGATCCTGGTCAGGACGGGGTCAGCGCAGGGTCACCTTCTTCGTGGTGCTGCCCAGCGTGAGCCTGGCCTTCTTGACCTTCTTCAGGGCCTTCTTGCCCTGTTTGGTGGCCTTGAGGACGACCTTGCCCCGGGCGCCGGCGTCGACCGTGTAGCTGCCCTTGGCCAGGACCGTGCCCTTCTTCAGGGTCTTGCCGGCGACCTTCTGGGTCTTCAGCGCGACCAGGGTGGCGGAACCACCACAGTCGACCTCGACGAGGCAGGTCACCGGCGCGGTCACCTTCGAGCCGCTCACGGCGACCCGGGGTGCGGCCGGCGCCGCCGGGGCGGAGCCCGACTGCACCGTCAGCGTCGCCGAGCCGGAGTTGTTCGAGCTGCTCGACTCCGTGCTGGTGGTCGTGGCCGAGGCCGTGTTCACCACCGTGGGGTTGCCGACCCCGGACAGGGTGCGGGTGGCCAGGCAGCCCAGCCACAGGTCCGCGGTCAGCGGCCCCGAGGTCGGGTTGAACAGCTTGAACACCCGGATGATCGGACGCGGGTCGTTGCCCAGGTTCACCAGACCCTCGTCCAGACGCCACCCAGCGACGATGCCCTTGTAGCCCACCGGGCAGGTCAGCGTGACCTCGAGCACCTCCCCAGCCGGCACCGTGACGTTCTGCGTGACCTCACGCAGGTTCAGGTCGTGGCCGTGACCATTGGCCTCAGCCAGCTCATCGAGCATGCACTGGATGCTCACCACACCGGAGGTGGCGTCGCCGCCACCCACCGCCAGGGCGAAGGTCCAGTCGTTGTCACCGGCCGGGTAGGAGGTCACGACCTCCGCGGTCCCGTTCAGCGCATAGCCCGGACGGATCGGAACCGTCCCAGGAGCACACTCCAGCGTGGCCGTGGCCGCACCCGAGGACAGGTCCACCGACTGCGTGACCACGTCACCGAGCTGCAGGTCGTGGGCGTGGGCCTGGTTGACCTCGCTGACCTCCTTGACACACACCGTGAACACCTTGGCCTGAGCCCGACCCGTCGCGTCGTTGCGAAGCGTCGCCTGCCAGGTGGTGTCGTTGGTCGCCCGCGACTCCACGTGACCCACCGAGGCCAGCGTGCCGGTCCCCTGGTCCACGTGGTCGATACGACCCGAACCATCAGTCACCACGTAACCCGTCGGGCAGGTCACCGAGAGCGCACGCTCCTGGCCCGGCAGCAGGTCCATGTGGACCTCGGCCTTCTGCACGTCGATCTGGTGGTCGTGGTCAGGACCACCGGTCACCACCGGGTCCACCGTGGCGGTGATGGTCACCGTCTTGGACTCGCCGCCCAGGAGGGTGGGCCACTCGCAGGTGACCGTGCCCCCGGACTCCGAGCAGGCGCCCGGGGCCGCCGAGACGAAGGTGACCCCGTCGGGCAGGGTGTCGACGAGCTTGACGTTCTCCGCGGTCTGACCGCCCTCGTTGGCGACGGTCACGGCGTAGGTGACGGTCTCACCGGCGTACGGCTTCTTCTTGTCCACCGACTTGGTGACGACCAGGTCGGCCTTCACCGGGACGACGGGCGTGCTGGTCGAGGCGGCGTCGGAGACCGTGGCGCCGCTGGGTGCGGTGCCGGTCGCGGTCGCGGTGTTGTCGACCGTGCCGTTGTCCACGTCGGAGACGGTCAGCGTGTAGGTCTTCGTCGCGCAGGTCACCGTCGCGCCCGGGGCCAGCGGCCCGGCCGGGCAGGTCACCGTCGGGTTCGCGAACAGCGGGTCGTTCACCGTCACCGGGTCCAGGACCACGGTGCCGGTGTTCTTGACCTTGAACGTGTAGGTGATGGTGTCACCCGCGTCGTGACCGTTGCCGTCGTTGTCGTCGATCGCCGAGGCGGTCTTGGTCAGCTTGATCGCCGGAGCCGCGACCACCGGGGTGGACGTGGAGTCGGGGTCGGTGACCTTCGAGCCGTCCGGCGCCGTGCCGGTCGCGGTGGCGGTGTTGTCGACCTTGCCCGCGTCCACGTCGCTCTGCGTGAGCGTGTACGTCTTGCTGGTGCAGGTCACCGAGGCACCCGGGGCCAGCGCGCCGGCCGGGCAGACGACGTTCGGGCTCGCGCCGCCGAACAGCGGGTCGTGGACGGTGACCGGGTCCAGCGCCACCGTGCCGGTGTTCTTGACCTTGAACGCGTAGGTGATCGTGTCACCGACGTCCGGGCCGTTGCCGTCGTTGTCGTCGATCGCCGACGCGGTCTTGGTCAGCTCGATCGCCGGCACGGCCGTGATGGTCGTGGTCGTCGAGTCGCTCGAGGTGACCTTGGCGCCACCGGGCGCGGTGCCGGTGGCGGTCGCGGTGTTGTCGCGCTTGCCGGCGTCCACGTCGGCCTGCGTCAGCGTGTACGTCGCGCTGGTGCAGGTCACCGACGTACCCGGGGCGAGCGCGCCGACCGGGCAGGTGACGCTCGGCGACGTGGCACCCAGGAGCGGGTCGTGGACCGCGACCGGGTTCAGCGTCACCGTGCCGGTGTTGGTCACCTTGAACGAGTAGGTGACCTTGTCGCCGGCGTCGGCACCGTTGCCGTCCACGTCGTCGATCGCCGACGCGGTCTTGTCCAGCAGGATCGCCGGACCGGCCACGATGGTGGTCGAGGTGGAGTCGGTGTCGCTCACCGTGCCGCCGCCGGGCTTGGTGCCGGTGGCGGTCGCGGTGTTGTCGACCTTGCCCGCGTCCACGTCGCTCTGCGTGAGCGTGTACGTCTTGCTGGTGCAGGTCACCGAGGCACCCGGCGCGAGCGGGCCGGTCGGGCAGGTGATGCTGGGGTTCGCCCCGCCGAACAGCGGGTCGTGCACGGTCACCGGGTTCAGCGTCACCGTGCCGGTGTTGGTCACCTTGAAGGAGTAGGTGATCGTGTCACCCGCGTCAGCCCCGTTGCCGTCGAGGTCGCTGATCGTCGACGCGCTCTTGTCCAGCTCCAGGCCGGGACCGGCCGGGATCGGGCTGAGCGTCGAGGCCGTGTCGGTGACGGTCGCGCCGGAGGGGCCCGTGCCGGTGGCGGTCGCGGTGTTCTCGAGCTTGCCGGCGTCCACGTTCGTCTGGGTGAGCGTGTAGGTCCGGCTGGAGCAGGTCACCGACGCACCCGGCGCCAGGGCGCCGGCCGGGCAGGTGATGTTGGGGTTGGCCCCGCCGAAGAGCGGGTCGTGGACCTTGACCGGGTTCAGCGTGACGTTGCCGGTGTTGGTCACCTTGAACGAGTAGGTGATCGTGTCACCCGCGTCGGCGCCGTTGGAGTCCACGTCGTTGATCGCCGAGGCGGTCTTCACCAGGTCGATCGCCGCGGTGCGGGCGACAGGGGTGCTGGTCGAGTCGGCGCTGGTCACCTTCGCCCCCGACGGGGCGGTGCCGGTCGCGGTGGCGGTGTTGTCGCGCTTGCCCGCGTCCACGTCGGCCTGCGTCAGGGTGTGGGTCTTCCCCGAGCAGGTCACCGACGCACCCGGTGCCAGGGCACCGGTGGGGCAGGTGATGCTGGGGGCGGTCGACCCGAAGAGCGGGTCGTGCACCGTCACCGGGTTCAGCGTGACGTTGCCGGTGTTGGTCACCTTGAAGGTGTAGCCGATGGTGTCACCCGCGTCCGGCCCGTTGCCGTCGACGTCGTTGATCGCGCCGGAGGTCTTCTTCAGCGAAATCGCCGGGAAGGCGGCCACCGGGGTGCTGGTCGAGGACGTGTCGGAGACCTTGACGCCGTTGGCCGCGGTGCCGGTCGTGGTCGCGGTGTTGTCGACCTTGCCGGCGTCGACGTCACCCTGGGTCAGGGTGTACGTCTTCGCGGTGCAGGTCACCGAGGCGCTGGGCGCCAGCGAGCCCGACGGGCAGGTGATGTTCGGGGTCGAGCCACCGAAGAGCGGGTCGTGGACCGTCACCGGGTTCAGCGCGACGTTCCCGGTGTTCTTGACCGTGAACGTGTAGGTGATCGTGTCACCGGCGTCGGGGCCGTTGCTGTCGGTGTCGGTGAGCGCTCCCGCGGTCTTGGTCAGCTTGATGGCCGGCCGCTGCGGGGTGTTGGTGAAGGTGCAGGTCACCTCGGAGCCGGAGGCCGACGGCATCGTGAAGGTGCCGCTGTTCCCGGTCCCGGAGGCCACGGTGGTGCCGGACGCGGTCTTGCAGGTCCACGTCGTGGCGTAGTTCGACAGCGAGGTGCTGCCGGCCGCGGTCTGGGTGATCGTGTAGGTCTGGCTGGGCAGGACGACCGCGGGGCCGGCCTTCTCCGCCGAGTCGGACTGGACACCGGAGTCGGTGCCCGTCGTCGTACCGGTGTTCGAGGTGCCGAGGCCGCTGCCGCTCAGCGTCACGGTGAACTGGTCACCGGCGGTGTGCCGGCCCTCGGGGAGGTCGACCTGCGCCTGGGCCGTCGAGGGCTGGGCGCAGGAGGCCAGGTCGGTGAAGGCGTACCCCATCGTCGAGGAGTCGACGATCGCGCCGGTCACCGGGTTGACCCGGATGATCTTGGGCGAGCTCGTGCCGATGACCAGCAGGCCGCTGGAGTCGAAGGCCATCGAGTGGTACTGCCCGTTGCCGGCCGGGGTGGTCGCCAGCACAGTGACACCCAGCGCGGTGCTACCGGCCGTGGTGGGGAGCGCACCGTTGACCCGCGCGAGGGTGCCCGCGGGGCCGGAACCGCTGCTGAAGGTGTCGTTGCTGACGATGTAGAGGTTGCCGGAGGCGTCGAAGGCGAAGTCGCCGTTGCCACCGAGACCGGTGCCGCTGATCGTGGCGACCTGGCCGATGGCCGTCTTGGTCACGGTGTTGAACGCGAAGACCGTCCAGGTCGAGCCGCCGGAGGCGTAGTAGTAGATCCCGTTGTCGGGGTTGATGGCACCCGCGACGACGCTGCCGGCCAGCGAGTTGGTGGGCACGGCGTAGGTGTTGTCGGAGTGGTCGTTGCGAGCGACCCGCACGCGGTTGTTGGTGCGGTCGAAGGCCCAGATGTCGCTGCCGGCGCCACCGAGCGCCAGCGCGTTCCAGTTCCCGGAGCCGAACTCCGCGCTGATGCTGGAGCTGGCGTTGGTCGAGTTGACCGCGTACACGTTGCCGGTGCTCTGCTGCATGGCGTAGACGGTGTTGGACGTGCAGACGAAGCTCGGGTAGACCGCATGAGCGGCGCCCGCCGGCAGCAGCGCCAGGCCGGTGCCGGCGAGCAGCACGGCCAGTGAGCCGGCCACCCTCCTGCGTAGCGACTTCGAGGCGCGTTCGAGCGCGCGCTGGCATGACGACATGGTCGTCCTTCCCCCCTGTGATGCGTCCCCCCGGACGCGATGTCTCCCGGATCCGCGTCCTGAGAACAGGCGCGTGATCCCCTCCACCGTCATGGATATCTGCGGGTCTCCTCGAGGGGAAGCGCCTCGCCGGCCTTGTGGTGGTGGTGTGGGCGAACTGATTCCCGCTGTGGATGTCCTGTTGCCCGAGAGACGTCTCAGTAACAACCGGGGGGTGGGATCTCCGGTGGGGTCAGCCGCCGACCCAGAAGCCGCGTCCGCCGAACCAGTCGGAGTAGCCGCCGGGTCGGCTGAAGCCGGACCGGTCGCCCAGGTAGGAGCCGACCACGGCGGCCCCGAGGTCGTCGAGCTCGGGCGCCACGACCCGTCCCTCCGCCCGGGAGGCCATCGAGTCGATGAAGCGCGCCAGCCCGGGGTCCTCCCCGAGCCGGAAGAAGGTCGTCTGGGCGCCGAGCCGTCGCGCGTTGTCGAGCTCGCGGACGGCGTAGGCGATGGTCAGCGGGTGCGGCGGGTAGGAGAAGAAGACCTCGCCGTCGGGCTCGAGGTGGCTGGTCGGTTCACCGTCGGTGACCACCAGCAGCACCGGCTGCGCGTTGGGGTGCTTGCGGAAGTGCCGGTTGGCCAGGAGCAGGCCGTGGTGGAGGTTCGTGCCCTTGTCGTACATCGCGTCGAGGGCCGTGAGCTCCTCGATCTCCATCCGCTGGGCGTGCCGCCCGAAGGCGATCAGCTGCAGGTGGTCACCGCGGAACCGGGAGCGGATGAGGGTGTGCAGGGCCAGCGCGGTGCGCTTCATCGGAACCCAGCGGCCGTCCATCGCCATCGAGAACGACGTGTCGACCAGCAGGGCGACCGCCGCCTGGGTGCGCTCCTCGGTCTCCTGGACCTCGACGTCGTCGATGGTGAGACGCACGCCGGGTCTCGACGCCCGCTCGTCCGAGCCGACGCTCGCTGCTCGACCACCGGGGAGACGCCCCTCGCCGGCCTCGCGGACGATGGCGTTGGTCAGCGTGCGGGTGACGTCCCAGGGCTCGGTGTCGCCGAACGCCCAGGCTCGGGTGGCGCCGGAGCGCTCCCCCGCGGCCCCGGCACGTCGGGACTCCCGCTGGCCCTGGCGGCCCGAGAGCCGCTCCGCGGCGTCGCGGAGGAGGGACTTGCCGAGCTGGCGCATGGCCTGCGGTGTCAGCCGCAGCTGGCCGTCAGAGCCGCGCTGCAGGGTGCCGTGCTCCCGCAGCGCCTGCTCGAGGCGCTGGAGGGTGCGGGCGTCCACCGCCGCCTGCTCCCCCAGCTGCCGGGAGAGGGCGTCGAGGTCGAGGTCGTCCATCCGGGCTCCGCCGTAGGACTGGGAGAGCTGCTCGGAGAGCGCGTCGAGCTCGGCGAGGTCCTGGAAGACGCCCGTGCCGTCGCCGAGGCCGAGACCCTCCTGGCCACCCATCTGCTCCGAGCCGAACCAGTCCTCGCCCGGGCGCAGCGCCTGGAGGTTGCCGTCCAGCCGCGCGAGGGACTCCATCAGCGCCGGTGACCCGAAGGCCTGCGCCGAGAGCTCCATCAGCTGCTGGCGCTGCTCGGGGCTCATCGAGTTGAGCATCCGCTGGGCCGCGGCGGCCCGGGCTGCCATGGCGTCCAGCAGCTCGTCGAGGTCCTGGGGGTCCTCGGGGAACTGGTCCCCGTGCTTGCGCATGAACTCCTCGAAGTCCTCCTGCGTGTCCTCGCCGCGCTGCCGCTTCTCCAGCAGCTCGTTGAGGTCGCCGAGCATCTCGTCGATCGCCGCGCGGTCCTCGTCGGTGGCGTTCTCCAGGGCCTGCTTCATGCCCTGGAAGCGCTGGTCCAGCAGCTCGCGACCGAGGAGGTCCTTGATCTGCTCGAAGGCCTCGCGGGCCTCGCTGCTCTGCCAGTCGTACGAGGCCAGCTCGCTCACCGCGGCGGCGGGGTTGGGCGACAGGCTGTCAAGCGTCATCTCCCGCAGCGCCCGGTCGCCGTCGTCCATCATCGCGTCGCGGGCCAGCTGCTTGCGCTCCTCGAGGACGGCGGTGTCCAGGAGCTCGCGGATCTCCTGCAGCGTGCCGTCGAGGTTGTGCTTCGAGGCCAGCTCGCGGCGGCGCTCGGCGATCCGGCGTGCCAGGTCGTCGAGGCCCTGCTGGTCGCGCCCGCCGCGCCGCAGGAACTCCCGCAGCGCCCGCTCGGGGCTGTACCCGGCCATGACGTCCTCACCGATGGCGTCGAGGGCCTCGGAGAGGTCGACCGGCGGGGCGAGCGGGTCCGGCCCGCCGTCGTACCGGCCGTAGCGGGAGGCGCGGCGCTGGGACCAGACGTCAGCCACGGCTCATCCGTAGACCGTCTCGCCGCGACCGGACTCCTTGCTGACCCGGCGCGCGAGGTAGAGGCCCTCGAGCGCGAGCTCGATCGCCCCGGCCCGCTGACCGTCGTCGGTCGCTCCGACGCGCTCGCAGATGTCGTCGTAGAGCTCGGACTCCCCGAGGCGGGGCAGACCCGCGAGGAAGTCCAGCGCGGTCACCTGCTCGCCGGTGGTGACCATCTGTCCGGCCTCGAGGGCGTCCACCAGGAGACTGAAGTCCAGGCCACGGAAACGCTCACGGACGGTCTCGGCGACCGCGGTGCGCAGCAGGTGGGTGAGGACCTCGGCCTCGCGTCCCTCCTCGCCGGACTCGAACTCGATCTTGCCGCCGAGCACGTCGACCGCGGTCTCGAGGTCGACGACCCGGGCCACGGCCTGCGGCTCGCCCTGGACGGTCGCGCGGTGCAGCGCTGCGGCCGCGATCGTCTCGGCGCCGGCGATCGCGAAGCGCGCGGAGACACCGGAACGCTGGTCGACGGCGCTGGAGCCGCGCAGGTGCCGGGTGAATCGGGCGAGGATCTCCAGCAGGTGCGGCGGCACGTCGGCGACGAGGTCGGCCTCCTGACGGATCACCGCCACCTCGTCCTCGAGCTCGGTCGGGTAGTGGGTGCGGATCTCGACGCCGAAGCGGTCCTTGAGCGGGGTGATGATGCGCCCGCGGTTGGTGTAGTCCTCCGGGTTGGCGCTGGCCACGACGAGCACGTCCAGCGGCAGCCGCAGCACGTAGCCGCGGATCTGGATGTCGCGCTCCTCCATCACGTTGAGCATGGCGACCTGGATGCGCTCGGCGAGGTCGGGCAGCTCGTTGATGGCCACGATGCCGCGGTGGCTGCGCGGGATCAGCCCGAAGTGGATGGTCTCCAGGTCACCCAGCGAGCGGCCCTCCGCGACCTTCATCGGGTCGACGTCACCGATCAGGTCGGCGACCGAGGTGTCAGGGGTGGCCAGCTTCTCGGCGTACCGCTCGTCGCGGTGGCGCCAGGAGATCCGCAGGTCGTCGCCGTAGGTCGCCAGCGCCTGCTGGGACTGCACCGTGATCGGCTCGTAGGGGTGCTCGCCGATCTCGGAGCCGGAGATGACCGGGCTCCACTCGTCGAGGAGGCCGACCATGGTGCGCAGCAGCCGGGTCTTGCCCTGGCCACGCTCGCCCAGCAGCACGATGTCGTGGCCGGCGATGAGGGCCCGCTCGAGCTGCGGGATCACGGTGTCCTCGAAGCCGTGCAGCCCCGGCCACGGGTCCCGCCCCTCGCGCAGCGCCGCGAGGAGGTTGTCGCGCATCTCGACGCGCAGGGTCTTGAGCTGGTGCCCCGAGGCCCTCAGCTCACCGAGGGTGGCCGGAACGGGAGGGTGGGTGCGCGGGGAGTCCGCGGAGGAGACCGTCACGTCCCCACGCTAGCCCCGGACACCCAACCCGGGCAGGCTCAGTCGCCCTCCGGGACGACCATGACCGCGCCGTGCGCGTGCTCGAGGAAGGTGCGGCTCACCGAGCCCAGCAGCGCCGCCGCCACGGGGTTGCGGCGGTGGTTGCCCACCACCACCAGGTCGGCGTCGTGCGCGACCCTCAGCAGCTCGGACTCCACGTGGCCGAAGATCGTGCGGACGTGGACGTCCACGTCCGGGTACTTCTCCGCGAGCCCGGACACGGCCTCCGCGACCACGAGCCGGGCCTCCTCCTCCGCCTGCTGCCGCAGCTCCGCCGTCACCGCACCCCCGGCAGCGATGCGGGCGTCGAAGGTGCAGTGCAGGACGGTCAGGGGCAGCCCGCGGACCGCGGCAGCGTCGTAGGCCGCCTCCAGCGGCGGCCGGCAGCCCTCCTCGCCGTCCACGGCGACCAGCACCCCTTGCCCCTCACCGGGAGCCGGACCGCCGGGGCGGACCACGACGACCGGTCCGGTGGCGTGGCCGGCGACCGCGCTGCTCACCGAGCCCAGCAGCAGCGAGCTGATCGGACCCCGTCCGCGCGAGCCCACGACCGTGACCTCGGCGTGGGCCGCCAGACCGGCCAGCAGGGCCCGGGCGTCCGCGTGCCGGACGACCGGCAGCACCTCGACCTCGGGCGCGCGCTCGGAGACCCGCTGCGCCGCGGTCGCGACGACCTCGGCGGCCGCCGCCCTGATCTCCGCCTGCAGGGTCACCGGGTCGGCGCCGACCTGGTCGAGCCAGACCGACGGCACGCTGTCCCACCCGTGCACCAGCGCCAGGGTGCGGTGGGTGAGACGTGCGTGCTCGCTCGCCCAGTCGAGGGCGGCGTCCGCTCCCTCGGAGCCGTCCACCCCGACGACGACGCAACCGGCAGGGACAGGGGTCATGGTCTCGGTCATGGCACCAGTCTTTACCTCTCGCCCGCAGAAGCCCACGGACCTTGGTCCCCGGTCGACGGGCCGGAGGGACCGACGAGCCCCGGGTGGGCGGCCCCGCCCCCACTAGGCTGCGCACCGTGACCTCGACGCTGGGAGTGCTGTGCGCGCTCCTGGTCGTGGCCCTGGTCGTGGCCGTCACCACGGTGGCGCGGCTCCGCCGCCACCTGGCGCTCTCCGAGGCGATGGTGCGCCAGCTCGAGGAGGACCTCGACGCCGCCCTGCGACCGCGTCCCCCGGTCTCCTCGGCCGAGCGGGCCATGCGCGCCCTGGTCGGCACGGCCGCGCGGGTCCGCGAGCGAGGTGTCGCCGGGATGCTCAGCGCCTCGCTGGACGACCTTGCGACCTGGGCGTCGGACGAGCAGTCCGACATCCTCCAGGTCGCCGCTCCCGACGGCACCGTCACGCTGCTGTTCTCCGACATCGAGGACTCTACCGCCCTCAACGACCGCCTCGGCGACAAGGCGTGGGTGCGCGTGCTGGCCTCCCACGACGCGCTCGTGCGCGCGATGGTCGACAAGCGCCGCGGCCGGGTCGTGAAGACCGCCGGCGACAGCTTCATGGTCGCCTTCCGCGAGCCCGTGGCCGCGGTGCTCGCCGCCCGCGGGATCCAGCGGGCCCTCGCCCGCACGCTCGACCCGCGCCTGCGGCTGACGCCCGTCCGGGTGCGCATCGGGATCCACACCGGGACCGTCATCAGCCGCGACGGCGACTACTTCGGTCGCAACGTCGCGATGGCCGCCCGGGTGGCGGCCCTGGCCGACGGCGGCGAGGTGCTGGTCACGCAGGCGGTCCGCGACGAGGCCGCTGACTCCGAGGACCGGCGGATGCGCTTCGAGGAGGCCGGCACGGTCGAGCTGAAGGGGCTTCCGGGCGAGCACGACCTGTGGCGGCTGGTGGTGGAGACGTGACCGGCCCCCTGGGACGACCGACCACGTGCCCGTGCGGGTCCGCGGCGTCGTACGACTCCTGCTGCGGGCCGCTGCACCGCGGCGCCCGGCAGGCGGGGACGGCGGTGGAGCTGATGCGAAGCCGCTACTCCGCGTTCGTGCTCGGCGAGGTCGACCACCTCTTCCGCACCTGGCACCCCCGCACCCGTCCCGCCGGGCTCGTCGAGGACGGCCTCGACACCAGCCGCACCTGGACCGGCCTGGAGGTGCTGGGCCACGGCGAGGACTGGGTGGACTTCGACGCGCACTACACCGTCGACGGGGTCGCGGGGGTCCAGCACGAGCGCAGCCGCTTCGAGCAGCGCGCGGGCCGCTGGGTCTACGTCGACGCGCTGGACTGACGTCCGAGGTCCCCCCGGGCGGGGACCTTCGTCCCTCCTGTCACGCCCGGGCTTCACGGAGCATGGTCGAAGGCCCCGACCCAGGAAGTGACGACGTGCTCGAACCCGTGGAGCTCTCCCTCTCCGAGGCGGAGACGCTGCTGCGATCCGGTGTGACCGGACGCGTGGCCGTCTCCACCCCCCAGGGACCGCACATCCTTCCGGTGAACTACTCGGTCGTGGGTGAGCACGTGGTCATCCGCACCTCGCCGTACTCCATCCTCGGCACGCACGCCCACCGCACCACCGTCGCGTTCGAGACCGACACCTTCGACCACGAGCGGCAGCGCGGCTGGAGCGTGCTGGTGCGGGGCCGCGCCGAGGTCATCAACGACGCCGCGACGCTGGAGTCCATCCACCGCATCTGGCCGCCGCGGCCGTGGGCCTCCGGGCAGCGCAACCTGCACATCGGCATCAGGCTCGACGAGGTCACGGGTCGTCGCCTGGGCAGCGGCTGGGACCCGGTCCGCGAGGCGACGGTCCGACGGATCGTGTGACCCGTGTCGCAGACTGGGGTCGTGCCCTTCCGCCGACCTGAGCTCTCCGACTCCGCCCAGGCGCTGCTGGACGCCGTCGTCGCGATCTCCAGCGACCTCGACCTCGGCAGCGTGCTCACCCGCATCGTCGAGGCCGCCTGCCAGCTGACCGACGCACAGTACGGCGCCGTCGGTGTCATCGGCGCGGACGGCAACCTGGCGGAGTTCATCACCCACGGGCTGGACCCCCACGAGCGCGAGCAGATCGGCTCGCCGCCGCACGGGCGGGGCATCCTGCGGCTGCTCATCGACCACCCGGAGCCGCTGCGGCTGGAGGACCTCTCCCAGCACCCGGAGAGCTACGGCTTCCCGCCCAACCACCCGCCGATGCGCTCCTTCCTCGGGGTGCCGGTGCGCATCCGGGGCACGGTCTTCGGCAACCTCTACCTCACCGAGAAGGCGCACGGGCAGTTCGACGAGGACGACACCCGGCTGGTGGAGGCACTGGCCTCGGCGGCCGGCTTCGTCATCGAGAACGCCCGCGCCTACACCCTCAGCGAGCGGCGCCGGCAGTGGCTGCAGGCCACCGCGGACCTCGTCGAGGACCTGCAGCCGCCGCTCGACACCGGGGTGGCACTGCAGCGCATCGCCCACTCCGCCCTCGCCGTCGCCCGTGCGCGGTGCACCGCGATCGTGCGCACCGCCGGAGACCCCGAGGCCGCCTCGGACGCGGCGGTCCTCGCCGCCGCGACCACGGACGTCGACTCGCTGCGCGACCAGGTCGCCGTCCTGCTGCGAGGGCTGGGCGGGGCCGTGCACGAGCCGGTCGACGTCGACGACGGCGCCGTGCGTGCCCTGGTGGTGCCCCTGCGGGCGCACCTGACCGACCCGACCGCCCTGATCACCTTCTTCGCCGACGAGCACAACGCACTCGAGGTCGAGGAGCGCGAGCTGCTGATCTCCTTCGCCGACCAGGCCGCGCTCGCACTCGACCGCGCCCAGGCCGTCGCCGACCGTGCCGAGCTCGCGGTCATCTCCGACCGCGAACGCATCGCCCGCGACCTGCACGACACCGTGATCCAACGTCTCTTCGCCACCGGGCTCACGCTTCAGGCGGTGTCGTCAGGGGTCTCCGACCCCGGCGTGGCCGCCCGCGTCGCCCGCGCGGTCGACGACCTGGACCAGGTGGTCCGCGACATCCGCGGCACCATCTTCGAGCTGCGCCACACCGGGGGCGAGTCGCTGCAGGCGCAGGTGCGGGACCTGGTGCGCGAGTACGCGCGGTTCCTGGGCTGGGCGCCGGTCGTGCGGGTCGAGGGCCCGGTCGACACCGCCGTACGCCCCGAGGTGGCCGAGCACTTCGTCCCCGTGCTGCGCGAGGCCCTGTCGAACCTCTCCCGCCACGCCGAGGCCCGAGCGGCCTGGGTGCGGGTCGCGATCGACGGCGGCGAGCTGGTGCTCGAGGTCTCCGACGACGGCGTGGGCCCCACCCAGGGCGCGTCGCACAGCGGGCTGCGCAACGCCCGCGGCCGCGCCGCCGGGCTGGGCGGCACCTCGGCCCTCACCCGCCGCGAGGGCGGGGGCTCGGTGTTCAGCTGGCGGGTCCCGGTCTGAGCTTTCCGGCCGTGCGCGGGTGACGGCTCGGCGAGGGGTCAGCGGGGGCGGCCGTCGGGGCCGAGCAGCTTGGAGGCGAGGACGGCGGCCTGGGTGCGCCGCTCGAGGCCGAGCTTGGCCAGGATGCTGGAGACGTAGTTCTTGACCGTCTTCTCGGCCAGGAACATCCGTTCGCCGATCTGCCGGTTGGTCAGACCCTCGGCGATCAGGGCCAGCAGCTTGAGCTCCTGCTCGGTGAGGTCCGCGAGCTCGGGAGCCGTGGCCGGGCCGTTGCGCACCCGCTCGAGCACCCGTGCGGTCAGGGTCGGGTCGATGAGGGAGTTGCCGTCGGCCACCTGACGGATCGCCGCGACGAGGTCGAGCCCCTTGACGTCCTTGAGGACGTAGCCGGAGGCGCCGGCCATGATCGCGGCGAACAACGCCTCGTCGTCGTCGTAGGAGGTGAGGATGAGCGCGCGGATCGTCGGGTCCACGGCGCGCACGGTGCGGCACACCTCGATCCCCGACCCGTCGGGCAGGCGCGCGTCGAGCACGGCCACGTCGGGGTGCAGCGCCGGGATCCGCGCCGACGCCTCGGCGGCCGTGCCGGCCTCCCCCACGACCTCGATCGAGTTGGTGCTCTCGAGCAGCGCCCGCAGCCCCTGGCGCACCACCTCGTGGTCGTCGAGGAGGAACACCTTGATCAGGCGATCGGTGCTCTCGGACATGCGGTGGCTCCTTCGGAGGTCGGCGGCTCTGCCGACATCTCTACCACCTCCTCGACCAGGTCGAGCCCGGCCGTGCCGTGGGTGATCCACAGGACGCTGCGACCACCCCTCCCCAGCACCTCCTCGGCGAGCTCGGCCGCGGTCGCCTCGTCCAGGTGCGCGGTCGGCTCGTCGAGCACCAGCACCGCCTGGTCGGCCAGCAGCGAGCGGGCGATCGCCAGCCGCGCGCGCTCCCCGCCCGACACCCCCGCGTGCCCCTCACCGACCCAGGTGCCGAGCCCCTCGGGGAGGGAGTCCAGCCACTCCCCCAGCCGGGCCTGGCGCAGGGCCTCGACCACGTCGGCGTCGCTCGCGGTCGGCCGGGCGAGCCGGACGTTCTCGGCCACGGTGGTGGAGAACAGGTGCGGGTCGTCGTCGACCAGGCCGACCCTGCGTCGTACGTCGTCGGCGGCCTGGGCCACGAGGGGGACCGACCCCAGGGCGGCCGTGCCGGCCGCCGGATCGAGGAACCGCAGCAGCAGCGCGGCCACCGTGCTCTTGCCGCAGCCGCTGGGACCGACCAGGGCCACGCGGCCACCCTCGGGCAGGTGCAGACCCAGCCCCGTGAACGCGGGCCGCGGGCCCCACCCGGCAGCCGCGTCGACGAGGTCGACCCGGGAGCCGGCGGCGGTCTCGGGGTCGGTGGGCTCGGAGGTCGCCGGCGCCTGCCCGAGCAGGGCGTCGACCCGGGCACGGGCGGCATCGGTGCGGGCCGACAGCGCCCCTGCGTCGACCACGGGCAGCACCAGGTCGGCCAGGGCGAGAGGCACCAGGACCAGCAGCGCGAGGACCGGGCCGCCCACCGGCGTACCGGGCAACAGCAGCGCCACGGTGGCGACCGCCACGCCGGTGCTGCCGAGCACGAGGGCCCGGGCGGCCCCCTGCCAGAGGGCGGAGCGCCGGACCTGCCGGCCGAGCTCGTCGCTCACCTCACCGACGGCCTCGACGGCGCGACCGGTCGCCTGCCACATCGTCAGCTCCTCGGCCAGCGCGGTCGTCGCCACCACGCGGTCCCCGAGCCGGGCGCGCAGGGCGACCTGGGCCCGCTCGGCGCGGGTGGCGCCGCTGCGCGCCAGGAGGTACGCCGCGGCAGCGCCGACCGCGACCACGGCGACCCCGAGCGCCGAGCGGGGCTCCCAGACCACGGTCACGACCCCGGCCACGGCCAGCGCGGCCGCGGCCGACCGCACCGGCATCCGCACCCGCAGCGCCGCGTCCAGCTCTGCGTCCACGTCGTCGACGAGGGAGGCCAGCAGGTCGCCACGACGACGGCCGGTGCGCCCCGGGACCAGCGGCACGAGCGCCTCGTAGACCTCCACGCGCCGCCGCGCCAGCAGCCCGAGCACGGTGTCGTGGGAGCGCAGCCGCTCGGCGTAGCGCAGCACCGGGCGCGCCAGACCGAAGGCACGCACGCCCACGATCGCCACCATCAGCGTGAGGACCGGCGGGTGGGTGGACGCCTGGACGATCAGCCAGCCGGCGGTCGCGGTCAGGGCGACGCCGGACAGGCCGGCCAACGTGCCGAGCAGGGTCGCCAGCCCGAGACCGGCCGACGACCCGCCGGGGTCGTGCCCCTCAGGGGGCGCCATGGCGCCCGCTGAGGGGCACGACTCCCGCTGCGGGCGCGACAGGCGCGGGGCCATCGGCCGCTCCAGCCGGACCTCCCGGTCCGCCACCGCGACCAGCGTGGGGTCGTGCGCGACGACGACCACGGCCCGGGTCCGGCCGAGGTCGACCAGGGTGTCGGCCACGATCCGCGTGGTGACGGGGTCGAGGTGGGCCGTGGGCTCGTCGAGCAGCACCCAGGGCCGGTCGGAGACGACGGCCCGGGCGAGCGCCAGACGGGCGCGCTCACCGGCCGAGAGCCCCGCGCCGTCCTCGCCGACGGGGGTCGCCAGGCCGGCGGGGAGGCCCCGCACCCGCTCGGCGAGCGCGACCTGGGCCAGCGCCGCCCACAGGTCCTGCTCGTCGGCGTCGGGACGGCCGAGCCGCAGGTTGTCCGCGACCGTGCCGTCCACGAACCCCGGCCGCTGCGGCAGCCATGCGATGTCCTCCTGCGAGGGCGCGGCGACCCCGCCGGACGTGGGCTCAAGCAGGCCGGCGAGCACCGCCAGCAGGGTGGACTTCCCGCACCCCGAGGGGCCGGTCAGCGCCGTGACGCCCTGCGCCGGGATCGTCAGCGACAGGTCCTCGAGCACCGGCACCGTCCGGCCGGGCCGCAGGACGGTGAGGTCGGTGACGGTCAGGGGCTGGTCCGCCGGGTGGCTCGCGGGGTGGTCTCGACGCCCGCTCGTCGCTGGCGCTCCTCGCTGCTCGACCACCAAAGTCGGTTTCAGCAGCTCGCTGACCCGTTCGACGACGGCGACGCCCTCCGCTGCGGCGTGGAACTCGGCGCCGACCCGGCGCAGCGGCCAGTACGCCTCGGGAGCCAGCAGCAGCACCACCAGGGCGGTGCGCAGGTCCAGGCCGCCCTCGGCGAGCCGCAGGCCGACGGTGACGGCGACGAGCGCGACCGACAGGGTCGCGACCAGCTCCAGCACCCCCGAGGACAGGAAGGCCACGCGCAGGGTCTCCAGGGTCCGCCGGCGGTAGGCGTCGGTCACCTCCGCGATGCGTGCCGACTGCGCCTGCGCGCGACGGAAGGCCACCAGCGTGGGCAGCCCGCGCACGACGTCGAGGAAGTGCCCGGAGAGGGACGACAGCGCCCGCCACTGCCGCTCCGCCCGGTCGCGGGTCGCGAGCCCGACCAGCGCACCGAAGACCGGCACCAGCGGCAGGGTGCACACGACGATGAGCGCCGCCAGGAGGTCCTGCGAGGCGATCGCGGCCACCGTCAGCACGGGCAGCACCGTCGCCAGGACCAGGGCGGGGACGTAGCGCGTGAGGTACGGCTCCATCGCGGTCACGCCCCGCGTCACCAGCACCGCGTCGGCGCTGGTCGACCCACCGGGGCGGCTGAGCACGGACCCCGCCACCCTGCGTCGTACGACGGAGGCGACCGTGGCCGCGGCGCGGGCCGCGGCCGCGTCACCTGCCCAGCCGACCAGGCCGCGACCGAGGAGCACGGCCACCACGGCGACCGCCCAGCCCAGTGCGAGGCGACCCTCCACGGCCGCGACGACCAGGCCGGTGATCGCGAAGGCCTGGCCGATGACGAGCAGCGAGCCGACGACGCCGGCGCCGAGCACGACGGCCAGGGGCCGCCGTGCCGGCGCGACGAGCCGACGCAGGCGCGGGTCGGAGGGGCGCACTCAGCGGCCCCCCGCCGGCCGCTCCCCCGCCAGCACCGCCTCGGGGATGTGGTGGACGGAGAGGCGCTTGCGGAAGACCCAGTAGGTCCAGCCCTGGTAGACCAGCACGATCGGGGTGAACACCACGGCGACGCCGGTCATGATCTTGAGCGTGTAGGCGGTCGCTGCCGCGTTCGTCGTGGTCAGCGAGGTGCCGTCGGCCAGCGAGGTCGGCATGACGTCGGGGAAGAGCGCGGCGAAGAGCCCCGCCACGGCCAGCGCGATGGTGACGAACGTGCCCAGGAAGGCCCAGCCCTCACGGGCCGCACCGGCCGCCGCCACCCCCGCCAGCAGGGCGAGCGCGGCCAGGACGAACAGCACGCCCGAGGCGACCGAGCCGGTGTCCACCTGGGTCCACACCAGGAAGAGCACGGCGACCAGCGCGGCCACCAGGCCCAGCCGGGTCGCCAGCGCGCGGGCCTCACGACGGATCGGGCCGTCGGTCTTGAGGGCGACGTACATCGCGCCGTGGGTGAGGAACAGCGTGAGCGTGGTGAGCCCGCCGAGCAGGGCGTAGGGGTTGAGCAGGTTGAAGAAGCCGCCGACGTACTCAAGGTCGGCGTCGATGGGCACGCCCCGCACGATGTTGCCGAACGCCACGCCCCACAGCACGGCCGGCAGCAGCGAGCCCCAGAAGATGGCCAGGTCCCAGCGGGCCCGCCAGGTGGGGTCGTCGCGCTTGGCGCGGTACTCGAAGGCGACCCCGCGCACGATCAGCGCGACGAGGATCAGCAGCAGCGGCAGGTAGAACCCACTGAAGAGCGTGGCGTACCACTCGGGGAACGCCGCGAAGGTCGCGCCGCCGGCGACGAGGACCCACACCTCGTTGCCGTCCCAGACGGGCCCGATGGTGTTGATGAGGACGCGGCGCTCGCGCTCCTCCCGACCCAGGACGGGCAGCAGCATGCCGACGCCGAAGTCGAAGCCCTCGAGGGCGAAGTAGCCGATCCACAAGACGGCGATCAGGCAGAACCAGACGGTGGTGAGCTCCATGTCGTCGTCTCCTCAGTACGCGAAGGCCAGCGGCCGGTCGGGGTCGTTGTCGTCGTCGCGCAGCTGCGGCTCGACGTAGGGGTCGGCGCCCCTGGCGATGAAGGTGAGCATCAGCTTCAGCTCGGCGACGGCCAGCACGCCGTACAGCGCGGTGAGCACGATCAGCGAGGTCAGCACCTCACCGGCGCTGGTGCCCGGCGAGACCGACTGCTCGGTGGTCATCAGGCCGAAGACGGCCCAGGGCTGGCGGCCGATCTCGGTGAAGATCCAGCCGAAGCTGTTGGCGAACAGCGGCATCAGCGGGAGCCCGACGGCCACCCAGGTCCAGCGCGAGCCGGTGGGTGCGCGGCCGCGGCGGGTGGCCCAGAGCACGGCCAAACCTCCGGCCATGCCGGCGAAGCCCAAGCCCATCATGAAGCGCAAGCTCCAGTAGGTCAGCGGGATGTAGGGCGTGTAGTCGCCGGCGGTGTAGTAGGTCGCGCCCGGGTCCTCGCCGTACGTCGCGAGGTACTGCTCGCGCAGCGGGTTGATCCCCTCGACCCGACCGTCGAGCTCGCCGGTGGCCAGGAAGGAGAGCAGGTTCGGGACCGTGACGGAGAACTTCTCGGTCGCCCCGTCCGGGGTCCCGATCGTGAAGAGGGAGAACGCCGCCGGCTCCTCGGTCTCGTAGAGCGCCTCGGCGGCGGCCATCTTCATCGGCTGCACCTCGGTCATCACCTTGCCCTGCACGTCGCCGGAGACGACGACACCGAGCCCCGCAACGAGCACGACCCAGGCGCCGACGCGGGCCGCGGACCGGTACATCGGGCGGTCCTCGCTGCCCTCGCATCCCTTGCCGCGCACCAGGTGCCACAGCGCGACGCCGACGACGAACCCGCCCGCGGTCATGTACGCCGCGGTGATGACGTGCGGGAAGGTCACCAGCTGGACCTTGTTGGTCAGGACCGCCACGAAGTCGGTCAGCTCCGCGCGCCCGGTCTCGGGGTTGTACTCGTAGCCCACCGGGTGCTGCATGAAGGAGTTGGCGGCCAGGATGAAGTACGCCGAGAACAGCGTGCCGAGGTGCACCAGCCACATGCAGGACGCGTGCACGGCCCGGGGCAGCCGGTCCCAGCCGAAGATCCACAGGCCCAGGAACGTCGACTCCAGGAAGAAGGCCAGCAGGCCCTCGACCGCGAGCGGAGCCCCGAAGACGTCCCCGACGAAGCGGGAGTAGTCCGACCAGTTCATGCCGAACTGGAACTCCTGCACGATGCCGGTGACCAGGCCGAGGGCGAAGTTGATGAGGAACAGCTTCCCCAGGAACTTCGTCAGCCGCAGCCACTGCTCGTTGCCGGTGCGCAACCAGGCGGTCTGGTAGCCGGCGACGAGGGCCGAGAGGCCGATCGTGATCGGGACGAACAGGAAGTGATAGACCGTCGCGATGGCGAACTGCCACCGCGCGATGTCGAGGGCTTCGAGATCCACGGCCCTCACTCTGGAGGCGGCAGGCCCTCCCCCGTCACGGGCGTAGGTACCCGTCTTGGCGGACCCTGGCCCCCACCCTGCGGGACCTAGGTCCCCCGGGCTTGACGCCGAACCGGCGTATCAATACGCCGGCTCGACCCGCGCCTCCCGCCAACCGGCGTATCAATACGCCGACTCGACCCAGCCGTGACGCCGAACCGGCGTATCAATACGCCGGCTCGACCCACCCCTCCCGGCTCGACCCGCGCCTCCCGCCGAACCGTCTCCCGCTGGTCGAGGTGTGCAGGCGGAGCGAGTCTCGAGGCCCCGGTGATCGAGACCCCTCAGCGGGTGAGCAGCACCGACGAGCCGTGGCCGAAGAGCCCCTGGTTGGCGGTGATGCCGACGCGCGCGCCCTCGACCTGCCGTTCCCCGGCCTGCCCGCGCAGCTGCCAGGTGAGCTCGCAGACCTGTGCCAGCGCCTGGGCGGGGACGGCCTCGCCGAAGCACGCCAGGCCGCCGGAGGGGTTGACGGGGATCCGCCCACCGATGGTGGTGTCGCCCGCGCGCAGCAGCGACTCCGCCTCGCCCTCCTTGCACAGGCCGAGGTCCTCCATCCAGTCCAGCTCCAGGGCGGTGGACAGGTCGTAGACCTCGGCGACGTCGACGTCCTCGGGACCGACGCCCGCCTCGTCGTACGCCGCGGCGCCGATCGACTGCTTGAAGGTCCGGTCGCCCGGGGTGCCGGCGTCGGTGGAGAGCATCGGCATGTCGAGCACGGTGTTGGGGAAGGTCGGGGTGACCGTGGAGACGGCCGCGACCCGCACCGCGTCGTCCAGGCCGATGCGCTGGGCGTACTCCTCGGAGACCAGGACGACCGCCGCCGCGCCGTCGGAGGTGGCGCAGATGTCGAGCAGGTGCAGCGGGTCGGAGACCACGGCGCTGCCCAGGACGTCCTCGACCGCGACCTCCTTGCGGTAGCGCGCGTAGGGGTTGCTCAGGCCGTGCCGGGCGTTCTTGACCTTGACCTGCGCGAAGTCCTCCGACGTGGCGCCGTAGAGGTCCATCCGGCGACGGGCGTACATCGCGAAGTACGCCGGGTTGGTCATGCCGAGCAGGCGGAACCGAAGCCAGTCCGGGTCCTCCCAGCGCTCGCCCGCGTTGGGGGCCAGGAAGCCCTTGGGCGTCGTGTCCGCGCCGACGACCAGCGCGACGTCGCTCATGCCGGCCAGGATGCGGGCCCGCGCGGTGTCGAGCGCCTGGGCGCCGGTCGCGCACGCGGCGTACGACGTGGCGATGCGGGCGCCGTTCCAGCCCAGCGCCTGGGCGAAGGTCGAGCCGGCGACGTAGCCGGCGTACCCGTTGCGCACGGTCTCCCCGCCGACGACGAGGTCGACGTCGGTCCACGGGACGCCGGCGTCCTTGAGGGCCTCGCGGGCGGCGTGCACGCCGTACTGGACGAACGGGCGACCCCACTTGCCCCAGGGGTGCATGCCCACGCCGGCGATCCTGACCTGGCTGCTCGCGGTGCTCACTGGTCGGCCTCCTCGCCGAGCTCGACGACAGGCTTCCAGCGCCAGATGAGCTGGTCGCTGGCGTGCTCGGGCTCCACGACGAGCTCGACCTCGGCGCCCACCCGCAGGTCGCTGGTGCCGTAGCCCTGGGCGACCTGGCCGAGCACGACCATCCCCTCGGGCAGCTCGACGGCCGCGAGCGCGAACGGCACGAACGGTTCGGGCGCCTGGTACGGCGCGGGCGGCTGGTACTGCGCGTCGGTGTAGGACCACACGGTCCCGCGCCGGCTGAGCGGCACCGTCTCGAACGCCTCGCCCTCGCACGCGGGGTTGCGGCAGAAGCCGGCCGCCGCCGCGGTGGGCGGGAAGTAGGTCGTGGCGCACGCCGTGCACCGCTCCCCCAGCAGGGTCGGTTGCTCCCCGAGCGTGAACCAACCCTCGATCGCAGGCGTGGCCGTCATCCGTCCTCCAGACAGTGCGGAACTAGAACGTGTTCTCACACTAGCCCGACGGTCGGGATAGTCCGCACGAGATCTCACCCTCAGCGCACGCTGAGGGTGACATTTCCTGCGGAGTACCCCGCCGGGGCGCCCTCAGGCGCGGGCGAGGAACGCCAGCAGGTCCTGCCGGGTGACCACGCCGACGGGCTTGCCGTCCTCGTGGACCAGCAGGGCGTCGGCCGACTCGAGCAGCTTGACCGCGGAGGTCGCCTCCTCCGCGGCGCCGATGGTGGGCAGCGGGGCGGACATGTGGTCCTCGACCTGGTCGGTCAACGAGGCGTGCCCGGCGAAGAGCGCGTCGAGCAGCGCCCGCTCCGAGACCGACCCCGCGACCTCGGCGGCCACGATCGGGGGCTCCGCACGCACCACGGGCATCTGCGAGACGCCGTACTCCTGCAGGATCTGCACGGCCTCGGCGATCGTCTCGCCGGGGTGGGTGTGCACGAGGTCGGGGAGGCGGCCGGACTTGCCGCGCAGCACCTCGCCGACGGTGGTCTCGGTGGTGGTGCCGGTGGGGAAGCCGTACTGCGCCAGCCAGTCGTCGTTGAAGATCTTGGTGAGGTAGCCGCGCCCGGAGTCGGGCAGCAGCACCACGATCACCGCGTCGGTGCGCCCCTCGGCGGCCAGCTCGTGGGCCAGCTGCTTCGCGGCGTACGCCGCCATGCCGGCCGATCCGCCGACCAGCAGCGCCTCCTCGCGGGCCAGCCGGCGGGTGAAGGAGAACGCGTCGGCGTCGGAGACCTCGATGACCCGGTCGGCCACGCCGCGGTCGTAGGTGTCGGGCCAGAAGTCCTCGCCGACGCCCTCGACGAGGTAGGGCCGGCCGGTGCCGCCGGAGTAGACCGAGCCGGCCGGGTCGGCACCGACCACCTGGATCGAGGAGTTCTGCTCCTTGAGGTAGCGCCCGACGCCGGAGATGGTGCCGCCGGTGCCCATGCCGGTGACGAAGTGGGTGATCCGGCCCTCGGTCTGCTCCCAGATCTCCGGCCCGGTGGTCTCGTAGTGCGAGCGCGGGTTGTTCGGGTTGGAGTACTGGTCGGGCTTCCAGGCGCCCGGCTGGGAGGCCAGCCGGTCGGAGACGTTGTAGTAGGAGTCGGGGTGCTCGGGCGCGACGGCGGTCGGGCACACCACGACCTCGGCGCCGTAGGCGCGCAGCACGTTGCGCTTGTCCTCGCTGACCTTGTCGGGGCAGACGAAGACGCACCGGTAGCCCTTGGCCTGGGCCACCATGGCCAGCCCCACGCCGGTGTTGCCGGACGTCGGCTCGACGATGATGCCGCCGGGCTGCAGCTCCCCGGAGGCCTCCGCCGCCTCGATCATCCGGGTGGCGATGCGGTCCTTCACCGACCCGCCGGGGTTGAGGTACTCGACCTTCGCGAGCACCATCGGCCCCTCCTCGCCCTGCCCCAGCGGGGCGTCGAGCGTGCGGCTGAGCCGCAGCAGGGGGGTGTGGCCGATCAGGTCCAGGAGCGAGTCGACGTACTGCACGCACCCAACCTATGCCCACATGCTGGACAGGACGAAAGGCCGGGCCGGCCCCCTGCGCACGTGACGACCCGCACCCGCCCCGGGGCCGCCCCCGACGGGTGTTCCCCCGGGAGCAGGAGGTGTCCCTAGAGTGGGGGCGTGGGTAAGGCAGCAGCAGCGCGCAAGCTCGCCTCGGCGGCGGCGTACGGCGGTGGCGGGCTCTCGGTGCTCGGCGCCGGCCTCTACGGCGTGCTGACGGCCGAGGCCAAGCTGGCCCGCAAGACCATCGGGCCGATGATCGAGCACCCGCCGCCGGACTCCACCGGCTGGTACGGCCGCGGCCGACCCGCGCCCGCGGTGCGCATCGCCCTGCTCGGCGACTCCTCGGCTGCGGGGTACGGCGTCGAGCGGGTCGAGCAGACCCCCGGCGCGGTCCTGGCCAGCGGTGTGGCCGAGCACGCCGACCGCCGCGTCTACCTGCGCGACTTCGCCGTGGTCGGTGCCCGCTCCTCCGACCTCGAGGACCAGATCACCCGGGCCCTGCCGATGCACCCCGACGTGGCGGTCATCCTCATCGGCGCCAACGACGTGACCCACGTGATGTCCCCCTCGACGTCGGTGCGACACCTCGCCGAGGGCGTGCGCCGACTCAAGGAGGCCGGCGTGGCCGTCGTGGTGGGCACCTGCCCGGACCTCGGCACGATCAAGCCCATCGCTCCCCCGCTCAAGCAGGTCGCCCGGGCGTGGTCGCGTCGGCTCGCGGCCGCCCAGACGATCGCGGTCATCGAGGAGGGCGGCCGGACGGTCTCGCTCGGCTCGGTGCTCGGCCCGGAGTTCGCCGCCGCGCCCGCGCTGCTCTTCGGGCCCGACCAGTTCCACCCCTCCGCGGAGGGGTACCGCTCGCTGGCCGGGGTGATGGTGCCCTCGGTGCTGGCCGCAGTCGGCGTCATCGAGCCGGACGAGAAGTCGCTGGAGTCCCTGCGGGGCGAGGGCGTGCTCCCCATCAGCGACGCCGCGATCCGCGCGGTCCAGGTGCCCGGCACCGAGCTGGACGGCACCGAGGTCGGCGGCTCCCGCCGCGGAGTCCGCGGCCTGTGGGTCGAGCTGCGGCACCGTCGCCGCCGCCCGGACTCCGCCGAGGAGACCCCGGACGAGAGCGACGAGCACGAGGCGGGGAGCGACGACGCCGCCGCGGAGCCGGCCGAGCCGCTCGACGACTGAGCCTCGGCGCGCTGCTGGACCGCCTCGTGTGGCCCAGCGCGGGCCATGGACCGCGCTGGCCCACACGAGCCGCGGTCCCCGGACATGCACGAAGGCCCCCGGCTGACGCCGGGGGCCTTCGTGGTGAGCTCGTCCTCGCGAGGAGGCGGCTGCGGTCAGTCCTGGCTGAAGTAGGCCAGGATGCGCAGCAGGTTGGTGTAGATCCACACCAGCGAGACGGTCATCGCGAACGCCGCGGTCCACGACTCGCGCTCGGGGGCGCCGTAGCGGATGCCCTGCTCGACGAAGTCGAAGTCCATGATCAGCATGAACACACCGAGCACCAGGCCGGCCACCGCGGTGATCATGCCGAGGCCGGAGACGCCGAAGAGGCCGATCTGGGCACCGAACAGGCCGAGGACCAGCTCCATCAGCGACAGGCCGATCATGCCGAACACGGCCGCGACGACGAACTTGCGGAACTTGTCGCCGACCTGGATGTTGAGCACCTTGTAGGCGGCCAGCGTGCCGCCGAAGGCGGCGAAGGTGCCGATGACGGCGCCCTGCACGACGCCGGGGTAGGCGACGTTGAAGATCATCGAGATCGCACCGAGGGCGACACCCTCGAGGGCGGCGAAGGCCAGCACGAGGCCGGGGCTGACGACCTTCTTGAACGCGTTGACCATCGACAGCACGAAGGCGCCGAGGGCACCGAAGGTCGCGACCGCGCCGACGGTGCCGATGGCGGAGTCGGCGGTGGACTCGTTGATCTCCGGCAGCATCACCCAGGTCGCGAACGCGGTGACCACCACGACGCCGAGGGTGATGGCGGTCTTCTGGACCACCGAGTCGATGGTCATGGGGGCGCTGGGCGCCTGCGGGGCGGGCGCGTACGCCGTGCCCTGGGGGTCACCGGGGTTCCCGACGCCCCACTGCGAGGGGTCAGAACCGTAGCCGGAGTTGCCGTAGGACTGGTTGCCGTGGGCGCCGCTTCCGCTGAACGCCTCGGACCGGCGGAACACCGGGTTGTTGCTCTGCATGGTTGGTCTCTCCTTGGAGGCCGACGGCGGCCGCCGGGATGGCGGCCTACAGGGGATGTACCCACCTTAGGGGGTCTCGAGACGTACAACGCCCCGGCGTCCCCAGACGTTCCCGACCGCCGCCGAGCGGCTGCCGAGGACGCCGAGGACGCCGAGCCGGCGCGACCTTCCGTACGCCGTGCACGGAAGCTCGCGCCGGCCCGGCCCGCTCCACACGGTGCCCCCGCCGGGACTCGAACCCGGAACACAGCGCTTTTAAGGCGCCTTCCTCTGCCGATTGGGACACGGGGGCTGGTGACGGACGGGCCGGTGCCGGCCCGGGGACGTCATGCGGAGCGGACGTCCGTCGCCGCGCAGCGTATGACGTCCCCCGGGCGGCGGCGGGTCACAGGTAGGTCTGGCGCGCGTAGATCGCGTGCGCGCCGGCGACCCGGTCCACGAAGAGCAGGCCCTGGCAGTGGTCGATCTCGTGCTGGAGGCAGCGGGCCTCGAAGGCGTTGGCCGACAGCTCCACCTCGGCGCCGGAGCCCGGCAGCCGCCCGCGCACGACCAGCCGGGAGGCCCGCTTCACGTCGCCGGTGAGGTCCGGGACGCTCATGCAGCCCTCGCGCGCCTTCTCGTTGCGGCTGGAGGAGACGACCTCGGCGTTGCACAGCACGAAGGTCCCGTGGTGGTCGCGGGTCTTGGGGTGGGCCGAGACGTCCACGCAGAACATCTGCACGCCGACCCCCACCTGCGGGGCGGCCAGGCCCACGCAGCCCGGGCTCACGCGCATCGTGGCGACCAGGTCGGCGGCCAGCTGCACGGACTCGGCGGACGTCGGGTCGACGACGTCACCGACGCTCGAGAGCACCGTGGCGGGGGCGCGGACCACCTCGAGGACGCGGCCCTCGACGCCGAGGTCGGCCTCGGTCCACGCCAGGACCTGCTGGTTCAGGCCCTCGGGAGCGGGCTGGTTCACAGCTCGTCGGCCTCCGCCGGCCGCAGGGTCGCGCCGACCCCGAGCTCGGCCGCCGCCTCCCCGATCGCGGCGGTGACGGCCTCGACGTCGGCGTCGGCCGGCAGGTCGATCTCGGCGACCACGAGGTAGAGCTCGCCGGCCAGCCGCGTGGTCAGGTCGGTGATGTTGCCCCCGGCGTCGGCGACCTTCCCGACGACGGAGGAGACGATGCCCGGCCGGTCGCCGCCGTGGACGGTCAGCACCCACGAGGACCCGCGCTCGGCACCGGCCGACTCCTGCGGCACCTCGCGGACCGTGACGGTCAGCGTGCCGTCCTCGGTCAGCGGAGCCAGGGCCGACTCGATGTCGCCCGCCGGGGTCTCGCCCGCGCAGAGCAGCATCATCGCGAAGTGCCCGCGCAGCAGCGTCATGGTGGAGTCCTCGAGGTTCAGCCCGAGGCCGGAGAGCCGACCGGTGGTCTCGGCGATGATGCCGGGGCGGTCGTGGCCGAGGACGGTGACGGCGTGGAGGGTGCTCACCCGGTCATTCTCGCAAGCGCCGCCGCGCGACCCAGCACCTCGTCCAGCATCGGCGCCGTGAGCCGCCCGGTGGCGGTGTTGTGCTGGCTCGGGTGGTAGCAGCCCAGCAGGGTCCGCTCCCCCAGGTCGACCTGCGCCCCGTGGCCGAAGCGCGGCCGCGGCCGCGGCACCTCGACCCCGCCCCGCGCGAGCATCCCGAGCGCCGCCGCCCAGCCGAACGCCCCCAGGGTCACCACCACCTCGACGTACGGCGCCACCAGCGCCCACTCCCGGTCCAGCCAGGGGGCGCACCGGTCGCGCTCGTCGGGCGTGGGCTTGTTCTGCGGCGGGGCGCACCGCACGGCCGCCGCCATCCGCGTCCCGCGCAGCGCCTGCCCGTCGTCGGCGTGGGTGCTGGTCGGCAGCGCCGCCAGACCCACCCGGTGCAGCGACGCGAACAGCCAGTCGCCCGAGGGGTCGCCGGTGAAGATCCGGCCCGTGCGGTTGGCGCCGTGCGCCGCCGGCGCCAGCCCGACCACGAGGATCCGCGGCTGCGGGTCCCCCCAGCCGGGGACGGGGCGCCCCCAGTACTCCTCGTCGCGGAAGGAGGCGCGCTTCTCCCGCGCCACCTGCTCGCGCCACGTCACGAGGCGCGGGCAGGCGCGGCAGTGGGTGACCTCCTCGTCGAGGGCGGCCAGCCCGGTGGGGGACGGGACCGGTGCGCTCAGGGCGTGGCCTGCTGGGTGAAGCCGCCGACCCCCTGGGCGGCGTCCTGCACCTTCTCCTTCGCGGTCGCGACGGCGGCCTCGGTCTGGGCGCGCGCCTGCTCGGCGGCCCGGTCGGCCGCGGACTGCACCCGCGGGTCGCGCGCCACCTTCTGCGCACCCGCCTTGATCTGCTCGTACCGCTCGCGACCGGCGCGGGCGCCGAGGACGTAGCCCACACCGAGGCCGGTGATCAGGGACAGCTTGCTCATGGTGCTCCTCCTCCTGGGTCGGGCCCTCCACTGTGCCCCGCCGGACCCAGCGCCAGCCCACCCCATGCGGTGAGCCGACCCCGCAGGGCCCGAGGGTCGGGCCTCAGCCCTCCAGCAGGGACCAGGCGATGCCGTCGAGGATGTCGGCCTCGCTCACGACCAGCTCGGTGACCCGTGAGCGCGCCAGCACCCGGGAGACCACCAGGGCGCCGGCCGCGATCACGTCCGCGCGACCGGGGTGCAACCAGGCCATCTCGGCCCGCTCGGCCGCCGTCGAGCCGACCAGCCGGTCGCACAACGCGTGCACCTGCGCGACCGGGAGCCGCGCCCCGTGCGTCGCGCTCCGGTCGTACGACGTCAGGCCGACCACCCCGGCGGCGAGGGTCGTCACGGTGCCCGCGACGCCGACCATCGTCACGGCTGCCCCCGGGTCGACCGGGCAGGTGTCCAGGGCCGCATCGACGTCCGCCACGCAGGCGGCGACCTCGGGGGCCGCGGGCGGGTCGGACCGCAGGTGCCGCTCGGTCATCCGGACCGACCCGATGTCCATGGAGTGCGCGGCGTCGGGGGTCGGGCCCGAGCCGAGCACCAGCTCGGTGGAGCCACCGCCGATGTCGAGCACCACCACGGGGCCGGCGAGCCCGGGCAGCCCCCGGGTCGCTCCGGCCCAGGCGAGCGCGGCCTCCTCGTCGCCGGTGACCACCTCGGGGGCCACCCCGAGCCTGGCCCGCACCCCTGCGGCGAAGTCGGCCGCGTTGGCGGCGTCCCGGGTCGCCGAGGTCGCGCAGAACCGCACGCGGTCGACGTCATGGCGCGCGATGAGGGCGGCGTACTCCTCGACCGCGGCGAAGGTGCGCTCCAGCGCCTCCTCGGCCAGCCGGCCGGTACGGTCGACGCCCTGGCCGAGCCGGACGATCCGCATCTCCCGCTCGAGGTCGGCACCGTCCTCGTCGAGGACCAGCAGCTTGATCGTGTTGGTGCCGCAGTCGATCGCAGCTACACGCACGGGCTCTCCACGCACGGTCCGGACTCCCACCAGGCACCGAGCTCGTCGAGCACCTCGTCGCCGAGCGGGTTGACGCCGCGCCCCATCGCGAGGGACTGCCCGGCCAGCACGTGCAGGCACTTCACACGGTCGGGCATGCCACCGGCGGAGATCCCCTCGATCTCGGGGACGTCGAGCCCGTGCTCGGCGGCGATCTCGGCGCGGGCCGCGAGGTAGCGCTCGTGGGCGGCGGCGTAGGCGGCCGCGAGCTCGGGGTCCTCGGCCAGCCGCTCCTGCATCTGCTTCATCACGCCCGAGCCCTCGAGGGTGCCGATCCGCGACGCGGCGCGGGGGCAGGTGAGGTAGTAGGTCGTGGGGAACGGCGTGCCGTTGGGCAGCCGCGGCTGGGTGGTCACGACGTCGGGGTTGCCACAGGGGCACCGGTGACCCACGCCGTGGACACCACGCGACTCCCGGCCCAGCTGCGCCTCGACGGCGGCGGCGTCGGCCGGGGTGAAGGGCTCGGTCATTCAGGGGCTCCGTCGGTGCCGGGGTCGATCTCGGTCAGGGGCGGGGTGCCGTCGTCGGCGGGCGGTCGGCCGGCCAGCACCACCGAGGCCCAGGCGTCCTCCCAGAAGGCCGGCTCCTCCTGGTCCCCGACCTCGTCGGGGTCGGCCAGCTCGGAGGAGGCCTCCAGCGGCTCGCCGTCCTCGTCGAGGACGACGTAGGAGGTCTCGCCGGGCATGACGTAGCCGAGCTCGCGGGCCTCCTGCTGCACGAAGGCAGGGTCCTGCCAGCGCCGCATCTCCCGCTCGAGGTCGGCGATCGCGCTCTCGCGCTGGTCGATCTCGGCACGCAGGGCGTCCAGCTCGCTGCGCTGCTGGAGGTAGGCCCGCGCCGAGGAGGCGTAGGAGACCACCAGCACCGCCAGCACCACCACCAGGACGGTGGCCCGGCTGGTCAGCCGGGGACGTCGGCGGACGGGAGCCGCCGCCGCGGGGCGCGCGGGTCGCCCGGCGGTCGGCCGCGCGGGGCGGCCGGGGCCGGTGCGACCCCGCGGCCCCGAGGCGCGCGAGGACGTACGACGGTCAGCCACCCCTCTAGGGTCGCTCAGGAGGTGTACCGCGGGAACGCCGACACACCGGCGTACCGCGCGGCATCGCCGAGCTCGTCCTCGATGCGCAGCAGCTGGTTGTACTTCGCGACCCGCTCCGAGCGCGCCGGGGCACCGGTCTTGATCTGGCCGCAGTTGGTGGCGACGGCCAGGTCGGCGATGGTGGTGTCCTCGGTCTCGCCCGAGCGGTGGCTCATCATGCAGCGGTAGCCGTTGCGGTGCGCCAGGTCCACGGAGTCGAGGGTCTCGGTGAGCGAGCCGATCTGGTTGACCTTCACCAGCAGGGCGTTGGCCTGACCGCCGGTGATGCCGCGCTGCAGGCGCTCGACGTTGGTGACGAACAGGTCGTCGCCGACGAGCTGGGTGCGCGAGCCGAGCTGGTCGGTGATGGTGCGCCAGCCCTCCCAGTCGTCCTCGTCGAGCGGGTCCTCGATCGAGACGATCGGGTAGGCGTCGACCAGCGAGGCGTAGTAGGCGGTCATCTCGGCCGCGGTCTTCTGCTGGCCCTCGAAGGTGTACGAGCCGCCCTCGCAGAACTCGGTCGCGGCGACGTCGAGGGCGAGCACGATGTCCTTGCCCAGCTCGTAGCCGGCCTTGTCGATGGCCTCGGCGATCAGGTCCAGCGCGGCCCGGTTGGACTCCAGGTCGGGGGCGAAGCCGCCCTCGTCGCCGACGCCGGTGGCCAGGCCGCGCGACTTCAGCACCGACTTCAGCGCGTGGTAGACCTCCGCGCCCGAGCGCAGCGCCTCGCGGAAGGAGGCGGCGCCGATCGGCGCGATCATGAACTCCTGGATGTCGACGTTGGTGTCGGCGTGGGCGCCGCCGTTGAGGATGTTCATCATCGGCACCGGCAGCACGTGGGCGTTGGGACCACCGACGTAGCGGTAGAGCGGCAGGCCGGCGGAGTCGGCGGCGGCCCGCGCGACGGCCAGCGAGACGCCGAGGATCGAGTTCGCACCGAGCTCGGCCTTGTTGGGGGTCCCGTCGGCGTCCAGCATTGCCTGGTCGACCAGGCGCTGGTCGTCGGCGTCGAGGCCCTCCACGGCAGGGCCGAGCGTGTGGATCACCGCGTCGACGGCCTTGCCCACGCCCTTGCCGACGTAGCGGTCGCCGCCGTCACGCAGCTCGACGGCCTCGAAGGCGCCGGTGGAGGCGCCGGAGGGCACGGCCGCTCGCGCGAAGGTGCCGTCGTCGAGGACGACCTCGACCTCGACGGTGGGGTTGCCGCGGGAGTCGAGGATCTCGCGGGCGCCGACTGCTTCGATGGATGCCACGGTGCTTCTCCTGGGGATGGCCGGTGAGGGGCGGGGACGGGCTCGTAGGACGGTCCACGAGCCTATTGCCTCCCCGGCCGCCGTGCCGACCCACCCGTCTGTTCACCGGCCGCTCCCCGCACCGACACGACCTCGTCGCTCCACGTGGGTTGGGTTCCGGCGGCGGCGCCGCCTCGGGACGCCCCGCCTCCCCCACCCACCACGAAAGGCAGCGGCATGTCCTTGCAGCACACCACCGGGGTCCCTCGCGGACGACGGCTCCGAGGCGGGCTCGCGCTCGCGGCGGTCGGCGCCCTGGCCCTCTCCGGCCTCGCGCTCGGCACCACGACCAGCGCCGCCCGGACCGCCCCGACCGCCCCGACCACCACCGACGCGGGCGCCGGCGCCCTGGCCGAGCCCGTGGACGAGCAGGCCGCGCGGTTCGGCCGGACGGCGACGTACCCGGTCCACCTCAACGTCCCCGAGGGCGTGGACCCGCTGGACGAGACCGTCGCGGAGATCTCCGCGGTCAGCGAGGACGG
Source organism: Nocardioides marinus (assembly GCF_013408145.1). Lineage (NCBI taxonomy): Bacteria > Bacillati > Actinomycetota > Actinomycetes > Propionibacteriales > Nocardioidaceae > Nocardioides > Nocardioides marinus. The sequence goes on from NZ_JACBZI010000001.1 coordinate 2,928,729, forward strand.
CGAGACGCTGGTCTACACCGACGCCGCCGGCAGGCGGATCGGCTTCCTGGACATCAGCGACCCCTCCGCCCCGGAGGGCCTGGGCACGTTGGACCTCAGCGAGCTCGGCGACGCCGAGGACGAGCCGACCTCCGTCGCGGTCGTCGGCGACCACGTGCTCGTGGTCGTCAACACCTCCCCGAGCTACACCGCGCCCTCGGGGCGCGTCGACGTCGTCGACCTCGAGTCCCGCGAGCTGGTGGCCTCCCACGACCTGGGTGGGCAGCCGGACTCGATCGCCGTCAGCCCGTCGGGCGAGTACGCCGCGATCGCGATGGAGAACGAGCGCGACGAGGACGCCCTGCCCGACGGTGCCGGCGACGACGCGGACGAGGGCGACCTGCCGCAGGCGCCCGCCGGCTTCGTGCAGGTGCTCGAGCTCGACGGCGCTCCCGCCACCTGGACCCCGGACCCGCTGCTGCTGCCGGCCGAGGACCTGGCGGGCATGGACACCCCCGAGGACCCCGAGCCGGAGTACGTCGACATCAACGCCGACGACGAGCTCGTGGTGAGCCTGCAGGAGAACAACGGCCTGGTCGTCGTCGACCTGCCCACCCGCGAGCTCACCAGCGCCTTCAGCGCCGGCAACGTCGTGCTCGAGGGCGTCGACACCACCGACGACGGTGTCTTCAACACCGTCGACACCATCGACGTCCCGCGCGAGCCCGACGCCGTGCACTGGGTCGGCGAGGGCCTGGTCGCCACCGCCAACGAGGGCGACTGGAAGGGCGGCAGCCGCGGCTGGACGGTCTTCGAGGCCGCCACCGGCGAGGTCGTCTGGGACGCCGGCACCTCCTTCGAGGACCTCGTCCTCTCCGTCGGCAGCTTCAACGACGGCCGCGCCGACAACAAGGGCGCCGAGCCCGAGGGCCTGACCTACGCCGAGTACGACGGTGTGCCCTACGCCTTCGTCGGCTCCGAGCGCAGCAACCTCGTGGCGGTCTACGACATGACCGACCCGACCGAGCCCGCGCTCACCCAGGTGCTGCCCACCACCAACGGCCCCGAGGGCCTGCTGCCCATCCCCTCGCGCGACCTGCTGGTCGTCTCCAGCGAGGTCGACGAGTCCGACGTGGGCGTGCGTGCCAGCGTCGCGCTCTTCGAGCTCGGCACCGACGGGGTCGTCTGGCCCGACGTCGTCTCCGTCCCTGCGCCCGGCGAGGACCGGCCGATCGGCTGGGGCGCGCTCGGCGCCCTGTCCGGTGACCAGCACGACCCGAAGGGTCTGTGGAGCGCCAGCGACTCGGCGTACTCCCCCGCCCGGATCTACCACCTCGACGTCTCCTCGACCCCGGCCGTGCTGGACGACGTCATCGAGGTGACCGAGGACGGCGAGCCGGTCGCCCTCGACGTCGAGGGCATCGCCGAGCGCACCCAGGGCGGCTTCTGGCTGGCCTCGGAGGGGAAGACCGGCCCCGAGAACGCGCTGGTCCGCACCGACGCCGACGGCGCCGTCGTCGAGACCGTCTCGCTGCCCACCGACGTCGCCGCCGGCCTCGGCAAGTGGGGTCTCGAGGGCGTGGCCGTGCGCGGCTCCGGCAGCGCCGAGACGGTGTACGTCGCCCTGCAGCGCCCGCTGAGCGGGGAGACCACCGCACGGATCGGTCGCTACGACGTCACCGGGTCGACGTGGACCTGGTTCGGCTACCCGCTGGAGACGACCAGCACCGCCGGCGACTGGATCGGGCTGTCGGAGATCACCGTCGTCGACAAGGACACCGTGGCCGTCATCGAGCGCGACAAGCTGATGGGCCCGGCCGCCGCGGTCAAGCGCGTCTACACCGTCGACCTGCCCGCGGGCAGCGCCGACGCGGTGACGCCCGTGACCAAGACGCTCGCGGTCGACCTGCTCCCGGCCATGACCGCCCGCAACGGCTGGACCCAGGAGAAGCTCGAGGGTCTCGGCATCACCACCCGGGGTCGCGTCTACGCCGTCACCGACAACGACGGCGTCGACGACGCCACGGGTGAGACCCAGCTCTTCGCCCTCGGCCGGGTCTCCTCGGTCTTCGCCGCCGACGTCGCCACGGACACCACGCTCAAGGTCAAGGGCAAGAGCCGACGCGCCGGTCAGGCGTTCCGGGTCGTCGTCGTGGTCAAGCCCGGGCCCCAGGGCGGCCGGGTCGTCCTCGAGGTCGACGGCAAGAAGGCCGCCTCGACCCGTGTCGACGGCCGCACGACGCCGATGCGGGTGCGCATCAAGGGCTCCGGCCGGCACACGCTGGTCGCGACCTACACCGGCGACGGCTTCGCCGCGGGGTCGACCTCGAAGGCCGTGAAGGTGCGGGTCACGAGGAAGTGAGCCGGCGGCGGACGGCGTCGCGGAGCTCCTGCTCCGGGTCGACGCCGTCCGCCCTCGCCTCCACCACGAGCGCCAGCAGGCGCTCACCGATCGCGTCGGCGCCGGCGTCGACGTGCACCGGCCGACCGGCGCGGGACAGCCGGTCGACCAGCTTGTCGGCGTACAGCAGGGCCGGCAGCGCCGTGGGCACCCCGTCGGCGGGATCGGTGCGCTCGGCCTTCTCCTCCGCCTTGATCGCCTCCCAGGCGTCGTTGACCGCGGCGGCGTCCTGCGGCTGCTCGGCGGCCGAGGGCGCGAAGACGTGCGGGTTGCGGCGCACCATCTTCTCGGTGATGCCGCGGGCCACGTCGTCGATGTCGAAGGCACCGCGCTCGGCGGCCACCGCGGCGTGGAAGTAGACCTGCAGCAGCAGGTCCCCGAGCTCCTCGCGCAGGTGGTCCGCGTCGGGCTCAGGATCCCCGGACTCGACCGCCTCGACGGTCTCGTAGGCCTCCTCGAGCAGGTAGCGCAGCAGCGAGCGGTGCGTCTGCTCGCGCTTCCACGGGCACTCGGCCCGCAGCCTGGCCATGACCGACCGCAACTCCAGCAGGGGCTCGAGCGGCGGCTCCTGCGCGGTCACGGGCTCAGCCCTGGTTGGGGTTGCCCGGGTTCTCGAGCGGGATCGGCATGGTCGGCTCGGGCTCGGTCTCGGCGACCTCCGGGGCACACCCCTGGGAGTCGGGGAGCCCGGAGACCAGCGCGGTGATCTCGGCCTGCGCCCCGACGTCGCCCTGCTGGGCCCGGGCCCGCAGCTCGTCGATCTCCGCACGCAGCGAGGCCGCCTGCGAGACCGCGACCGAGAGGTCGGAGGTGGTGGAGTCGGACGCGGAGGTCGCGAAGTCGACCTGGTCGAAGCGCGGGTTGACCTCCACGTCGTGCTCGGCCTGCCACTGCTCGAGGTAGGCCTGGTACGCCGGGCCCGGCTGCACCAGCTCGTCCTCGCTCAGCGTCGGGTCGACGATCTCGGAGACGACCGAGGTCAAGAAGCTGCTGGCGGCGAAGACCGTGACCGCGGCGTTCTGGTCGTCCCCGGCCAGCCCGAAGCTGATCCGGGCCTGCTTCTCGGCCTCGCGGCGCACCTCATCGGCGGGCAGGTCGTTGTCGGCGGCGATCGCCTCGGCCACCTCGGTCACGACCAGCTGCTGGACCACGATGCCGCGCAGCTCGGCGCCGGTGAACCCACCGGCGAGCAGGTCGGCGGAGCCCTGCAGGACCTCGCAGGTGGCCGTCGTGGCGTCGTCGACCTCGCCGAGGGAGATCTCCTCCCCCTCGACCACCGCGGCGGCGCCGGGACGCACGCCGGCATCGGCGACCCCGCAGCCGCTCAGGGCGCCGGTGGCGAGCACCGCGACCGTGGCGAGACCGACGAGAGGACGGGACAGACGCACGGGGACTCCTAGCGGGTGGTGTGACCTGCGTCGCCCATTGAACCAGCCGTTCTCCCGCACCCACGCACCGCCCGCCGAACCGGCGTATCAATACGCCGGCTCGACCCGCACGGACCGACCCCAGCCCGCCGAACCGGCGTATCAATACGCCGGTTCGGCTGGAGGACGGTGACCCGAGGAGCGTCAGGAGGCGGCGGGAGGGTCGATCACCTGGTCGATGACGCCCTTGGCCCACTCCAGCAGCGCGATGCCGTCCAGCGGCTTGCCGCCGATCACGGCCGTCTGCGGGCGCGGGACCAAGATGGTGTCGGTCTGCGGCTTGACCAGCGACTTGGGGTACATCCGCTGCAGCCGCACGACGCGGGAGTCGGGCAGCGAGACGGGCGCGAAGCGGACGTTCTTGCCCGCGATCGTGACCTCGCCGATGCCCGCGGCCCGGGCCCGCGCACGGAACCGCGCCACGAGCAGCAGCGACACCACGACGATCGGCAGGTCGCCGTACCGGTCCTTGAGCTCCTCCTCGATCGCGTCGACGTCCTCGTCGGAGCGCACCTCGGCCAGCCGCTTGTACATCTCCAGGCGCAGCCGCTCGGAGCCGATGTAGTCGTGCGGGAGGTGGGCGTCCACGGGCAGCTCGATGCGGACCTCGGAGAGCTCCTCGGCACCGTCGCCCTTGAACTCCGCCACGGCCTCGCCGACGAGGCGGACGTAGAGGTCGAAGCCGACGTCGGCGATGTGGCCGGACTGCTCGCCGCCGAGCAGGTTGCCGGCGCCGCGGATCTCGAGGTCCTTCATCGCGATCGCCATGCCGCCGCCGAGGTCGGAGTGCTGGGCCAGCGTCGCCAGCCGCTCGTGGGCGGTCTCGGTCAGCGGCTTCTCCCCGGGGTAGAGGAAGTAGCCGTAGGCCCGCTCGCGGGAGCGGCCGACACGTCCGCGCAGCTGGTGCAGTTGGGAGAGGCCGAGGGTGTCGGCGCGCTCGATGATCATCGTGTTGGCGTTGGAGACGTCGAGCCCGGACTCCACGAGCGTCGTGCACACGAGCACGTCGAAGCGCTTCTCCCAGAAGTCGAGCATGACCTGCTCGAGCTGCTTCTCGTTCATCTGGCCGTGCGCCGTGGCGACGCGCGCCTCGGGCACCAGCTCGCGGATGCGGGCGGCGGCCTTCTCGATCGACTGCACCCGGTTGTGGATGTAGAAGACCTGGCCCTCGCGCAGCAGCTCACGGCGCACGGCGGCGACGACCTGGCGGTCCTCGTAGGCACCGACGTAGGTGAGCACCGGGTGCCGTTCCTCGGGCGGCGTGGTGATCGTGGACATCTCGCGGATGCCGGTGATCGCCATCTCCAGGGTCCGCGGGATCGGCGTGGCCGACATCGACAGCACGTCGACGGCGGTGCGCATCCGCTTGAGCTGCTCCTTGTGCTCGACGCCGAAGCGCTGCTCCTCGTCGACGATGATCAGCCCGAGGTCCTTGAAGCGGACGTCGGGGTTGAGCAGCCGGTGGGTGCCCACGACGATGTCGACGGAGCCGTCGGCCATCATCCGCATCACCTCCGCGGCCTCCTTGTCGGTCTGGAAGCGGCTCAACGCCTTGAGCACCACCGGGAAGCCGCTCATCCGCTCGGCGAAGGTCGACAGGTGCTGGGTGACCAGCAGCGTGGTCGGCACCAGCACCGCGACCTGCTTGCCGTCCTGCACGGCCTTGAACGCCGCCCGCACCGCGATCTCGGTCTTGCCGTAGCCCACGTCGCCGCAGATCAGCCGGTCCATCGGGACCACCTGCCGCATGTCGGACTTCACCTCGTCGACCGTGGAGAGCTGGTCGGGGGTCTCCTGGAACGGGAAGGCGTCCTCGAGCTCGCGCTGCCACGGCGTGTCCGGCCCGAAGGCGTGCCCCTTGGTGGCCTGCCGGGCGGCGTAGAGCTTGATCAGCTCCGCGGCGATCTCCCGGACCGCCTTGCGGGCCCGGCTCTTGCGCTTGGCCCAGTCACCGCCGCCGAGCCGGTCCAGGCTGGGCTGCTCGCCGCCGACGTAGCGGGTGACCTGGTCCAGCGCGTCGGCCGGCACGTAGAGGCGGTCCGGCGGCGCGCCGCGCTTGGACGCGCCGTACTCCAGGACGAGGTACTCGCGGGTGGCGCCGCCGACCTCGCGCTGCTTCATCTCCACGAAGCGGCCCACACCGTGCTGCTCGTGGACGACGTAGTCGCCGGTCTTGAGCTCCAGGGGGTCGATCTGCCGCTTGCGTCGCGCCGGCATCTTGCGCATGTCGCGGGTGGAGGTCCGCTGCCCGCTGACGTCCTCGCCGGTGAGCAGCACCAGCCGGTGGGTCTCGTCGACGAAGCCCTGGGTCAGCGCGCCGCAGGTGACCGTGACGACGCCGACCTGCCACAGGTCCTCCCCGCTGCCGGGCTCGACCAGCCGGGCGGGCACCTCGGCCTCCGACAGCGCCTCGACCATCCGCTGCGCCGGGCCGTGACCGGGGTGCACGACGACCACGCGGTAGCCGTCGGAGCGCCAGGTGTCGAGGTCCTTCATCGCCCGGTCGACGTCACCGCGGTAGGCCTCGACGGGGCCGGCGGCCAACGCCCGGGTGGGGACGGCGCCCACGGTGACGTCCACGTCGACGTGCACGACCTGTCCGGTCTCGTCGCGGACGACCTGCTCCCCGTCACCACCCGCGCCGGGGTCGAGCCCGAACGGGCTCACGGTCCACCACGGCCGCCCGCCCTCGAGGCTGTGCTCGCGCACGTCGGCCAGGGTCCGGTACGACGCCGCACCGAGGTCGATGGGGGCGGACCCGCCCGAGGCGGCAGCCGCCCAGGAGGCGCCGAGGAACTCCTCGCTCGTGGCCACCAGGTCGTGCGCCCGCGCCCGGACCCGCTCGGGGTCGAGCACCAGCACGTGGGTGTCGGCCGGCATCAGGTCGACGAGCAGCTGCATCTCGTCGACGAGCACCGGGGCGAGGGACTCCATGCCCTCGACCGCGATGCCCTGGCTGATCTTGTCGGTCAGCTCGAGCAGCTGCGGGTGGCTGGCGCCGAGCTCGGCCGCGCGGCGGCGTACGTCCTCGGTGAGCAGGAGCTCGCGGCACGGCGGCGCCCACAGCCGGTCGACCGGCTCCAGGGTGCGCTGGTCGGCGACAGAGAACGCACGGATCTCCTCGACGTCGTCGCCCCAGAGCTCCACGCGCAGCGGGTGCTCCTCGGTGGGCGGGAAGACGTCGACGATGCCGCCGCGCACGGCGAACTCGCCGCGCTTCTCGACCAGGTCGACGCGGGTGTAGGCGGCGTCGGCGAGGCGACGGGTGAGGTCCTCCAGGGGCGCGGTGTCCCCGGCGCTCAGCTCGACCGGCTCGAGGTCGCCGAGCCCCTTGACCTGCGGCTGCAGGACCGAGCGGACCGGCGCGACGACCACGTCGAGCGGCCCGTTGACCCCACCGCTGGTCGAGCTCGTCGAGACCCCCGGGTGGAGCAGCCGGCGCAGCACTGCCAGGCGACGGCCGACGGTGTCGCTGCGCGGGCTGAGCCGCTCGTGCGGGAGCGTCTCCCAGCTGGGGTAGTAGGCGACCCGGTCGGGGTCGAGGAGGTCTCCGAGGTGCGCCACGAGGTCCTCGGCCTCGCGCGCGGTCGCCGTGACGGCCAGCACGCTGCGTCCGGCGCGGACCAGCCCGGCGGTGACGAAGGGCCGCAGCGCCTCGGGGGCGGTCAGGTCGAGGGCGCGCACCCGCGCCTCGCGGGCGTCCTCGAGGGCGGCCGCGAGGGTGGGGTCCTCGAGCACGGGACCGAGCAGGTCGGGGTTCATCTGTCTCCTGGGCAGGGGCCGGGCAGCACGAGCGCCCCCGGTCGACGAGCGACCGGGGGGTGCGGACCCGATCCTACGGTCGGTCCCCGAAGGCGACCTCACGCAGGCGGGCGAGCTCGGGGTCGGACTCCGCGGCGGCCCGGCCGTCGGTGACGATCGCGCCGAGCTGCTCGCTGCGGGCCCGCAGGTAGTCGACGTAGGCGGCCCGCTCGCGCACGTGGGTGCGGTGGACCCCGCGGACCTCCACGTCGCGGCAGGAGGCGAGCGCGTCGTCCACCGAGGGCCGGGCCCGCTCGGCGGCCTCGGACATCAGCACCCACAGCCCACTGCGCTCGGCGAGCGAGGGCCGGATGTACTCCGCCATGGACCCGAGCACCCGGTCGGCGCGGACGGCCGCGGCGTACGCGCGCTCACCGCACGCCCGCAGGGCTCGGTCCTCCCCCGCGCGCAGCCGCTGGTCCGCCACCGACACCGCGAGCCCGGCGCCGAGCAGCCCCACCACCACGGCGAGGACGAGCGCGCGGCGACCCCTCACCTGCGACCGCCGCCTCAGCCCAGGCCGCGGAAGGACAGCGCGTGCCAGCGCGGCCCGACGGGCGTGATCTCCACGCGCCGCGGGTCGAAGGTGTCGTCGGGGTCGCCGCCCTCGAGGTCGCGCACGATCCTGATCTCCAGCCGCGACTCCGAGAGCCCCTCGGCGAGGTCCTCGCCCCACTCCACGACGGTCACGGCGTCCTCCAGGGAGGTGTCGAGGTCGAGGTCGTCGAGCTCCTCCAACCCGTCGAGCCGGTAGGCGTCGACGTGCACGAGCTCGGGCCCACCGACCCGGGAGGGGTGCACCCGGGCGATGACGAAGGTCGGCGAGGTCACGTGGCCGCGCACCCCGAGGCCGGCACCCAGGCCCTGGGTGAAGGTGGTCTTGCCCGCGCCGAGGTCGCCGGTGAGCACGATCAGGTCGCCCCGGGTCAGCTGACCGGCCAGCGAGCGACCGATGCCGCGCATCGCGTCGGCGGTCGGGGCCTGGAAGACCGCGGTGCGCAGCGGACGGCGCATCTCCACCAGCGGCGAGCGCCGGGTGATCTCCCGGAAGCCCTGGCGGTCCCAGAAGCGGATGGTCTTCGGCAGCTCCTCGCGGGCCACGACCGTGAGGTCGTCGGTGCCGGTGCCGGACTCGAGCACGGCGTCGACCGCCGCGTCGATCAACGACCCGGCGATGCCGTGCCCCTGGTGCCCGGGCACCACGCCGAACCGCCGCAGGTACGTCGTGGAGCCGATGGGGTCGAGGATCAGCGTCCCCACGGGCTCGCCGTCGAGCTCGGCGAGCAGCCCACCGCCGGCGGCGAGCTTGGCGGCGATCGTCTCCTCGGTCTCCAGCAACGCGTCGGGCTTGGGGTCCATGTCCGGTCGGGCCCCGAAGGCGGCGCGCACCACGTGCAGCACCTCGGCAGCGGCCTCCGGCCCCACGCGGCGTACGGCGACCTTGGACTCGGGTCGGGTGTCGGTCACCGCTGCCCCACCCGCTCGGTCGCGGCGGCCAGCAGCTGGTCGAGCGCCGCGTTGACCTGCTCGTGCCGCTCCATGATCACCATGTGCCCGGCGCCCTCGGCCTCGACGAGCACGGAGCCGTCGATGCGGCTGTGCAGCTTGCGGCTGTGGCCGATCGAGGTCAGCCGGTCGGCGGTGCCGCAGACGATGGTCGTGGGGACGCCCCCCAGCGCCTCCACGGCGTGGAACTTGTCCAGCCCGTGCAGGCTCGGGAAGAACTCCGCCAGCACCTCGAACGGCGTACGGCTGAGCATGGCGTCGACGTAGCGCACGTAGGAGGCCGGCACCTCGTCCCCGAAGGCGAACACGTCGGTGAACACCTCCGCAACCGTCGCCCCGAGGCGCCGCAGGACGTCGACCCCGCGGTGCCCGCGGCGCAGGCCGCGCACGGCGCGGGTGGTCATGACACCGCCCAGGCGCGCCGGCCCGATCGGCAGCAGGATGCGGCCCACGTCGAGGCCGCCGGCGGTCGTGGAGAGCAGCCCGACGCCCACGATCCGCTCGCCGAAGAGCTCCGGTCGCTGCTCGGCCAGGGCGATGATGCTCATCCCGCCCATCGAGTGCCCGACGACCACGACCGGGGTGTCGGGCGCGAGCTCCTCGATGACCTGCTCGAGGTCCAGCCCCAGCTGGTCGATGGTGGCGTGGTGGTGGTCCGACCGGCCGGACCGGCCGTGCGAGCGCTGGTCGTAAAGGACCGTGCGGACCAGCCCGCGGTAGCCGGCGCGCTGGAAGTGCCAGCAGTCGAGGGTGAGGGCGTAGCCGTGCACGAAGACCACCGTGACCGCGGTCTCCGCGTCCGGCTCCGACGGCTCGTCGACCTCGCAGTGCAGGGGGACGCCGTCGGGGGTGACGACCGTCCGCGCGGGCGAGCGCAGCGAGCCCAGGGGCGTGGCGTCCCCGGCTCCCCTGCGGGCCGCGAGGTCGCGGCGCCGTCGGGCGACCTCGACCCCGGCCCCGAGCGCCAGCGCACCCGCGGCGGCGCCGGCCCAGCGCCACACCGTGCTCCTGGTCCTGCTCACTCGTCCTCCTGGCCCACCCACCGGCGGCCGAAGCGCCCACCGATGCGGGTCACGATCTCGTAGCTGATGGTCCCGCAGGCCTCGGCCCAGTCCTGGGCGGTCGGGTGCGGGGCGGCACCGAAGAGTACGACCTCGTCACCGACCGCCCCGTGGCCGTCCGGCACCTCGACGACCAGCTGGTCCATGCACACCCGGCCGCGCACCGGGCAGTGCTTGCCGCCGACGTCGACCTGCGCGTGGTTTCCCGCGTGCCGCGGCACCCCGTCGCCGTAGCCGACGGGCACCAGGCCCAGGGTGGTCGGGCGGTCCGCGACCCAGCTGTGCCCGTAGGACACCCCCGCACCCGCCGGGACACGCTTCACGTGCGCCAGGGCCGCCCGCGCCGTCATGGCCGGACGCAGGCCGAGGTCGGGCGTGTGCCCCGGCGCCGGGTCCAGGCCGTACGCCGCGATCCCCACCCGCACCAGGTCGAACCGGGTCTCGGGGCTGATGATCGCCGCCGCGGAGTTGGCCAGGTGGCGCACCTCCGGCGCGAGTCCGTGCTCGGTGGCGACGGCCAGGGCGTCCTCGAAGGCGACCAGCTGCGCGACGTTGGCCGGGTGGTCGGGCTCGTCGCTGCAGGCCAGGTGCGACCAGACGCCGGTCACCCGCCAAGTGCCGGCGCGCTCCCCGTCGCGGGCCCGCTCGACCAGCCCCGCCCAGTCCTCGGGGGCGCAGCCGTTGCGGGACAGGCCGGTGTCGATCTTGAGCTGGAGCCGCGCGGGCGTGCCGCTGCGTCGTACCGCCTCGGCGACGGCGTCGAGGCCCTCGGCGCTGTGGGCGGTCACGTCGATGCCCGCGGCGACCGCGTCGGTGAGCCGCGGCTCCCCGGGGACGAAGAGCCAGGTGAGGACGGGCCCGGTGTCACCGGCCTCGCGCAGCGCGAGCGCCTCCTCGAGGGTGGCGGCGCCGAGCCACGAGGCGCCCGCCGCGCGGGCCGCCCGCGCGACCGGCAGCAACCCGTGGCCGTAGGCGTCGGCCTTCACGACCACCATGAGCGGGGTCCGGGTGTGCGCCGCGAGGGCACGCACGTTGGCGCGGACCGCCGCCAGGTCGACGACGATCTCCGCACGCACCACCGGGTCCGAGGACATCGCCGCCCATCCTCCCATCCCACCCCGGTGGGCGAGGTCGCCGGTGGTCGAGCAGCGAGGAGCGTCAGCGACGAGCGGGCCCCCTCCGGTGGTCGAGCAGCGAGGAGCGCTAGCGACGAGCGGGCGTCGAGACCACCGGCAGCCCCCGCACCACGTCCGCCACGGCACCGGCCACCTGACCGGCCACGATCGGACCGCCGTCGGAGACCAGCGTGGCGGCCGCGCCGTGCAGCCACGACCCGACGGCGGCGGCGTCCCAGGGGTCGAGCCCGGTGGCGAGCACCGCACCGATCACGCCGCCGAGCACGTCGCCTGCGCCGGCGGTCCCCAGCCACGGGGTGCCGGTGGTGGTGACGCGGGTGCGCCCGTCGGGGCGGGTGACGAGCGTGTGTCGCCCCTTGAGCCCGACCACGCAGCCGAAGCGCCGGGCCGCGAGCCGGGCGTGGTGCAGCTGGCGGGCCTCGACCTCGCCGCGCTCGACCCCGAGCAGCGCCGCCAGCTCGCCGGCGTGCGGCGTGAGCACGAGGTCGGCCCGGGTGCTCCCGTCGAGCACGGCCTCGAGGTGCTGCAGCGCGTCGGCGTCGACGACGGTGGGGACCTCGTCGGCCAGCGCGGCGGCGAGCTCGTCGCCGGCCGCGGCGCCGCCCCCCGAACCCACGACCCAGGCCTGCACCCTCCCGGCCCCCACGACCTCGGGGTGCTGCTCGCGCACCCGGTCGGCGACGGCGGAGTCACCGACGTAGCGCACCATCCCGGCCAGCCCGCAGGAGGCACCGGCGACGGAGAGCAGCCCCGCGCCGGGGTACGTCGCGCTGCCGGCCCGGACCCCGACGACCCCGCGGGTGTACTTGTGGTCGTCCGGCCCGGGCACGCGCAGGAGGCGGCCGACGTCGGCGGGCTGCAGGCTCTCGACCGGCGCCTCGGGGAGGTCCAGCCCGATGTCGACGAGCTGCACCGCGCCGCACGCCTGTGCCGCGGGGTCGACCAGGTGGCAGGTCTTGTGGGTGCCGAACGTGACCGTCAGGTCGGCCCGCACGTGCGGCTCGGGGGTCTCGCCGGAGTCCACGCCGACGCCGCTGGGGGTGTCCACCGCCACCACCGGCACGCCCTCGAGCAACGCCAGCGCCGCGGACGCCGCGTCGGACAGCCCCGGGCGACCACCGATGCCCACGATCCCGTCGACCACCACGTCGGGCCGGTCGCGCAGCGCGCGTGGTGCACCGACCCGGCCACCGGCCGCCGCGAGCGCCGCCAGCCCGCCCTCGTGCGCCGACCGGCCGAGCAACCACGCCTCGACACCGGCTCCGCGCCGGGCGAGCAGGGCTCCGGCGTACAGCGCGTCGCCGCCGTTGTCCCCCGACCCCACCAGCAGCACGACCCGTCGGCCGTAGGTCGACCCCAGCCAGTCGGCCACGGCCCCCGCCAGCCCGTGCGCCGCGCGCTGCATCAGCGTCCCCTCGGGCAACCGCGCCATCAGCGCGCCCTCCACCGCCCGGACCTCCTCGACCGTGTGCGCCCGCCTCATGCCGCCAAACGTAGTCGCCTCGTGTGGTTGAGCGCGGGCCATGGACCGCGCTGAGCCACACGAGGCGGGGCTGTGGAGAGCGGAGCGCACGGATCCGGCCGAGAAGCCATCCTGGATCCGTGACATCCGAGCGAGCCGCACCCACTTGGCGCGAGCTGGCGCGCGCGCAGGAGGGCCTCCTCTCTCGGCGTCAGCTGACCATGCTCGGGGTGGATCGCCACCACGTGCGGGCACAGGTGGACGCAGAACGATGGGTGGCTCGCTCCTCCATGGTGCTGTCGACCACGACCGGTCCTCCCACGAGGGCACAGATGCGTTGGGTGGGTGTGCTGCACGCGGGCCCGCGGGCGCTGGTGGCCGATCTGTCGGCCGCAGAGGTGCACGGTCTCCAGCGATGGCACCGTGACGACACCACGGTGATCATCCCCGACGACTTGGTGCTGGACAGCCAGGTCGACGGTGTGGTGTACCGCCGCACGCGTCGCCACCTTCCCTCGATGCGTAGCGCCTTGTCACTGCCGACGATGAAGCTCGAGCCCGCCGTGCTGCACTTCGCTGCCTACCAGCGCTCGCCCCGGACTGCGCAGGGCGTGATGGCCGCCGTCGTGCAGCAGGGCCTCACGACCCCTGCCGCCCTGCAGGAGTGGATCCGCCGGATGAAGCCGCTCCACAAGGCCCCGCTGCTGCGGACGTGCCTCGAGGAGATCGCGGGCGGCGCCGGTTCCCTCGCGGAGGTCGACCTCGCCCGCCTGTGCCGCACCTTCGGCCTGGCCGCGCCCACCCGGCAGGCACGCAGGCGGGGCAGCGACGGACGCCTGCGCTACACCGACGCGGAGTGGCGGCTGTCGGACGGTCGCACGCTCGTCCTGGAGATCGACGGCGGCTTCCACATGGAGGTCGAGCACTGGGAGGAGGACATCGCCCGTGAGCGGAGCCTCCTCGCCGCGGATCGGCAGGCTGTCAGGTGCACGGCGCGCGAGCTGAGGGAGGACGCCGCCCGCCTCGCCGCGGACCTCATCCGGCTCGGCGTCCCGCCTCGTGTGGTCCAGCGCGGCGCATAGACCGCGCTCAGCCACACGAGACGGTCAGGACTCGAGGACCACCACGGCCGAGGCGACGCCGGCGTCGTGGGAGAGCGAGACGTGGACGGAGGTGGCGCCGCAGGCCCGCACCTGGTCGGCGACCGTGCCGCGCACCTCGAAGCGCGGGCGACCGGTGGACTCCGAGACGATCTCCGCGTCCTGCCACGACATGCCGACGGGGGCACCGAGCGCCTTGGCGAGTGCCTCCTTGGCGGCGAAGCGCGCGGCGAGGGAGGCCAGCGGGCGGGTCGCCTCGCCGGGGGTGAACAGCCGCTCCCGCAGCCCGGGGGTGCGCTCCAGCGACAGCCCGAAGCGCTCGATGTCGCAGACGTCGATGCCGACGCCGATCACGGCCACGCTCGCCTCCGCCGGTCCGCGCTACTCGACGGTGACGGACTTCGCGAGGTTCCGCGGCTGGTCGACGTCGTGGCCCATGGCGGTGGCCAGCTCGCAGGCGAAGAGCTGGAGGGGTACGACGGCGAGCAGCGGCTGCAGGAGCACCGGGACCTTGGGCAGCTCGATGACGGTGTCGGCGACGGCCGCGGCCGAGCGGTCGCCCTCCTCGGCCAGGCAGATGGTGCGCGCCCCGCGGGCCCGGACCTCCTGGATCGCCGAGAGCATCTTGCCGTGCAGCTGGTCGCGGCCCTTGGGGGGTACGACGCACAGGACCGGCATCCCCTCGTCGATCAGCGCGATCGGACCGTGCTTGAGCTCACCGCCGGCGAACCCCTCGGCGTGGATGTAGGCCAGCTCCTTGAGCTTCAACGCCCCCTCGAGCGCGATCGGGTACCCCGCGTGACGGCCCAGGAACAGCACGGTGCGCTCCCCGACGTGGTCGCGGGCGAGCTCGTAGACCTCCTCGGCACGGTCCAGGACCGTGCTCATGTGCCCGGGGATCGCCTCGAGCTGGTGGACCACGTCGGCGATCTCGTCACCGAAGCGGGTGCCCTTGACCTGGGCCAGGTAGAGCGCGAGGAGGTAGCAGGCCACCAGCTGGGTGACGAACCCCTTGGTGGAGGCCACCCCGATCTCGGGCCCGGCGTGGGTGTAGATCACCGCGTCGGACTCCCGCGGGATCGTGGAGCCGTTGGTGTTGCAGATCGCCAGCACCTTGCTGCGCTGCAACCGCGCGTGCCGGATGGCCTGCAGGGTGTCCGCGGTCTCCCCGGACTGGCTGATCGCCACCACCAGCGTGGAGTAGTCCAGGATCGGGTCGCGGTAGCGGAACTCCGAGCTCAGCTCGACCTCCACCGGGATGCGGCACCAGTGCTCGATGGCGTACTTGGCGACCATCCCCGCGTAGAAGGAGGTGCCGGCCGCGATGATGATGATCTTGTCGATGTCGCGCAGCTCCTGGTCCGAGAGCCGCATCTCGTCCAGCTGCAGCTCACCGGTGCGGGTGCGCCGCCCCAGCAGGGAGTCGGCCACCGCGTGCGGCTGCTCGAAGATCTCCTTGCGCATGAACCAGTCGTGGCCGTCCTTCTCGGCCGCCGAGAGGTCCCAGTCCACGTGGTAGGCCTTCGCCTCCACCTCACGGCCGGCGAAGTCGGTCACGGACACCGCGTCACGGGTGATCGTCACGACCTGGTCCTGGCCGAGCTCCAGCGCCTCACGGGTGTGCTCGATGAACGCCGCGACGTCCGAGCCCAGGAAGTTCTCCCCCTCGCCCACGCCCACCACCAGCGGGCTGTTGCGGCGCGCGGCCACCACCCGGTCCGGGTCCTGCGCGTCGACCGCGACCAGCGTGAACGCGCCCTCCAGCATCTGGCAGACCCGCTGCATCGCGGTGGTCAGGTCCTCCCCCGAGGCCACCTGGAGCTCCAGCAGGTGCGCCGCCACCTCGGTGTCGGTCTCGGAGACCAGGTGGTGGTCGTCGTCCTCGAGACGCGCCCGCAGGTCGTCGAAGTTCTCGATGATGCCGTTGTGCACGACCGCGACCCGGCGCCCGTGGCCCAGGTGCGGGTGGGCGTTGCGGTCGTTGGGCGCCCCGTGGGTGGCCCACCGGGTGTGCCCGATGCCGATCGTGGTGCCCGGCAGTGGCTCCTCGGAGATCACCTTCTCCAGGTTCGCCAGCTTGCCGGCGCGCTTGCGCCACTCGATCCGCCCCGCCTCGACCAGGGCGACCCCCGCCGAGTCGTAGCCGCGGTACTCCAGGCGGCGCAGCCCCTCCACGACGACGTCCTGCGCGGAGCGGTGCCCGACGTAACCGACGATCCCGCACATGGCCCAGGAGTCTACGCAACCCGTGGGCCGGTCCCGGCACAGCCGGCGCGTCCTGCCAGACTGGCAGCCATGTCCACGCCCGGCCGGGGCCCTGCGCAGGGTCACGACGACAACGGCCGGGAGCCGTCACCCTTCATCGAGCTGGACCGCGACGCCTGGGCGGCGCTGGCCGCGGAGACCGAGAGCCCCCTCACGGCCGAGGAGGTACGCCGGCTGCGCGGGCTCGGTGACTCCCTCGACATCGACGAGGTCCGCGAGGTCTACCTCCCGCTGTCCCGCCTGCTCTCGATGTACGTCGGCTCCGCGGGGCGGCTGCACCGCAAGCAGGAGGAGTTCCTGCAGCGACCGGTGCCCCCGCGCACGCCGTTCGTGATCGGGCTGGCCGGCTCGGTGGCGGTCGGCAAGTCGACCACCGCCCGCGTGCTGCAGCAGATGCTGGCCCACTGGCCCGAGCACCCCAACGTCGCGCTGGTGACGACCGACGGGTTCCTCTACCCCAACGCCGAGCTTGAGCGCCGCGGCATCCTGCAGCGCAAGGGCTTCCCGGAGTCCTACGACCGCCGCGCGCTGCTGCGCTTCGTCGTGGACATCAAGTCCGGCAAGGACGAGATCGAGGCTCCGACGTACTCCCACCTGGTCTACGACGTCGTCCCCGACGAGAAGATCGTCATCAAGCGCCCCGACGTCGTGATCATCGAGGGCCTCAACGTGCTCCAGCCGGCGCGGGCCCGCGAGGACGGTCGCACCGGGCTGGCCGTCAGCGACTTCTTCGACTTCTCCGTCTACGTGGACGCGGGCACCTCCCACATCCGCCAGTGGTACGTCGAGCGGTTCATGCGGCTGCGGGAGACCGCGTTCCGCGACCCCGGCTCCTACTTCGGCAAGTACGTCGACCTCGACCACGAGGCGGCCCTCGCGGAGGCCGCCCGCATCTGGGACACCATCAACGGGCCCAACCTCACCGACAACGTGCTGCCCACCCGCTCCCGGGCGACGCTCGTGCTGCGCAAGGACCGCGACCACTCGGTGCGCTACGTCCGCCTGCGCAAGCTCTGAGCCCTGCCCGGCACTCCCTCACCGGAACTGCGTCGAGGCCAGCACCAGCTCGGCCGTCGCGTCGTCGATCGCCCCTGCGACCCCGACGTCGCGCACCAGCACCACCGTGACCCCGCTGCGGGTCAGCAGGCTGGCGCGCACCCGCGGCGGCTGGCACGGCGCGTCGACCCCCACCGCCACCTCCAGGTCCGTACGACGCCCCACCGGTGCCTCCACGTCGGACTGTGTCGGGGTCGACCCGACCGCGGCCGCGAGCCCCCGCGACCAGGCTCGGACCAGCTCCTCGTGGTCGCCGCGCACCACGCCCACGAACCCCCGCGACGACCCGGGCACGTCGGGGCACGCCCCGGGGACCAGCAACGCTGCACCGGCCACCGACGCCGCCACCCTGCCGTCGTCGCCCCGGTAGAGCAGCCGCTCCCCCGGCGCCAGCACCTCCGTCCCCGGCGGGAGCCGCACCACGAGACCGTGCCGCTCCAGGGCCGGACCCGCCGCCCCGGGACCCGACGCCCGCGCCCGCCAGTCCCCCGCCAGCAGCACGGCCGTGCACAGCACGAGGCAGGTCGTCAGCGCGGCCAGCAGCCACACGAGCGACCGCGCAGACACCCGCCACGACCGTCCCGAGAGCACGGCACAGGTCTACGCCAGATCACCGACGGCCGCGAGCGGCTCTCCACAGGTCCGGGGCGGGGCGGTCAGACCACGTCCCGTGCGAAGGTCGTGAGCCGCCCGGCGAGCGCCAGGGCGGCGGCGTACCCGAGCAGCACGAGCGCGCCGGCCCAGGCGGGCAGCAGGTCGACGTCGCCCATCTGGCTGAACAGGCTGGCGCCCACGACGGCGTCGGCGGCGGCGCCGGGCAGGTAGGCGGAGACCACGGACAGCCCGTCGACGGCGCCGAGCGCGAGCCGGCCGATCGGCTCGACGAACTGGGTGAAGGCGAGGATCGCGACCACGGCGGCGACCTGGTGCGGCACGACCGCGCCGAAGCCGGTGCCGAGCACGGCCCACAGCCCGGTCACCAGCACCCCCAGCAGCAGCGCCCGCAGCACCTGCGGGACGCCGAGGTAGGCGCCGTCGCCGGCAGCCGACAGCACGGGGGCGGCCGCGGCCACCAGGCCCACGACGCCGGCCAGCCCGTAGAGCAGTCCGATCCCCGCGGCCAGCACCAGCTTGGCGCCCAGGACGACGCCCCGGCGCGGCTCGGCCAGCAGCGTCTGGGTCAAGGTCTTGTGGCGGACCTCGGTGGTCACCAGCAGCGTGCCGACGACCAGCGGGAACACGTAGCCCACCGCGTTGAGCACGCCGTAGGCCGTGAGCGCCGCGTCGAGCCCGCCGAGCGGCGGCGCCTGGCCCTCCGGCGCGACGGTCAGCGAGAACGCCATGGCCGCGCCGACGAAGGCGAGGTAGGCGGCCATCCCGAGAGCGAGCACCCACCACAGGGCCGTGCTGGTCAGCTTGCGCCACTCGGCGGCGAGCGCCGCGGTGAACCTGCTCATGCCGCGGCTCCCGTCAGTCGAAGGAAGACGTCCTCGAGGTCCGCGCCCCGGGTGGCGAGCTGGTGCAGCTCCAGCCCCGCGGCGTACGCCGCCGCCCCCACCGCGGCCGCGGGCACGTCGGCCACCTCGTGCCCGGCGCCGCGTGCCGCGCACTCCCAGCCCCGCTCGGCGCACAGGGCGGCGAAGCGCTCCGGGTCGGGGGTCTCGACGTAGGTGCGCACCCCCGCCATCGAGGCCAGCTCGGCCAGCGAGGAGGCGTGCACCAGCCGGCCGCGGGCGATGACCACGACGTCGTCGACGGTGTGCTGCACCTCGCCGAGCACGTGGGAGGAGACCAGGACGGTCCGCCCCTGGGAGGCCAGGTGGCGCAGGAACCCGCGCAGCCACACGATGCCCTCGGGGTCCAGGCCGTTGGCCGGCTCGTCGAGCACCAGCGCGGGCGGGTCCGCCAGCAGGGCGGTGGCCAGCCCGAGGCGCTGACGCATCCCCAGGGAGTAGCCCCCGACCTTCCGCTCGGCCGCGGGCGTGAGACCGACGAGGTCGAGCACCTCGCGGCAGCGGTCCCGGTCCGCGCCGACCTGCGGGGCGTACGCCGCCAGGTGGGCCGCCCCGGTGCGGCCGGGGTGGAACCCGGTCGCCTCGAGCGCGGCGCCGACGAGCGCACCGGGTACCGGGTGGTCGGCGTAGGCGCGACCACCCACCAGGGCCCGGCCGTCGCTGGGCCGCACGAGGCCGAGCAGCATCCGCAGCGTGGTGGTCTTGCCCGAGCCGTTGGGGCCCAGGAAGCCGGTCACCCGGCCCGGCTCGACCCGGAAGGACAGGTCGTCGACGGCGCGCACCGACCCGAAGGACTTGCCGAGGCCCGCGACCTCGAGAGCGGGAGCTTCCACCCGCCCGACCCTAACCGCGCCCGGAGCCTCGGCGAGGACCGGGCGAGCGTGGTGGCGACCGCCGCGTGTCGGGCCGGGGCTCAGGCCAGGCTCAGACGGGCGCGCACGACGTCGGCGAGCCGGTCGGCCACCGCCTGCGCACGCTCCTGCGTGGGTGCCTCGACCATCACGCGGACCAGCGGCTCGGTGCCCGAGGCCCGCAGCAGCACCCGGCCCTCGGCACCCAGCTCGGCCTCCTCGGCCGCTACCGCCGCCAGCAGCTCGGGGTCGTCGGTGCGGTCCTTGTCGACGCCGGGCACGTTGACCAGCACCTGCGGCAGCCGCCGCACCCGGGAGGCGAGGTCGCGCAGCGAGCGACCGGTGATCGACATCCACTGCATCACGTGCAGCGCGGTCAGCAGGCCGTCGCCGGTGGTGGCGTGCCGGCTGAGGATGACGTGGCCGGACTGCTCGCCGCCCAGGGAGAACCCGCCGGTGCGCATCGCCTCGAGGACGTAGCGGTCGCCGACCGCGGTCTGCTCGACCCGGACGCCGGCGGCGGTCATCGCCTGGTGCAGGCCGAGGTTGCTCATCACGGTCGCCACCAGGGTGTCCTCGGCGAGGCGGCCCTGCTCGCGCAGCGCGACGGCCAGCAGGCCCAGGATCTGGTCGCCGTCGACGACCTGCCCGGTGTGGTCGACGGCCAGGCAGCGGTCGGCGTCACCGTCGACCGCGAAGCCGGCGTCGGCCCCGTGCTCGAGGACGGCCTGCCGCAGCGCGGTCAGGTCGGTCGAGCCGCAGCCGGAGTTGATGTTGAGCCCGTCGGGGCGGTCCCCGATCGGGATGACGCGCGCGCCCGCGGCGGCCAGCGCCCTCGGGCCCGCCTCGTGGGCGGCACCGTGGGCGCAGTCGAGCACCACGGTGAGCCCGTCGAGGCGCACGTCGAGGGTCTCGACGAGGTGCTCGACGTAGTCGGCGATCGTCGAGGCGTACGGCGTCACCCGACCCACGTCGGCGCCGGTCGGCAGGGTCACCGGGGTGTCCATGGCCGCCTCGATGGCCTGCTCCACCGCGTCGTCGAGCTTGTGACCGCCGCGACCGAGCAGCTTGATGCCGTTGTCGGGCATCGGGTTGTGGCTCGCGGAGATGACCACGCCGAGGTCGGCGGAGAGGTGGTCGGTGAGGTAGGCGACGCCCGGGGTCGGCACCACGCGCAGCCGCAGCACGTCGACGCCGGCGGAGGCCAGCCCCGCCACCACCGCGTGCTCCAGGAACTGCCCGGAGATGCGCGTGTCGCGACCGACCACGGCCAGCGGACGCCGGCCGTCGACCTGGCCGACGAGCACGCGCGCGGCAGCCTCGCCCAGACGCAGAGCGAGGTCCGCGGTCAGGTCGCCATTGGCGAGACCGCGGACCCCGTCCGTGCCGAAGAGTCGTCCCACAGGAGAGACGACCGGATCAGCGCTTGGAGAACTGGGGCGCCTTGCGGGCCTTCTTCAGACCGGCCTTCTTGCGCTCGATCACGCGCGCGTCGCGGGTCAGCAGACCGGCCTTCTTCAGGGCCGGGCGGTTGGCCTCGACGTCGACGGCGTTCAGGCAGCGGGCCACGCCGAGGCGCAGGGCGCCGGCCTGACCGGTGATGCCGCCGCCGTGGATGCGGGCGATGACGTCGAAGCGGCCCTCGAGCTGCAGCTCGGCGAAGGGCTCGTTGACGACCTGCTGGTGCAGCTTGTTCGGGAAGTAGGAGTCCAGGGTGCGACCGTTGACGGTCCACACGCCGGTGCCCGGGACGATCCGGACGCGGGCGACGGCCTCCTTGCGGCGGCCGGTGGCCGCGGCGGGGGCGATGGTGGCCGGGCGGAGCTCGGCGTCGGCCGAGGGCGCGGACTCGGAGCTGTAGGCGATGCCCTGCTCGTCGGTGGTGAAGGTCTCCTCGACCTCGGTGGTCTCGGTGGTGGCGGAGTCAGCCATGGTGGTCCTCAAATCCTCTGCGGTGGCGATTACTGGGAGATCTGGCTGATCTCGAAGGGGGTGGCCTGCTGGGCGGCGTGCGGGTGGTTGGGACCCGAGTAGACCTTCAGCTTCTTCAGCATCTGGCGGCCCAGCTTGTTCTTGGGGAGCATGCCCCACACGGCCTTCTCGATGGCCTTGCGGGCGTCCTTGTCCAGCAGCTCGCCGTACGGCGTGGAGGACAGGCCGCCCGGGTAGCCGGAGTGGCGGTAGGCCATCTTCTTGGTCGCCTTGGAGCCGGAGAGGGAGACCTTCTCGGCGTTGACGATGATCACGAAGTCGCCCATGTCCATGTGGGGGGCGAAGGTCGGCTTGTGCTTGCCCCGCAGGAGGTTGGCGGTGTGGGTCGCGAGGCGACCGAGCACGACGTCGGTCGCGTCGATCACGAGCCACTCGCGCTGGATGTCAGCGGGCTTGGGGCTGTAGGTGCGCACGGCAGTACTACCTGTTCGTTCGTCGGTCCCGACCGGAGGCCCCGGACGGGGTGGTGCTGCTGCGACCGCTGACGAACACGGCCTGGTTCGCACCGACCCACCCGGTTCCTCGGCGAGGAGAACGGGTGCGGCTCACGTCCAGATCTGCACGCCGGCCCGAGGGCCAGCACGCGGCAGAGGTCGCGACCGACAAGACTAGGGCCGCCGGCGGCGTACGCCAAAACGGGCGAGGGGTCGCTCCGTGGGACGCCGGATTCCCGCTCGCAGCCGGAGCGGGCTAGAGTCGCAAGGCGTGACCGAATCTCTGACCGTCCGTGACAACCGCACCGGACAGGAGTACGACGTCCCGATCGCCGACGGCGCCATCAAGGCCGCGGATCTCGGGAAGATCAAGGCCGCTGACGACGCGCCCGGACTGGCCGTCTACGACCCCGGCTTCGTCAACACCGCCTCCTGCCGCTCCTCCGTGACCTACATCGATGGTGACAAGGGGATCCTGGAGTACCGCGGGTACCCCATCGAGCAGCTCGCCGAGGGCTCGACGTTCCTCGAGGTCGCCTACCTCCTCATCCACGGCTCGCTGCCCTCCAAGGTGGAGTACGAGCAGTGGGTGCACGACATCACCTACCACACGTTCGTCCACGAGAACGTGAAGGGCTTCATGGAGGGCTTCCGCTACGACGCGCACCCGATGGGGATGCTGATGGCGTCGGTGGGGGCCCTCTCGACGTTCTACCCCGAGGCCGGGATGATCCAGGACGCCGAGAACCGGCAGATGCAGATCGTCCGCATGATCGCGAAGATGCCGACCCTGGGCGCCTGGTCGTTCCGCCACGCGCAGGGCAAGCCGTTCGTCTACCCCGACAACGACCTGTCCTACACCGCCAACTTCCTCTCGATGCTGTTCAAGATGAGCGAGAGCAAGTACGAGGCCGACGAGCGCCTCGTCAAGGCGCTGGACACCCTGTTCATCCTGCACGCCGACCACGAGCAGAACTGCTCGACCAACGCGGTCCGCTCCGTCGGGTCCTCGCAGGTCGACCCCTACTCCGCCGTCGCCGCCGGCATCGGCGCGCTCTACGGCCCGCTGCACGGTGGCGCCAACGAGGCCGTGCTGCGGATGCTGCGCCGCATCGGGTCGAAGGAGAACATCCCCGCCTTCATCAAGGGCGTGAAGGACGGCAACGAGCGCCTGATGGGCTTCGGGCACCGCGTCTACAAGAACTACGACCCGCGCGCGAAGATCATCAAGAAGGCCTGCGACGACGTCTTCGAGGTCACCGGGGTCAACCCGCTGCTCGAGATCGCGCTGGAGCTGGAGAAGATCGCGCTCGAGGACGAGTACTTCGTCAAGCGCAAGCTCTACCCCAACGTCGACTTCTACTCCGGCCTGATCTACGAGGCCTTCCAGTTCCCGCCGGAGATGTTCACGGTCCTCTTCGCCATCGGCCGCACCCCCGGCTGGCTCGCGCAGTGGCTGGAGCTGACCCAGGACAAGGAGCAGAAGATCGCTCGCCCCAAGCAGCTCTACATGGGCGACCGTGGTCTCGACTTCACCCCGCGCGAGCAGCGCTGGGCATGAGCCACCCCGCTCCACTCGGCACGACCCCGGACCCCGTGTCCGGGGTCGTCCCGTCTCCGGACGGTTCGCGCGTGCGCGGGGTCGTCTGGGACCTCGGCAACGTGATCGTCGACTGGGACCCCTTCCACGCGATCGCAGCAGGGGTCGGCGAGGTCGAGGCACGACGCTTCCTCGACGCCGAGGACGTCGACTTCATGGCCTACAACCACGGTCCCGACTCCGGCGACTCCTGGGACGACGCCGAGGCCGACCTCGAGCGCACCCACCCGCACTGGCTGCCGCACGCGCGGGCCTACCGCCGCCACTTCGAGGCCTCGCTGCGCGGCCCGGTCCCCGGCACCGAGGCGCTCATCCGCGAGCTGCACGCGGCCGGGATCGGCCAGTGGGGGCTGACCAACTGGTCCGACGAGCTCTACCACCCCCACGCCCCACGGCTGTTCCCCGTCCTGGGCCTGCTCGGCACCGTCGTCGTGTCCGGCACGGAGGGCGTGGCCAAGCCGGACCCGGCCGCCTACCGGCTGGCCGTGGAGCGCTCCGGGCTACCGGCGTACCAGCTGGTCTTCGTCGACGACCGCGCCTCCAACGTCGAGGCCGCGATCGCCTGCGGCCTGCACGGGCTGGTCTTCACCGACGCGGACACCCTGCGCACCGACCTGCGCGCCCTCGGCCTGCCCGTCTGACCCACCGGCCGGCGCACTGGTCTCATGGAACTGGCGCTTGTCGTCCGGAGTTCCGGTCGACAAGCGCCGGTTTCACCACCCGGGTGGTGAAACCGGATCGACTCACAGGTGGTCAGGGACCACCAGCGCGTCCGGATCCTGCCGAGGGGGTACGCCGGCGAGGGCCGCCTGCACGAGGGCGACCCGGGCCCGCAGGACCACAGCCCTGCGCAGCCGCCCGCCGCCCTCCGCGGCCATCTGCTCCTGCACGGCGGCGGTGACCTGCGCGTCGGTGAACGTGGGGCGGGTGCCGGCGGCGACCTCGACGTCCGGGAGCGCCACCAGCACGGGGAGCACCTGGTCGCCGAGGGAGTCCAGGACCTGGTAGCGCTGATAGCGGGTCATCTCCGCCCAGACGACCTCGACGTCGCGCCGCCGGTTGGCTCGGCGCAGCGCGAGGACCGACTTGGCCGCCGCCTCCATGGCCCGGGTCATCTCGTGCTCGGTGAACCGCATGGGCGCCAGGATCGCAGGAGCGGGCGGGGCACGCCAACGCCCCGGCACGGCCCCGGAGACGCAGAACGGGCGTGGGTCGTGACCGGTGCCTGGTCTCGACCCACGCCCGCCGGCGGGGCAGGGCTCACCCCTGCAGCTGCACCCTTCCTCGAGCGGTGCGGCCGCGGCTCGGGTCCGCGGTCACCGTCGCCACCACGTCGGTACGGGCCAGCAGGCGCTTGCCCTTCCTGGTGAGCTCCACGGTGCCGGGCGTCTGGTGGTCGGGGTCGAGGACCAGGCGGCCCTTGGCCAGCTTCTTGCCGCCCGCCCTGACCACGACCTTGCTGGTGCCGGGCACGGCGGACAGGACCTGCAGCTGCAGCTTCTTGCCCACCCGCAGGGCCACCGGCGGGAGCGTGACGTTGTCGTCGCCGGGCTCGACCAGCATCGACGCGGTGCCCTGGTTGTTGCCCGGGTCGGCGTCCTCGGAGGTGGAGCTCACCCGAGCCACGTTGGTCACCAGCAGCGGCGAGCCCGTGCCGATCGACTCCACGGTGGTGCGGTCCTTGAAGCACACCAGCCACATGGTCACCTGCCGGTCGGAGGCCGAGGTGTTCTGGAACCGGAAGGCCCGGGTCTTCAGCCGCGGGTCGTTGCCCACGGCGAGGACGCCGGGCGGGACGCGCCAGCCCGAGACCATGCCCTTGGCGTCGTCGGGGCAGTGCAGCTGCCGCTCCACGTTCGCGCCCGCGGGCACGGTCGCCGCGGTGGACTCGATCGTGTGCTGCAGGTCGTGGGTGTGGCCCTGGACCGCCGAGGTGGTCAGGTGCAGGCAGCGGACCCCCACCGTGGCGGTCGTCGGGTCGTCGACGAGGAAGGTGAACTCCCACGTGCGGCCGCCCGCGGGCTCGGAGCCCACCAGCCACGCCTCGCCTCCGCTCAGGGCGTGGGTCGGCGCGATGGGGAAGGTGCCCTCGGCCGCGCAGGTGACCGTCATCGAGGTGGTGCCCGCAGGCAGCGCCCGGGTGTCGGTGACCAGGTCGGGGTCGGCGAGCAGCTGGTGGGTGTGGCTGTTGCCGGTGCCCACCTGGCTGTCCGCGACACCGGTCTCGGCCGGGAGGCAGGCGACGAACGCCTTGGCCTGGGCGCGACCCGTCGCGTCGTTGCGGACGATCGCCTTCCAGGTGCTGGTCGTCGGGGAGCCGGCGTAGAGGACGTGGACGTCGGAGGCATCGCCGGTGCCCTGGTCGACGTGGTCGATGCGCACGGAGCCGTCGGTCACGATGCCGCCGTCGACGCAGTCCACGGTGACGGTGCGCGTCTGGCCGGGCTCGAGGTCGATCTGCTGCTCGGACTTGTACGGCGTGAGCCAGTGGTGCGACTGCGGGTCGACCGGACGGCCGGCGCCGGCCGTCGGGTTGACGGTGGCCACGATCTGCAGCGAGACCGACTCGCCGGGGTCGAGGTCGCCCACGGTGCAGGTCAGCACGCTCCCGGCGATGGCGCACCCGGGACTGCTGCTGACGTAGGTGACGCCCGAGGGCAGGTCGTCACGGACGACGACCCCCGTAGCGGGCGCCGTGCCCTGGTTGGTGACGACCAGCGTGTAGGTGACCTGGTCACCACCCTCCGGCGCGGCGTCCGAGACGCTCTTGAGGATCGTCACGTCGGACCTCTCCGGCGTGCCGCCGGGACCGCCCGGGGTGGTCGGCGACGCCGTGGGCGACGGCGAGGACGTCACCGTCTCGGTGACCGTGGCGGTGGCCGTGGCGGTCGCCGTCTGCGTGGCGGTCGCGGTGGCGGTGGCCGTCTCGGTCACCGTCGCCGTCGTGGTCGCCGTCGCGGTCTCGGTGACCGTCTCGGTGGCGGTGGCCGTCGCGGTGGCCGTCGCGGTGGCGGTGGCGGTGGCGGTGGCGGTGGCGGTCTCTGTCGCGGTGGCGGTGGCCGTCGCGGTCTGGGTCGCGGTGGCGGTGGCCGTCGCGGTCTCGGTCACGGTGACCGTGGCCGTCGGGCCACCGGTCGGTGTGGCCGACCCGGACGCGGTGGGTGTCGGCGTACCCGTGCCGCCACCGGCGCCCGGCACGCACAGCGTGTTCGGGAAGAGCCGCTGGTGGGTCTCGAAGCCCGAGCTGAGCTTGCGCGCGATGATCTGGCCGATGGTGTGGCCGGCCGACGCCACGTCCACGAAGGCGCGAGGCGCCAGGATCGTGCCGCCCCAGGCCGAGCCGACCTGGACGGTGAAGGTGTCGGCACCGGTGTAGTTCCACAGGATGCCCGGCCAGCTCTCCATCGTGGTGTCGCTGACCTGCTGCCAGCCGCCGCCCTGCTGGATCCACATCTGACCGGTGACCCTGGGGGCCGAGCCGGTGACGTTGACCAGGACCTGGGAGCCGGCGGGCACGTCGTAGCCGATGCCCGACTGCGAGGCCAGCTGCGCGGCGGTGAGGCTGAAGACGTTGCGGCCGGCGTTCGACCCGCTGAGGACCAGCACCTGGTTCCCGCCGGCGCTCCCGACCGAGACCGTGCCGGTCGCGGCGCTCGTCGCGAGGTCGTCGGAGAGGCCCTCGAGGTAGGTGAAGCCCGCGGCGAAGTCGATCGGGTTGCTGGCGAGGTAGCTGCCGCCGCCGTTGAAGTTCACGCCCGACTGGGGCACGACGTACGCCGACCCCTTCTGCAGGTTGAACCACTGGCCGTGGCTGCCCGCGACCACCAGGGTCGGCGCACCGGCCGCCGAGGTGAGCCGGGTGCCGACGGTCATGGCGGTCGGCAGGTTGCCGCCGTAGGCGATGGCGCCCTCGGACTCCGAACCGCGCTGACCGTCGGTCCGCACGAACTCGGTGAAGCCGGTGGCCGGGCCCAGCGGCTGGGTCACCGGCGTGCAGCTGGTGCCGGTGGCCGAGCTGCCCTCGAGCAGCAGGCCCGGCACCAGGACGGCGGTGAACGCGAGCGCCGCACCGGTGCCGGCCACCGCCAGGGCGCGACCGGCGCCGGTGCGGTCGGCGGTGCGGTCGGCGGTGCGGTCGGCGGCGCGGGTGCCGCCGTGGTCGAGCGGTCGCCCGCCCCTGGTGGAGCGCGCAGGCGCGCGCCGTGGTGTGCCCCCCAGCATGTGACCCCCCTGGTCAGTGGATGTGAGCCCACCGTGCCACCGGTTCGCGGGCTGTTGCCCGGCCGTGGGGGTCTTGTTGAGGAAGGGTGTTTGACGGGTCCCCGCGAGGGACCCGCTGGTCCAGACCGGCCCCTAGTTCACCTGGCGGGAGCGCCCGTCCCAGTAGGGCTGGCGAAGGTCCCGCTTGAGGATCTTGCCGGTCGGGTTGCGCGGGAGCATCTCCAGCACGTCGATGCTGCGCGGGCACTTGTAGTGCGCGAGGTGCTCGCGGCAGAAGGCGATGAGCTCCTCCTCGGTCGCGCTGGCGCCCTCGTGGAAGGACACCACCGCCTTGACCGACTCGCCCCACCGGTCGTCGGGTACGCCGATGATGGCGACCTCCATCACCGCCGGGTGCTCGGCGAGGACCCGCTCGACCTCGGGGCTGTAGATGTTCTCCCCACCGCTGATGATCATGTCCTTGAGGCGGTCCTCGACGAAGAGGTACCCGTCAGCGTCCAACCGCCCGAGGTCCCCCGAGCGGAACCAGCCGTCCTCGGTGACGACCTCCGCGGTCGCCTCGGGCTTGTTGAGGTAGCCCTGGAAGCGCTGCGGGGTGCGCAGCCAGATCTCGCCGGGCTCGCCGGTCGCCACGTCCTCGAGCGTGCCGGGGTCCACGATGCGCACCTCCACGCCGGGGATGGCCCGCCCGGCCGAGACCAGCCGCTCCGGGTGGCCGTCGGGGATCGCCGTGCGGTGGTCGTCGGGCATCAGGTGGGTGACCACGCCGGCGACCTCGGTGAGGCCGTAGACCTGGAGGAAGTCGGTGTCGGGCCAGGCCTCCATGGCAGCGCGCAGCAGCGGCGGCGGCATCGGGGCGGCGCCGTAGGTGTAGGTCTTGAGCGCGCCGAAGAGCTTCACCGCGTCCGGGCCGGCCTGCAGCACCTGGGCGAGGACCGCCGGCACCAGGAAGGTCCGGTTGGCCCCGGCGAGGATGGCCCCGGCCAGGGAGGCGCCGTCGGGGTCGCGGGTCATCACGCTGGGGATGCCGTCGTGCAGGCCGAAGAGCACGTAGGAGGAGCCGCCCACGTGGAACAGCGGCATGGCGACCATCGACTTGTCACCGGGGGCGAAGCCCCAGCCGTCGTGGGCGTTGAGGGTGTGGGCGACCATGTTGGCGTGGCTGAGCATCACGCCCTTGGGACGCCCCGTGGTGCCGGAGGAGTACATCACCAGGCAGGTGTCCTCGGGTGAGACCTCGTCGGGCCGGGCCATCGGCTCGGCGCCCGCGAGCAGCTGCTCGTAGGCGTCACCCTCGCCGCCCTCTGGGGTCACCTCGATGACGTGCTCGACGTGGGTCAGCCGATCGCGGATCCCCTCGATGACGGGAATCAACTCGGTGCCCACCAGCAGCACCTTGGCCCCGGAGTCGTTGACGGCGTAGTCGATCTCGTCACCGGCCAGCCGGAAGTTGATGATCGCGTTGGCCGCCCCCAGCGACCCCGCGGCCAGGCTGAGCTCCACGCAGGCCGGGTGGTTCTTGTCCAGGAACGAGACGGTGTCGCCGCGCCGGACGCCCAGCCCGTGGAGGGCGCCGGCCAAGCGGCGTACCCGGTCGTCGGTCTGGGCGTAGGTCCAGCTGCGGCCGAGGTAGGTGAAGCACTCCGCGTCGGGCGTGGTCGCCGCCCAGTGGGCGAGCCGGTCGTCGACGAAACGGGGCTCCGGGGCGTCGGAGGTGTCGATCAGGTCCGTGGACGCGTCCGTGACAGTCATGCTGTCATTGTGGTCCAGGTCACAGGCGGACTCAAGGGTGGGGGTCACTTCTTCCTGACCACCCAGCGCTCTCTAAGCCGGCTCACAGACTGGCTCTGCACAGTGGAGCCATGACCGAGACGCCCGACCCGCAGCACGGCGGGGCCACCCCCGAGCACCTGCAGGAGCCGACCCGCGACCTGGGTCCCCTCTGGCAGACCGAGCAGCCGGCGTACGCCGCTCCCCCGCCGCCGCCGCGCCGTCGGGCGGGCCTCGCGGCCGCCGTGCTCACCACGGCCGTGCTCGCCGGTGGCGCCGCCGGCGTGGGCGGGGCCGCCGCCTGGCAGGAGTGGGGCCCCGAGCCGGCCGCCTCCGGCACCTCGACGACCGGCGCGACCAGTGCCTCCCCCGTCCTGGACGCCGCTCCGGCCCCCGCCGCGACCGACGGCTCGGTGCAGGCCGCGGCCGAGGCGGTGCTCCCCTCGGTGGTGAAGATCAACGTCTCCGGCGGCGGGGGCAGTGGCTCCGGCTCGGGCGTCATCCTCACCGAGGACGGCCAGATCCTCACCAACCACCACGTCGTGGAGCTGGCCGCCGAGGGCGGCACCATCACGGTCGACTTCGCCGACGGCAGCCACGCCCGCGCCGAGATCCTCGGTCTCGACCCGCTCACCGACACCGCCGTCATCCAGGCCCAGGACGTCTCCGGCCTGACCCCGGCGACCATCGGCAGCTCCGACGCCCTGGCCGTCGGGCAGGACGTCGTCGCCATCGGCAGCCCCTTCGGCCTCGACGCCACCGTCACCAGCGGCATCGTCTCGGCGCTGGACCGCCCCGTCGACGTCGGCACCGACAGCGAGGGCAACGCGACGGTCTACCCCGCGGTCCAGACCGACGCCGCCATCAACCCCGGCAACTCCGGTGGTCCGCTGGTCGACCTCGCCGGCCGGGTCGTGGGCATCAACTCCTCGATCCGCACGACCGGCTCGAGCACGCCGTTCGGCCAGAGCAGCGAGGGTGGGTCGATCGGCCTGGGCTTCGCGATCCCCATCGACGAGATCATGCCGATCGTGGAGCAGATGGCCGCCGGCGAGGCGCCCACGCACGCCCGGCTCGGCATCTCGGTGAGCGACGTGGGCGTCGGGACCGGCCGCGACGGCTCGGTCCCGGGGTCGACCGACGGCGCCCTGGTGACCGACGGCGCGCAGGTGCGCACCATCGGCGCCGGCTCCACCGCCGGCGAGGCCGGTCTGCAGGAGGGCGACGTCATCACCGGCATCGACGACACCGCGATCACCAGCGCCGACTCCCTCGTGGCCACGATCCGCTCCTACCGCCCCGGCGACGAGGTCACCGTGACCTACGAGCGCGACGGCGAGGAGCAGACGACCACGCTCGTGCTCGACTCCGACGCGGACCAGTCATGACCCCTCCCCCGTCCTGATCCCTCGCGGATCACCGACCTCCCGGTGGCGTCGCTGCGCCGGGACCGGACGGTGGGTGCGGCCCCTCCCTCCGCACCCGCCGTCCACCACGACCCCCGTCCCACCGGTCCGTCTCCCGGGTGGGGCGGGGGTCGTGGCGTCCCTCGTGGGGCGGTTGGTGCTGGCGGGGTTGGTGGGGTGAGCCGGCGCGCGGGATACGACGCATTCGATGTCACCCTCAGCGCGCGCGCAGCATTCGTTGTGATGCGGACTATCTCCGCCGCGTGATTCCTGAGCCCCCTGTGACGGATGAGACCGGCTTCGGTCAGAGCCGCTTCTGCAGCATCCCGCACCACTCGACCGGCTCGAAGCCCAAGGCCTCGTTGACGGCCACCATGTGCGCGTTGGAGTCGGCGTTCCAGGTGAGCACGTGGTCGACCGGGCCGGCAGGGTCGACCGCACCGGCCTCCTGCACCGCCCGCTGGGTGGCGACCTTCAGCGCCAGCCCGAGCCGGTGGCCGCGGTGGTCACCGTGCACGAGCGTGCCCCACTGGTAGGCCCGCCCCGGCTCGTGGACCGTCGTCACCAGCTCGGTGTAGGCGACCGGGGTGTCGTCCGGCGCCATCGCGACGCACCGGTATGCCGTGCGCCCCTGCGCCACCAAGAGCTGCTCGTTCTCGCGCACCGCCTCGACGTCCGCGGCCTCGGGCTCGACGTGCAGGTCACCGCTGGGGGCCTCGCTGGTCAGGCTCGAGGTGAGCACCGCCCAGCTCTCCAGCAGGTCCTCGGGCACCGGGCCGGTCCACGAGCGCAGGGTGTAGCCGGCGTGGTGGGGTGCGGCCGACGCCGCGAGCTCGTCGAGCCGCTGGGTCGCCACCGGGCAGCGCAGCACCCGCTTCACCTCCACGTTGCCGACGGTGAAGCCCTGTCGCCGCGCGAACTCCACGCCCGCCTGGCCGACCCCGTCGCGGCTCGCCGCCACCGGCCACATGACCTCCGCGGTCAGCACCGATCGACCCGCCCCGGACACCTCCGCCTCCAGGTGCCGCAGCATCGCCGAGCCGTGCCCACGACGCCGGTGCTCCGGCGGCACGGCCACCCCGAGGTCGGCCGTGCCCAGGTTGTCCAGCTGCGGGAGCATCGTCATCCCCCAGACGACCGGCGCGCCGTCGACCGTGCCGACGTACGCCGCGGAGGCCACCTGGCGCCGGCCCGAGCGCAGCTCCGCGGTCAGCTCGGGCAGCGTCCAGATCGTCATCAGGTCGCCGTGGTCGTGCCGCTCCGAGCGGTCCACCAGGTCGTGCCAGGCCGCGAGCGCGGCATCGTCGTGGACGTCGACGCGGGTGATCTGCACGGTGCTCACGGGACCGACATCCTGCCCGGGCGCCGCCCCGTCCACCACCGACTTACGCCCGCCCCAGCCGCAGCAGGTCGTCGAGACTCACGGTGCCGCGCTCCGCCTCCAGGTCCCCCGCGAGGCCCAGGAGCAGCAGCGCCGTCGTCCAGGCGTCGCCGAACGCGTGGTGCGACCGTGCCGCCGGCACGCCCAGACGGCGCGCCGCACCGGCGAGCGTCACGTCGGCGCGGGGCCGGCCGGCGCGCTCGTCGAGCCGTCGCAGGAGGGCCAGCGTGTCCAGCACCGCGTCCGGCCGCAGGCCCCACCCGCGCAGGAGGGCGACCTCGAGCGGGGCGTGGTGCGCGACCAGCACCCGCCCCTCCAGCATCGGCGCCAGCTCCCCGCGCACCTCCTCCACCGGTCGTCCGGCGGCCACGACGTCAGGCGTCAGCCCGTGCACGGCCAGCGCCGCGACCGGCACCGGGTCGTGGTGCCGGACCACGGCGTACCCGCACTCCGCGGCGCGCACCCGACCGCCGACGACCCCGACCCAGCCGACCGAGAGCGGCCGCGCGGTCCGCGGGTCCGCGCCCGTGGCCTCGAAGTCCAGCACCAGCAGGTCGGCCTCGCGCCAGTCCACCCGACGAGCGCTCCTCACCGCGGGCTCACCCCAGCATCCCCACGAGGTACGTCGACGCGACGTGCTCCTGCGCCACCCGGACGGCCCGGAAGTACTCCCGCAGCTCCGCGCGTACCCACGGGTCGAGCTCGGTCGGGTCCACGTGGTTGGACAGCGGCTCCCCGGCCGCGAAGAGCTCCGCGTGCCGCTGCAGGCGCAGCCCGAGCGCGAGGGTGTAGCCGGCCCGCAGCGTCCCGGACAGCTCGCGCGACATCGCCCCGGTCTCGGCCGCCGCCACGAGCCGCTCGTCGGTGCCGACCTCGGGGCCGCCCCGCGCCACGGCGGTCAGCCGGGCCAGGTCGGCCACCGGCAGCAGGGCCCCCTTCTTCAGGTCCAGCTGGCCGCGGTGCTCGCCCCGGTGCTCCACGGTCAGCCGGCGCAGGAAGCCCAGCGGTGGTCGGTGCGTCGTGGCGACCCGGGCCAGCCGACCCCGGAAGGTGGCGTCGCGGACCGCTCCGGCCAGGGCGGGCCCCAGCAGGTCGGCCACCGTCACCGAGCCGGTCACCACCCGGGCGTCGAAGACGATCGCGCTCTCCAGCAGGTGGTGCTCGGTCGGTCGGCGCACGAGGGCGTCCAGCCGGGCGTGCCAGCCGGCCATGTCGTGACGCCACAGCGGCTCGGAGGCCATCACCCCGCCCCGGCAGCGCGGGTAGCCCACCCGCTCCAGCGCGTCGGTGACCCACGCCGCGACGGCCGCCCACGCCGCGTCCTGGGTGTCATCGGCACCCTCCGGCAGCACCAGCCCGGTGTCCTGGTCGGTGAGCACCGTCTGCTCGCGGCGCGCCTGGCTGCCGAAGCACAGCCACGCGAAACGCCCCTCGGGCCGGCCGAGGTCGTCGAAGGCCAGGTCGAGCAGCTTGCGCTGGACCCGGTCGGTCACCGTCGCGACCACCCGCCCCGCCTCGTGCGGGCCGGCCCCGTCGCCGAGCATCCGCGCGACCGAACCCGGCAGCTCGGCCATCGCGGCGGCGACCTGGTCGACGCTGCCCGCGCGGTCGACCGCCGCGCGCACCGCGAGGGGGCTGCGCCCCTCCAGCGTCTGCAGGTCGGTCGAGGTCACCATCCCGACGACGCGGTCGCCCTCGGTCACGGGCAGGTGGTGCACGCCCGCGGAGAGCATCTCCAGCTGCGCCTCGGCGCAGGTCACCTCGGCCCCCACCACCAGCGCCGGGTACGACGCCACCTCGGCCACCACGGTGTCGGCCGGTCGCCCCTCGGCGACCAGCCGGGAGCGCAGGTCGCGGTCGGTGAGGACCCCCGGGCCGTCGCGGCCGGCGACGAGGACCGAGGAGACCCGCTGCTCGCGCATCAGGACCGCCGCCTCGCGGCAGGTGACCGAGGGCTCGACCATCAGCACCGGGCTGCTCATCACGGCTCGGACCGGGGTCGCGTGCAGGCGGGTGGTCGACCCGGTGGCGGGTGCCCGCCACGACGGGTCGCGCGCCGCCGACCAGGCCAGGGCGCCCGCACTCTCGTCGAGCCAGGCCACCAGCGCGCTGGTCACCGGCTCGACCCTCGCGGACGGCCCGGGGGCGGCGTACTCCCCCTCGTCGACGACGTCGACCACCGTCCCGGCGGGATCGAGGACGCGCAGCGCCCCGCGCATGACCACCAGCGGTCCGGGCGCGTCCTCGGCCGCCGCGAGGTAGCCCACCTCGATGCCGCGCGCGGCCCCGCGCAGCTGCTGGCGGGGGACGCCCTCGAAGGCGCGACACCCGGCGAGCAGGTCGACGAGGTCGGCGAGGACCTCGGGCGGGAGCCGGTCACCCATGGCGCCATCCTGCCCGCGCCGGGGGTCGACGGGACAGGGACGGAGGTCCCTGCCCGCCGCCCTCGGCGCGGGCCCGGCGTCAGGGCAGGGGCAGCGCCGCGGAGCCCCGCAGCCCGGCCGCGAGGTCGGCCCGCTTGCTGTCGGTGCCGAGCAGCCACGAGCCGTAGGCGTTCAGCTCGGTGTCGAAGTAGGCCGCCGCGACGCCACCGCGGGCGACCATCTGGTGGTAGGTCTTCTCGATCCAGTCCTTGTCGTAGCGGTGGCCCTCGTCGGTGTAGGCCCACTCGGCCATGCCCCAGGCGATGCCGCGGGCGTCGGCCCACTGCTGGATCTTGGCGAAGTACTCGGTGTCGAAGTCCGGCCAGCGCGTGATCGTGGAGCCGTTCTTGCGCACGCCGTACTCGTTGTAGAGGTCGAAGCCGGCGACGTCGACCTTGGTGTCCCGCGGCCACAGGTTCGCCAGGCTGTACTCGGCCTTGCCGAAGAACTGGTTCCAGCCGGTCAGCACCACGGTGTAGGCGACGTTCGGCGCCGCGGAGCGCACGAGCGGCGCGAGCCGCTCCTGCATCCTGCGCCAGGCGTCGATGTCACCGTCGCCCTCGGGCTCGTGGTGGAAGGCGACCCAGACCGGGCCGTCGAGCCGGCTCAGCCGGGTGGCGAGGTCCTTCGCCCAGGCGTCCCCGGCGCCGGCGGCCATCTGCTCCCAGGAGTGGGGCAGCTTGAAGCTGATCCAGGGCAGCCGCCCCGCGGCCAGGTCCGCGGTGGCGTTGCGCACCGCGGAGCTGACGCCGCTGCCGGTGTAGAAGGTGCGCCGGACGCCGAGCCGGCGCCCCAGCTGCCCCTCCAGCACCGCGGGGTCGGAGTTCCCGCCGTAGGTGGCGCCCAGGTAGGCGCCGCAAGCCGGGATACCCCGTTTGGTGTACGTGCAGCCGTTGGTCAGCACCCCGGCGCCCCCGGGCTCGGTCGCCACGGGCTCCTCGGGCTCGGCCGGCACGGTCGGCTCGTCGGGCTCGGCCGGCACGGTCGGCTCGTCGGGCTCGGCCGGCACCGTCGGCTCCTCGGGCTCGGCCGGCACCGTCGGCTCCTCGAGCGGGGTCACCGCCCCGGTGACGCCCAGGTCCACGTCGCGGATGCGCACGTCGACGGTCCCGCCCGTCGCGTCGGCCGCGACGACGACGGTGAGCCTCGAGCCCGCCTCGTCGGTCGTCAGCGGGGTCCGCACCTCGGTCCACTCGCCGCGGGAGAGGCGGACCCGGCTCACCTGCCGCTGCACCAGCTCGTCGCCGACGTGCTCGCGCACGACGACCGCGGCGACGTGGTCCCCGCGCCGGGCTCGGAACCAGGCGCTGCCGTCGACCGGGGTCCCGGTCGGCAACCCCGTCAGGGCCTCGCCGGGCGGGACGTGGACGCGAGCGCGACCGGGGCGGACGGCGCGCACCCGGAGGGTACGGGCGGTCCTGGTGAGCTCGACCCGGCGTGCCGGGACGGCGCGGTAGCCGTCGGTCCTGCGCTCGGCGCCGTCACCACCGCCCGGCGTGACCGCCGGGCTCGGGGTGTCGGGCGGGAGCGAGGTCGCGACGGCCTGGACGCCGCCGAGCAGGAGCGTCCCGCCGACTGCAGCGGCCAGGACGCGGTGGAGGTGCAACATGGGGGATCCTTGCGGAAGACACGACCATCCCGGGCGGGAAGGTCGCGGCACCGTACGAATCCGGACCGGCGCCGCGACGTCGGACGTACCCACAATGGGGTATGACACGGCGGCCCGTCGCGTGCTTGCGCACGGTTCGTCCCGGCCGGGCTACCGCACCCGCTGCACCCGTCCCTCGTCCCACACGGGCCCGTCGGACTCGTAGACCTCGCCGTCGGCTCCGTAGACCAGGAAGCGGTCGAACCCGCGGGCGAACCACCGGTCGTGGGTCACCGCCAGCACCGTGCCCTCGAAGGCCGCCAGGCCCTCCTCGAGCGCCTCGGCCGACTGCACGTCGAGGTTGTCGGTCGGCTCGTCGAGCAGCAGCAGCGTCGCGCCGGAGAGCTCCAGCAGCAGGATCTGGAAGCGCGCCTGCTGACCCCCGGAGAGGGACTCGAAGGTCTGCTCACCGGAGGCGGCCAGCTCGTAGCGGTCCAGCACCCGCGCGGCCTGCTCGCGCCCCATGCCCTGGCGGCCGTCGGGGTGCCCGTCACCGCGGTGCAGGATCTCCAGCAGCGTGCGACCGACCAGCTCGGGGTGGTCGTGGGTCTGCACGAACCACCCCGGCCGCACCCGGGCACCGAGCTTGGCCAGGCCGGTGTGCTCGACGGGCTTGATCGGGTTCTCCCCGACCGGGCGGTTGCCGACCTCGGGGTCGGTGCCGCCCGCGGCCAGGAGCCGCAGGAAGTGCGACTTGCCGGACCCGTTCGAGCCGAGCACGGCCACGCGCTCGCCGTACCAGACCTCCAGGTCGAAGGGGCGCATCAGGCCGGTGAGCTCGAGCCGCTCGCAGACCACCGCACGCTTGCCGGTACGCCCGCCCTTGAGCCGCATCGTCACCTGCTGCTCGCGCGGTTGCGCGGTCGGCGGGCCGGCCTCCTCGAACTTGCGCAGCCGGGTCTGTGCGGCCTTGTAGGCCGCGGCCATCCCGTCGTTGAACTCCGCCTTCACCTTCAGCCGCAGCACCAGCGCCTTGAGCTTGGCGTGCTCCTCGTCCCACCGCTTGCGGAGCTCCTCGAAGCGGGCGAACCGGTCCTTCCTCGCCTGGTGGTACGACGCGAAGCCACCGGGATGGGTCCACACCGTGTTCCCGGCGAACCCGAGCTCCACGGTCACGACCCGGGTCGCGGTGTTGTCGAGCAGCTCGCGGTCGTGGCTGATCATCAGCACGGTCTTGTCGCTAGCGCGCAGCCGCTGCTCGAGCCAGATCTTGCCGGGGACGTCGAGGTAGTTGTCGGGCTCGTCGAGCAGCAGCACCTCGTCGGGGCCGCTGAGCAGCGACTCCAGCACCAGCCGCTTCTGCTCACCGCCGGACAGGGTCGACAGCGCGCGGTACTTCGCGCGCTCGTAGGGCACCCCCAACGACGCGCTGGTGACCACGTCCCAGGTGACCTCGAGGTCGTAGCCGCCGGCGTCGGCGTACTCCGCCAACGCCTCGGCGTAGCGCATCTGGGTGGCCTCCTCGTCGCTGTCCATCAGCGCGAGCTCGAGGCGGTCCACCTCGTCGGCGGCGGCGCGCACCCGCGGCGGGGCGACGCTCCGCAGCAGGTCGGCCACCGTCGGGTCCTCGCCGAGGCCGGCCTTCACGTCCTGGCGCATGACGCCCAGCCCACCGCTGCGCGTCACGACCCCCGCGTGCGGGACGAGGTCGCCGGTGACGATGCGCAGCAGGGTGGTCTTCCCGGCACCGTTGGCGCCGACCAGCGCGACCTTGGCGCCCTCCCCCACCCGGAACGACACGTCGTCGAGCAGCACCCTCCCGTCGGGCAGCTCGTACCTGACCCCGGCGACGTCCACGTGTCCCACGTCCGAGGATTCTCCGCGATCACCCCGCCTGCGGTCACGTCGATATCGCCGGGCCGGGTCTCGCGCCGCCGGCCGGGTCGCTGCACGAGGTGCGAGCGCAGCGAGCCACGAGACCCGAGACGGGGGGTGGCGCGGCGCTTGGTGACCTGCGCCATAGTGACTCCATGCAGCTCGCCCTGTCGCCCGAGGACCAGGCCTTCCGCGAGGAGATGCGGACCTTCTTCACCACCGTGGTGCCGGAGGAGATCCGCACCAAGGTGCTGGAGGGCCGAGAGCTCTCCAAGGAGGAGATCGCCGGCAGCATGAAGCTGCTCGACGACCACGACCTCGCCGTCCCGCACTGGCCCGAGGAGTGGGGCGGGCGCGGCTGGAGCGACCTGCGCCGCCACCTCTACCTCGAGGAGATGCAGGCGGCTGGCTGCCCTGTCCCGCTGGCCTTCAACGCCTCCATGATCGGGCCGGTGCTCGCGCAGTTCGCCAGCCAGGAGATGAAGGAGCGCTTCCTCCCGAAGACCCGCTCCTGCGAGATCTGGTGGTCCCAGGGGTTCTCCGAGCCCGACGCCGGCTCCGACCTCGCGAGCCTGCGCACCAGCGCCGTCAGGGACGGCGACGACTGGGTCGTCAACGGCCAGAAGACCTGGACCACCCTGGGTCAGCACGGCGACTGGATCTTCACCCTCGTGCGCACCGACCCCGAGGTGAAGAAGCAGGCCGGCATCTCCATGCTGCTCATCGACATGACCAGCCCGGGGCTCACGGTCCGCCCGATCGAGCTCATCGACGGCGGCCACGAGGTCAACGAGGTGTGGTTCGAGGACGTCCGCGTCCCCGGCGAGAACCTCGTCGGCGAGCCCGGGCAGGGCTGGACGATGGCCAAGTTCCTCCTCGGCAACGAGCGCGTCGGGGTCGCCCCGGTGGGGGCCACGAAGCACGCCCTGGCCCGCGCCAAGCAGCTGGCAGGTGACCGTCTCCAGGAGCCGCTGCTCGCCGCGCGCGTGGCCGAGCTCGAGAACGAGCTGCTCGCCCTCGAGCTGACCGCGCTGCGCGTGGTCGCCCACTCCGCCGACGGCGAGCCCCACCCGGCCTCCAGCGTGCTCAAGCTCAGGGGCACCGAGCTGCAGCAGGCCGTCACCGAGCTGCTCGTCGACCTGGCCGGGCCGGCCGGACTCGCCAGCGGCACCGCGGAGGGCGCCCTGCCCGACTGGGTGCACCGGACGGTCCCGACGTACCTCAACTACCGCAAGGCCTCCATCTACGGCGGCTCCAACGAGGTGCAGCGCCAGATCATCGCCCGCACCATCCTCGGACTCTGAGAGGCAGACAGTCATGGACTTCACCTACGACGACGAGCAGGACGCCCTGCGCGACGCGGTCCGCGGGCTGCTGGGCAAGGCCTACTCCGACTTCGAGCAGCGCCGCCAGACCTGCAAGGCCGACCCCGGCTTCAGCGAGCAGGTCTGGTCGCAGATGGCCGAGATGGGCCTGCTGGGGCTGCCGTTCTCGGAGGAGGACGGCGGTGTCGGCGCCGGCCCGGTCGAGATCGCGATCGTGTGCCAGGAGATCGGTCGCGTCATCGCGCCCGAGCCCTACCTGCAGGCGGTCGTCCTGGCGGGCGGGCTCGTGCAGGCCTGCGGCACCCCCGAGCAGCGCCAGGACGTCCTCGGCGCCCTGGCCGGCGGCGAGCGGCTGCTGGCCTTCGCCCACGACGAGCCCGGCTCGCGGTGGGCCCCCACCGCGTCGGCGGTCACCGCCGCCCAGGACGGCGACTCCTGGTCGCTGACCGGCACCAAGGAGCCGGTCGTCCAGGGCGCGCGCGCCGACCAGCTGGTCGTCAGCGCCGCCCTGCCCGACGGCGGCACGGGGCTGTTCCTCGTCGACGCCGACGCCATCGAGCGCACCGACTACCCGACGTACGACGGTGGGCGGGCCGCGCAGGTCACCTTCGACGCGACCCCGGCGACCCCGTTGGGCGAGCCGGGCCGCGACCTGGCCGGCAGCATCGCGACGGTCCAGGACATCGCCCGGATCATGGCGGCCAACATCGCCGTCGGTGCGATGGAGACCGCGTTGCGCACGACCAGCGGCTACCTCACCAGTCGCAAGCAGTTCGGGGTCACCCTCAACACCTTCCAGGCGCTGACCTTCCGGGCCGCCGACATGTACGTCTCCCTGGAGCTGGCCACGAGCGTGGTCTCCTGGGCCACCATGGTGCTGCAGACCGGGGACGTCGCCCGGGTGCGCGACGCCGCCGCCCGGGCCGGCCTCCAGGCCAGCCGGGCCGGGCGCCACATCGGTCAGGAGGCGATCCAGCTGCACGGCGGCATCGGCATGACCGCCGAGTACTCCGTCGGCTCCTACACCGCCGTGCTCACCGCGCTCGACCACCTGCTGGGCGACGGCGACCACCACCTCGTCGACCTGGCCGGGTCCGTGGCCGACCACGGCGCCATCGACCCGCTCGCCGTCGGCTGAGGCCGGGGACCACCACGATGACCGAGACGACCGGGACGCACCCCGACCTCGACCCCGCCACCGGTGCGCTGCTGGCGTTCCTGGCCGCGGCCGGCACCCCGCCGATGTCGCAGCAGACGCCCGAGCAGGCGCGCGCGGGGTTCCGCACGCTCGCCGTCGACCTGCGTGACGACTCGCTGCTGCCACCGATGGCGGAGGTCCGCGACGTCGAGGTCCCCGGTGGCGCCGGCCCCCGGCCCGCCCGGGTCTACCGGCCGCACGCCGAGGGCCCG
Organism: Nocardioides marinus; assembly: GCF_013408145.1. NCBI lineage: Bacteria > Bacillati > Actinomycetota > Actinomycetes > Propionibacteriales > Nocardioidaceae > Nocardioides > Nocardioides marinus. Next base: position 2,969,713 of record NZ_JACBZI010000001.1, read on the forward strand.
CTGCCCACCGTGCTCTTCCTGCACGGCGGCGGCTTCGTCATCGGCGACCTCGACACCCACGACCTGACCTGCCGCACCATCGCCGAGCACAGCCGCGCGGTCGTCGTCTCCCTCGACTACCGCCTGGCTCCCGAGCATCCGTTCCCGGCCGCGGTCGAGGACACGCTGGCGGCCGCCGAGTGGCTCGTGGAGCACACCGGCGACCTCGGCGGTGACCACCGCACCGCCGTGGCCGGCGACTCCGCCGGCGGCAACCTCGCCGCCGTCACCGCCCAGCACCTGCGCGACCGCGGGCACGACCTCACCGCCCAGCTGCTGATCTACCCCGTCACCGAGATGGGTGCCGACACCGACTCCTTCCGCGACAACGCCGAGGGCTACTTCCTCGACGCCGACACGATGCTCTGGTTCGGCGCCCAGTACGCCGGTCCCGCCGGCGTGGACCCGAGCGACCCACGCCTCTCACCCCGCCACGGCGACCTGGCCGGGCTGGCGCCCGCGGTCGTCGTCACGGCCCAGTTCGACCCGCTGCGCGACGACGGCGACGGCTACGCACGAGCCCTCACCGACGCCGGCGTCCGGGTCGAGCACCGGCAGTTCCCGGGCCTGATCCACGGGTTCGTCGACATGGGGCGCCACTCCCCCGCGGCCGACGCGGCGGTGCTGGAGACCTGCCGGCTCTTCGGGGACCTCCTGCACCGCTGACCCGGGTGGGACAGATCACGGCGGAGCAGGGTCGTGGCTGGTTGGATGGCGGGATGCACGACTGGAACGCACTGCTCACCGCCGCCACCGGCCGCGTCGCCCGGCTGATCGACGAGGTGGACCTCACCGCGTCGGTGCCGGCCTGCCCGGAGTGGTGCGTGGCCGACCTCGTCGAGCACCTCGGCGGGGTCCACCAGTGGGCGCGGCACGCGGTGGTCGAGGGGACCCCCGAGGGTCGCCCGGAGGACGCGCCGACCGACCTCAGCGAGCTCGCCGCGTGGTACGCCGGTCACGCCGGTGACCTCGTCGAGACCCTCGCCACCACCGACCCCACGGCGCCCGCCTGGACGTTCGGCCGCGGTGTCGGCACCGCGGGCTGGTGGGCGCGCCGCCAGACCCACGAGGCCTCCATGCACACCTACGACCTGCTCTCCGCCGCCGGGCGGGACGCGGAGTGGCAGCCCGACCCGGCCGTGGCGTGGGACGGCGTCCGCGAGGTCCAGGACACCTTCTACCTGCGCCAGGTCAAGATGGCCCGCACCGAGCCGCTGCCGGGCACCCTGGTGCTCGAGGCCACCGACGTACCCGCCGAGGCCCCCGGGGCCGGTCCGGTCCGGATCGGCGACGGCGAGCCGCACGTCCACCTGCGCGGCACCGCCCGCGAGCTGCTGCTCCTGCTCTGGCACCGTTCCGAGACCCAGGACCCCGAGGCCGCGGCGCTGCTGCAGCACGCCATCACCCCCTGACGACCCCGAGAGGTCGCTCGCGCACGGTCAGCCGCGCCGGGTCTCCAGGATCCGGAAGCCCTTCGCCGACGCCAACCTGGTCGTCGGCCAGCCCTGCTCGCCCAGCCAGCGCTGCAGCGAGTCGGCCCCGAGGTTCTTCCCGACCACCATCACCGCGCGGCCGCCCGGCGCCAGCCGAGGCAGCCAGGTCAGGAGGAGGTCGTGCAGCGCCTGCTTGCCGACCCGGATGGGCGGGTTGGACCAGATCTCGTCGTACGTCGTCGTCGGCTCGACCTGCTCGGGCAGGACCGCCCGGTAGCGCTCGGCCACCCCGAGGGCGGCGGCGTTCTCGCGGGCCAGCAGCAGCGCCCGCTCGTTGACGTCGACGGCCGTGACCCGCACGGCGGGTGAGGCGACGGCCGCCGCCAGGCCGATCAGCCCGTAGCCGCAGCCGAGGTCGAGGACGTGGCCCTGCGTGGGCGCCTCGGTCTCGCGGAAGAGCACCGCGGTGCCCACGTCGACGCGTCCCCGCGCGAAGACCCCGGACCCGGAGTCGAGGGTGAGGTCGACGCCCCAGACGGACGCCCTGACCGGCTCCCGCCGGAAGGCGACACTGGGGTCGGCGGTGAAGTAGTGCTCGTCGTCGGTCATGCCTGGCCCTCCTGCGCCGTGTCGGCCAACGGCAGCCGGCGGGCCCGGGTCTGCTCGGCGCGCTCGGCCAGCTCGTCGTCCGCGGGGTAGCCGACCTCCTCGAGGGTCAGCCCGTGCGCGTGCGCGACCGTCACCTCCGGCGACCGGCTCGTGGACCCGAGCACCTCGGCCGGCCAGCCCACGTCGCGGCGGCCCTCCCCGACGGCCAGCAGGCACCCCACCAGCGCCCGGACCATCGAGTGGCAGAACGCGTCGGCCCGCACGGTGGCCTCCAGCACCCCGTCGGTGCGCCGTGCCCAAGTGAGGTCGAGCAGGGTGCGGACGGTGGTCGCCCCCTCGCGCTGCTTGCAGAAGGCCGCGAAGTCGTGGAGGCCGACCAGCGGCGCGGAGGCCGCCTGCAACGCCTCGAGCGAGAGCGGTCGGCGCCAGGCCAGGACGTGGGACCTGGTGAGCGGGTCGACCGCCGCCGCCTGGTCGGCCACCCGGTAGACGTAGCGGCGCCAGGTCGCGGAGAACCGTGCGTCGAAGCCCTCCGGCGCCCGGCTCACCGCCCGGACGACCACGTCCGGGGGGAGGATGCCGCCGAGTCGGCGCACCAGTGCCTCCAGCGGCGGCTCGGGCGAGCGCCCCGCCGAGGCCGCCAGCTCCTCGGGGGTCGTGTCCACGTGCAGCACCTGGCCGCGTGCGTGCACGCCCGTGTCGGTCCGACCCGCGCACACGACGGGCACCCGCCGCAGCGTCCCGTCGGCCTCCCGGCGTCGCAGCGCGACGGCCAGGGCCTGCTCCACCTCGCCCTGCACGGTGCGCAGGCCGGGCTGGGCGGCCCACCCGTGGAAGCCGCCACCGTCGTAGGCGAGGTCGATCCGCAGGCGCACGGCCCCATCCTCGCGCAGGCCGGACCCGTCCGGCACATCGAGCCTCGGCTGCGTCTCCGGTCTCAGAGCTCGGTGCGGTACGGCGGGTCGGCCCCGGGCCGCGACACCGTCACCGCTGCGGCACGCGCCGCGTGGGTGAGCAGGTCGGTCACGACGTCGTCGGCGAGCACGGGCAGCCGACCCCCGAGCAGGCCGTGGGTCCACAGCCCGTCCACCAGCGCGGCCGCGAAGGTGTCGCCCGCACCGATGGTGTCGGCGACCGTCACCGGGCGGGAGGCCACGTCGACACGACGGTCGGCCTCCACCCAGCTCGCACCGTCACCGCCCCGGGTCACCACGACGGCACGTGGCCCGAGACCCGCGAGCCGCCCGGCCGCCTCGTCCACCGTCAGGTCGGGCCAGAGGACCTCGAGGTCCTCGTCGCTGACCTTGACCACGTCGACCAGCGAGACCAGGGCCTCCACGGTGGCGACGACCTCCGGCCCGGTGCCGGTGATCGACGGGCGGGCATTGACGTCGTAGGTGATGGTCGCCGCGGCACGCTGCCGCTCGACCAGCGCCCGCACGTCCTCGGCCCCCGGCGACAGCACGGCTCCCAGCGAGCACACGTGCACGGCCAGCGGCCGGGGCTCCGCGGGGACCTCCCCGAGCTGCCAGTCCACGTCGAACTCGTACGACGCCGCGCCGTCCGGGCCGATCGTGGCCACGGCCGAGGACGTCCTCGCCACCACGTTGGGGTCCGACGCCAGGGACACCCCCGCCGTGGAGAGGTGGTCGGCCAGCATGCCGCCGTACTCGTCCTCGGCGAAGGCCGTCGAGAAGCGCACGGGCCGTCCCAGCCGGGCCAGCGCGACCGCGACGTTGGCCGCGCTGCCACCGGCGCGCTCGTTCACCGACCCGTCGCCCGCGTGCACCACGTCGACCAGCGCCTCACCCACCACCAGCACGTCCGGTTCCATGCCCGGTGTCTAGCACGTTGCCTACCCTGGGGCGGTGAGCGTCCTGCCCCTCGACCCGTCCTCGACCGAGCCGCCCTTCGAGCAGCTGCGCCGCCAGGTGGCCTCCCGCGTCGCGCGCGGCGACCTCCCCGCAGGGACGAAGCTCCCCACGGTGCGGGGCCTCGCCACGGAGCTGGGGCTCTCCGCGGGCACGGTCGCGCGGGCCTACAAGGAGCTCGAGGCCGACGGGGTCGTCGTCACCGAGGGCCGGCGCGGCACGTTCGTCCGCAGCAGCGGCGCGGCGTCGTCGCCCGGCGCCGCGGCCGCCGCAGCGACGTACGCCGCCGAGGCCCGTCGACTCGGGCTGGGCCTGGACGAGGCGACGCGGCTGCTGGCCGACGTCTGGTCACCGACCCACTGACCGGGTCGTGCCCCTGAGCGGGCGCCATGGCGCCCGCTCAGGGGCACGACTGCCCGGCGGTGCGGGACGATCAGCGGCGCTTGAGCCAGAACCGGTGCTTCCCGACGGCGTACTCCGTCTGGTCGTAGCCGTCGCGGTTCGTCAGCACCCCGCGGACCGTGAACTTCCCGGCCTCCACGGCGCTGCGGCACACCGAGAAGGTGGTCCGGCCCTTGCGGGGCGACGTCACGCCGTGCACGGAGACCGAGGCGACGTCGGCGCCCGAGCGGTCACGCACGATGAGGTCCAGCAGCCAGTCCTCACCCGCGTGCTTGACCTTGTAGCGCACCGGGTAGTCGCGGCACCCGCGCTTGAGGGTGCCGTCGGAGGCCTTGGCCGACGCGGTCGGCACCTCGGCGCTCTCCGAGCCGGCGATGGCGGTCAGGATCGTGCCGTCCAGCGAGGTCGTGGACGCAGTGGCCGCGGTGGCCGACGAGGTGCCCAGGAGCACGGCGACGGCGATGGCGACGAGCAGGGAACGCAGCGAGTAGGTCATGCTCAGTCAACGCTCGTGCACCCAGAAGGTGAGGCGAGACGCCGCCCACACCCCCCGTGCGACCCCCGCCACATGCCACCCGTTCCACCCCGTCCCAACACGCCGAACCGGCGTATTGATACGCCGGCTCGACCCCCCACACCCGCCGAACCGGCGTATTGATACGCCGGCTCGACCCGCCCAGGCCGCCCGGAGACGACGAACGCCCCACCCGACGTGCGGATGGGGCGCTCGTACGACGCGACGTGGCTCAGGCCTTGTCGGACTCCTCAGCGGACTCCTCGGCCGGCTCCTCGGTCGCCTCGGCCTCGGGGGCCTCGGTCTCCTCGGCAGCAGCCTCGGGGGCCCCGGTCTCCTCGACCGGGGTCTCCTCGGTGGTCTCCTCGGCCACGGCCTCCTCCACCGGGGCGGCGGGGGCGGCCGGGGCAGCCTTGGGCGCCTTCGGGGAGTAGGCCTCGGTCACCAGCTCGATGACGGCCATGGGGGCGTTGTCACCCTTGCGGGGGCCGATCTTGGTGATGCGGGTGTAGCCGCCGGGGCGCTCGGAGAAGGTCGGAGCGATCTCGGTGAACAGGACGTGCACGACACCCTTGTCACGGATGGTCTTGAGGACCTCGCGACGGTTGTGCAGGTCGCCCTTCTTGGCCTTGGTGATCAGCTTCTCCGCCAGCGGACGCAGCGCACGGGCGCGCGACTCGGTGGTGGTGATCCGGCCGTTCTCGAACAGGGCGGTGGCCAGGTTCGACAGGATCAGGCGCTGGTGGGCGGGGCTGCCGCCGAGGCGGGGACCCTTGGTGGGCTTGGGCATGTCTCTCTCTTCTCTCCGGCCGTGTCAGGTACCGGGGTAGACGACCGGCGGGTGCCGGTCGATTTGGCCGGGGCCGCGGTCGCGGCCCCGGCGGATCGATCAGGTGGTGCTCAGTACTGCTCGTCCTCGACGAAGGCGTCATCGTCGTCGTCGCCGTAGGCGGCGAGCGCGGCGTGCGGGTCGAAGCCGGGGGCGCTGTCCTTGAGGGACAGACCCATCTCGACCAGCTTGGCCTTGACCTCGTCGATCGACTTCGCACCGAAGTTGCGGATGTCGAGGAGGTCCTGCTCCGAGCGACCGATGAGCTCACCCACGGTGTGGATGCCCTCGCGCTTGAGGCAGTTGTAGGACCGGACGGTCAGCTGCAGGTCCTCGACCGGGAGGGCGAGGTCGGCGGCCAGCTGCTCGTCGACCGGCGAGGGGCCGATGTCGATGCCCTCGGCCTCGACGTTGAGCTCACGGGCCAGGCCGAAGAGCTCGACCAGGGTCTTGCCGGCCGAGGCCAGCGCGTCGCGGGGACGGATCGAGGGCTTGGTCTCGACGTCGATGACCAGCTTGTCGAAGTCGGTGCGCTGCTCGACTCGGGTGGCCTCGACCTTGTAGGTCACCTTCAGCACGGGGCTGTAGATCGAGTCGACTGGCATCCGGCCGATCTCGTTGTCGGCACCCTTGTTCTGGACCGCCGAGACGTAGCCACGGCCGCGCTCGACGACGAGCTCCATCTCCAGCTTGCCCTTGTCGGACAGGGTGGCGATCTTCAGGTCGGGGTTGTGCACCTCGACGCCGGCCGGGGGCGCGATGTCGGCGGCGGTGACGTCACCGGCACCGGACTTGCGCAGGTACATCGTGACGGGCTCGTCGTGCTCGGAGGAGACGACCAGGGCCTTGAGGTTGAGGATGACCTCGGTGACGTCCTCCTTGACACCCTCCACGGTGGAGAACTCGTGCAGGACGTTGTCGATCTTGATGCTCGTGACCGAGGCACCGGGGATCGAGGACAGCAGCGTGCGGCGGAGCGAGTTGCCGAGGGTGTAGCCGAAGCCGGGCTCCAGAGGCTCGATGACGAACCGCGAGCGGTACTCGTCGACGGTCTCTTCCGACAGGGTGGGGCGCTGTGCGATGAGCACTTGTTCTTTCCTTTCCGGGCTCGACCGCTATTTGACGGGCCCGAACTGCGAGGTGGAAGGAAGGTGGAGCAGGTGGCAGTGCTGGCGGTGCCGCCCCGGCCTGGACCGGGGCGGCACCGACGGGGTCACTTCTTGGAGTAGAACTCCACGATCAGCTGCTCCTGGACCGGGATGTCGATCTGGGCACGGATCGGGAGCGAGTGCACGAGGACGCGCATGCGGTTCGGCAGGACCTGCAGCCAGGCCGGGACGACGCGCTCGCCGTGGGTCTCGCGAGCCACGATGAACGGGGTCATCTCCAGGGACTTCTCGCGCACGTCGATGATGTCGTGGGCGGAGACCTGGTAGGACGGGATGTCGACCTTCTTGCCGTTGACCAGGAAGTGGCCGTGGACCACGAGCTGGCGGGCCTGGCGACGCGTGCGGGCGAACCCGGCGCGGTAGACCACGTTGTCCAGGCGGCACTCGAGCAGCTGGAGCAGGTTGTCACCCGTCTTGCCGCTGCGGCGCGAGGCCTCGACGTAGTAGTTGTGGAACTGCTTCTCCATCACGCCGTAGGTGAAGCGGGCCTTCTGCTTCTCCTGCAGCTGCGAGCGGTACTCGCTCTCCTTCACGCGGGCACGGCCGTGCTGGCCGGGCGCGTAGGGACGACGCTCGAACGCGGCGTCCCCACCGACGAGGTCCACGCCGAGGCGGCGGGACTTGCGGGTCATGGGGCCGGTGTAACGGGCCATCTCTCAAGTTCTCCTGTTCGCTTCAGGCGTGGATCAGACGCGGCGGCGCTTGGGCGGGCGGCAGCCGTTGTGGGGCGTGGGCGTGACGTCCTGGATGGTGCCGACCTCGAGGCCGATCGCACCCAGGGACCGGATCGCCGTCTCGCGGCCCGAACCGGGGCCCTTGACGAAGACGTCGATCTTCTTCATGCCGTGCTCCATCGCGCGGCGACCAGCGGCCTCGGCGGCCATCTGCGCGGCGAACGGGGTGGACTTGCGGGAGCCCTTGAAGCCGACGGTGCCGGCGGACGCCCACGAGATCACCGCACCGGTCGGGTCGGTGATCGTGACGATGGTGTTGTTGAACGTGCTCTTGATGTGGGCTTCGCCCTGGGCGACGTTCTTCTTCTCCTTGCGGCGCACCTTCTTGGCGCCGGCCGCGCTGCGGCTCTTGGGAGGCATGCAGTTACTCCTGAGGTCTCTGGTCTAGGAAGCTCGTGGAAGTCGAGGACGCGCGCGTCAGCGCAGCGTCACTTCGCCTTCTTCTTGCCGGCAACCGTGCGCTTGGGGCCCTTGCGGGTACGCGCGTTGGTCTTGGTCCGCTGGCCACGCACGGGCAGACCCATGCGGTGGCGGCGACCCTGGTAGCTGCCGATCTCGATCTTGCGACGGATGTCGGCCTGGACCTCACGGCGGAGGTCACCCTCGATCTTGTACGAGGCCTCGATCGCGTCGCGGAGCTTGACCAGCTCCTCGTCGCCGAGCTCGTGAACCCGCAGGTCGGGGCTCACGCCGGTCTCGGCGAGCAGCTTCTGGGCGGTGGTACGGCCGATGCCGTAGATGTAGGTGAGTGCGATCTCGATGCGCTTGTCGCGCGGGAGGTCGACACCGACGAGGCGTGCCATGTCGATGGCCTTTCAGTGGTTCGCAGGGGTGTCGGTCGTGTCGCGTCCGGTGTCTCACGCCGGCTCCGGCCGTCTGCTCCGGAGGTGGTTCGCCGCGCCCGAGGTGCTCGGGCAGTGGCTAAGCGATCACGTTGATTTCGGTGTTCAGTTGTGGCGCGTCGCGCAGGTGAGCTGGGCTCAGCCCTGGCGCTGCTTGTGACGCGGGTTGTCGCAGATCACCATGACGCGGCCGTGGCGACGGATCACCTGGCACTTGTCGCAGATCTTCTTGACGCTGGGCTTGACCTTCATGTGAGGCCCTTTCCGGTATCGGCTTACTTGTACCGGTAGACGATCCGACCCCGGGTGAGGTCGTACGGCGAGAGCTCCACCACCACGCGGTCCTCGGGGAGGATCCGGATGTAGTGCTGACGCATCTTGCCGCTGATGTGGGCGAGAACCTTGTGCCCGTTGCTCAGCTCGACGCGGAACATGGCATTCGGCAGGGCCTCCACGACGGTGCCCTCGATCTCGATCACGCCTTCTTTCTTCGGCATGTCCTCCACAATCCGTGTTTGGTCGGTCTACCTTTTGACAGCACCGCTCGACGGGTGTCGTGCGGGTGGCCCGGGAACCTCCCCGACCGATCGCGACCGGTGCGGGGTGGACCTCGTGCAGTCGTCCGGGAGCCTCACCCGCGCACGTGGCGATGCTCCGCGAGGGAGCTCCACCAGGTGGCTCGGGCAGCCGCGAGGCACCACGAGACAGACCCACGTTGGGCCGACAGGCGAGTCTAGTCCGATGACGCCGCGAAAACCCAATCGGCCGCCAGGCGCACCGTGGCCTCCCGGGTCGGGGCGCTGCGCGGGTCGGTGCCGGCGTAGGCGCCGGCCACCGGGTGCAGCATCACCTCGTCCACGTCGTACGACGCCGCCAGCCGCGACAGGGCCCCGGCCGCCTGCCCGGGGTCGCCGACGACCCAGCGGCCGGCCATCTTCTCGACCAGCTCACGGTGCTGGGCCGGCAGCTCGACGGCCTCGGCCTCCTCGACCATGAGCTGGGGCCCCAGCGGCTGGCCGGTGCGCAGCGCCAGCATCATCAGCTGGTTCGGCAGCGCCAGGCGCCGGGCCTCGGCCTCGGTCCCGGCCACCACGGCGTTGACGGTGAGGAAGGTCCGCGGCGCCTCGAGGTGCTCGGAGGGCCGGAACTCGCGCCGGTAGGTCTCCAGCGCCTCCGCGGTGCCCTGGCCGGAGAAGTGGTGGGCGAAGACGTAGGGCAGCCCCTTGGCCGCCGCGAGCCGGGCGGAGTAGTCCGACGACCCGAGCAGCCAGGCCTGCGCGCTGCCGGCCGCGCCGGGGGTGGCGCGCAGCGGCTGCGTGCGGCCCGCGACCGACACCGAGACCCCGGCCGGCGACATCATGGCCAGCACGTCGTCGACGTACTGCGGGAAGTGGGCCACCGCGTCGTCGGAGACCCCTCCCCCGCCGTGGCGCAGCGCGTAGGAGGTGATCGGGTCGGTGCCGGGAGCACGACCGATGCCGAGGTCGACCCGCCCGGGGAAGGCGGCCTCGAGCAGCGCCACCTGCTCGGCGACGACCAACGGCGCGTGGTTGGGCAGCATCACCCCACCCGAGCCGACCCGGATGCGGGAGGTCACCGAGGCGATCAGACCCATCAGCACCGGCGGGTTGGTCGCCGCCACGGCCGGCATGTTGTGGTGCTCGGCCACCCAGTAGCGGCGGTAGCCGAGGTGGTCGGCGACCCGCGCCAGCGACAGGCTGGCGGCCAGGGCGTCGGCGGTGGTCTGGTCGGTGCGCACGGGCACCAGGTCGAGCACGGACAGGGCAGGGGCAGCGGCACTCATCGAGTGGTGAACGCCGCCGCCCGCCCGTGTGTTCCGGCTCGGGGCGCCGGGCCCGAGGATCAGTCCTTGGGCGCCGGGGCCGGAGGCACCGAGTCCGTCGCGACGACCTCGACGTCGTCCTTGGAGGACTTCACCAGGCTGGCCACCGCGGTCACCGCGAGGGTGACGAGGATGACGGCGAGGCTGAGCAGCGTCGGGACCTCCCAGTCGATCACGCCGCCCTTGTACATCGCGTGGATGATCAGCTTGCCGCCGATCCAGGCCAGGATGAAGGCCAGTCCGAGCGACAGGTAGACCAGCCGCTTGAGCAGGCCGCCGAGCAGGAAGTAGAGCTGGCGCAGCCCCATCAGCGCGAAGACGTTCGCGGTGAAGACCAGGTAGGGCTCCTGGGTGATGCCGAAGATCGCCGGGATGGAGTCGAGGGCGAACATGATGTCGGTCGCACCGAGCGCCACGATGACGATCAGCATCGGGGAGACGACGCGCACGCCGTTCTCCTTCCACCACAGCGTCAGCCCGCGGTACTCCTGACCCACGTTCAGGTGGCTCTGCGCGAAGCGCACCAGCCGGTTGTCCTCGGGGTGCTCCTCCTCGTGGTTGCGGTAGGAGCGCACGAGGTTGACGGCCGTGTAGACCAGGAAGGCACCGAAGACGTAGAAGACCCAGGAGAAGTTCTCGACCAGGGTGTAGCCGACGGCGATGAAGATCGCCCGGAACACCAGCGCCAGGATGATGCCCACCATGAGGGCCTCCTGCTGGTACTTCCGCGGCACGTTGAGCGCCGCCATCAGCACGATGAAGACGAACAGGTTGTCCACCGAGAGCGAGTACTCCACCAGCCACCCGGTGTAGAACTCGATGCCGTAGTCCTGGCCGTGGAAGCCCCAGGTCCAGGCCCCGAAGGCGATGGCGGCCCCGACGTACACCGCGAGGTAGGCCGAGCACTCACGCATCGTGGGCTCGTGGGGGCGGCGGGCGACGATGAGCACGTCGAAGAGCAGCACGGCGACGGTGACACCGACGGTGATGCTCCACTCGAGGGCAGAGACGTCCACAGATTTCTCCTGAGGGGGTGGAGGGTACGGCGAGGGGCCGGAGGTCTCTTCCGCCCGCGACGCGAGCCGGTGGCACCGGGCCGGACCGAGCCGACCGTGGTGACGACACCACCGTGACGGGAATACTCCCCTCCGGGAGCAAGTGTGGCACGCGGCCCTCACCCGCTCGGCATCGACGCTCTGCGGCGGGACGCCCCGACGCAGCCCGAGCCGCGGGGTGTTCAGTCGGCCAGGGGCCCGAAGGGCACGCCGAGCGCGGTCAGCTCGGCCTCACCGCCGTCGAGGGCGGTCAGCACCCAGGCCCCCTGCGGGGTCAGGGTGAAGGTGTGCTCGTGGTGCGCGGCCCAGGACCCGTCGCTGGTGACGACCGTCCAGTCGTCCTCCAGCACGTCGGTGTCTTTGCCGCCGAGGGTGATCATCGGCTCCACCGCCAGGGCCAGTCCCTCGACCAGGCGGGGCCCCCGGCCGGGTCGGCCGTAGTTGGGCACGTTGGGCGGCTGGTGCATCGCCGAGCCGATGCCGTGGCCGACGTAGTCCTCGAGGATGCCGTAGGAGCCGCTGGCGCGGACGTGGGTCTCGACGGCGTGCGAGATGTCGGTGACCCGACCCCCGAGCCGGGCGGCGGCGATGCCGCGCCACATCGCCTGGCGGGTCACCTCGGAGAGGTCGGTGACCTCGTCCGGCACCTGGCCCACGGCCACCGTGGTGGCGGCGTCTCCGTGCCAGCCCTCCACGATCGCACCGCAGTCGATCGAGATCACGTCGCCGTCGGCGAGGGTGCGCTCACCGGGGATGCCGTGGACCACCTCGTCGTTGACCGACGCGCAGATCGACCCCGGGAACCCGTGGTAGCCCTTGAAGGAGGGCACGGCGCCCGAGGAGCGGATGTGGTCCTCGGCGATGGCGTCGAGCTCCCCGGTCGTGATGCCGGCGCGCACCGAGGAGCGCAGCAGCTCCAGGGTCTCCCCGACGACCAGGCCGGCGCGGCGCATCAGCCTGATCTGGTCGCGGTCCTTGATCTCCAGGCCGCGGTCGAGGAGTCCCATCGTGGAGGGGGCGCGGCTCAGCCGCGCTGGAGGCCGTCGAGGACGGCGAAGATGCGCTCGGAGACCTCGGGGACCTCACCGAGGCCGTCGACCTCGAGCAGCAGACCGCGCTCGCGGTAGACGTCGATGAGCGGTGCGGTCTGCTCGGTGTAGACGTCCTGGCGGTGGCGGATGACCTCTTCGGTGTCATCGGAGCGACCGCTGGTCTCGGCGCGCTTGAGCAGGCGCTGGACCAGCTCCTCGGAGTCCACGGTCAGCACGACGACCGCGTCCAGGGCGGTGCCGGAGGCGGCGAGCATGCCGTCGAGCTCCTCCACCTGGGCCAGCGTGCGCGGGTACCCGTCGAGCAGGAAGCCCGGCTCGGCGTCGGGCTGCGCGAGGCGGTCGCGGACCATGTTGTTGGTGACCGAGTCGGGGACGTACTCCCCCGCGTCCATGTAGCGCTTGGCCTCCAGGCCCAGGGGGGTCCCCTCGCCCACGTTGGCCCGGAAGATGTCACCGGTCGAGATGGCCGGGATGCCGAACCGCTCCGCGACCACTGCGGCCTGGGTGCCCTTGCCGGCCCCCGGAGGCCCCATGAAGATCATTCTCATCAGCGAAGGAATCCTTCGTAGTTGCGCTGCTGGAGCTGGCTCTCGATCTGCTTCACGGTGTCGAGGGCGACGCCGACCATGATGAGGATGGACGTGCCACCGAACGGGAAGTTCTGGTTCGCGTTGATCAGGACCAGGGCGATCAGCGGGATGAGGGCGATCAGACCCAGGTAGAGAGCGCCCGGCAGCGTGATGCGGGACAGGACGTAGGACAGGTAGTCCTCGGTCGGCTTGCCCGCCCGGATCCCGGGGATGAAGCCGCCGTACTTCTTCATGTTGTCGGCCACCTCGTGGGGGTTGAAGGTGATCGACACGTAGAAGTAGGTGAAGAAGACGATGAGGCCGAAGTACGCCGCCATGTACAGCGGGTGGTCGCCGGAGACGAAGTAGCGGCTGACCCAGGTGACCCAGCCCGAGGTGCTGTTCTGGTTGAACTGCACCGCCATCGCCGGCAGGTAGAGCAGCGAGCTGGCGAAGATCACCGGGATGATGCCGGCCTGGTTGACCTTGAGGGGGATGTAGGTCGAGGAGCCGCCGAACATCTTGCGGCCGACCATGCGGCGCGCGTACTGGACCGGGATCCGGCGCTGCGCCTGCTCGATGAAGATGACCGCGGCGACGATGACCAGGCCGATGGCCAGGACCACGCCGAAGGTCCACCAGCCCTGGCTCTTGCCGACCTCCCACAGCGCGGCGGGGAAGGTCGCGACGACCTGGCAGAAGATCAGGATGGACATGCCGTTGCCGACGCCGCGCTCGGTGATGAGCTCACCGAGCCACATGATCACCGCGGTGCCCGCGGTCATGGTCACGACCATCACCAGGAAGGTCGTGGTGCTGTCGGAGTGCAGCAGGTCCAGGTTGCACTGCAGCAGGCTGCCCGAGCGGGCCAGTGCCACGATCCCGGTGGCCTGCAGGAGCGCCAGGCCCAGGGTGAGGTAGCGGGTGTACTGGGTGATCTTGGTCTGACCGGCCTGGCCCTCCTTCTTGAGGGCCTCCAGCCGGGGGATCACCACGACGAGCAGCTGCAGGATGATGCTCGCGGTGATGTAGGGCATGATCCCCAGCGCGAACACCGTCAGCTGGAGCAGGGCCCCGCCGGAGAAGAGGTTCACCAGGCTGTACAGGCTGGCGTTCTCGCCGCTGGCAGCCAGGTCGATGCACTGCTGGACGTTGGCGACGTTGACACCCGGGGCCGGCAGCTGCGAGCCGGCCCGGAAGATCACGATGATCATCAGGACGAACAGCAGCTTGCGACGCAGGTCGGGCGTCCTGAAAGCGTTGGCGAAGGCGCCGAGCACGAGATCCTCTTTCTCCACACAGTGACGGCTCCCCGGGCGGGCCCGGAAAGCCTTCGGAAGCCTAACAGCAGGCTCCCCGGCAGGTCGTCGAGCGGGGGTACGGCAAGGGCGCGGGTGCTCTGCCTGGTAGGCGGTGCACCCGCGCCCTGTGCCGGATGGTCAGGTCAGACCGTGGTGGTCGACCCGCCCGCAGCCTCGATCTTGGTGACGGCGGAGGCGGAGAACGCGTTCGCGGTCACGTCGACCTTGACCGTGATCTCGCCCTGGCCCAGCACCTTGACCGGCTGGTTGCGGCGGACCGCACCCTTGGCGACGAGGTCCTCGACCGTGACCGCGCCACCCTCGGGGAACAGCGCGCTCAGCTTGTCGAGGTTGACGACCTGGAACTCCACCTTGAAGGGGTTCTTGAAGCCCTTCAGCTTGGGGAGCCGCATGTGGATCGGCATCTGGCCACCCTCGAAGGCGACCGGGACCTGGTAGCGGGCCTTGGTGCCCTTGGTACCGCGACCGGCGGTCTTGCCCTTGGACGCCTCACCACGACCCACACGGGTCTTGGCGGTCCTGGAGCCGGGTGCCGGCTTGAGGTTGTGCAGCTTGAGCGTCATGTCACTCGACCTCCTCGACCGTCACGAGGTGACGGACGGCCTGGACCATGCCCCGGATCTCCGGGCGGTCCTCCTTGACGACGACATCGCCGATCCGCTTGAGACCGAGCGTACGCACGGTCTCGCGCTGGTTGGCCTTGCAGCCGATCGTGGACTTCATCTGCTGGATCTTCAGCTGAGCCATCAGGAGGTCACCTCCTGCGACACACCGGCGGGGACCTCGATCCGCGCCTTGAGCAGCGCAGCCGGGGTGACCTCCTCGACGGTGAGGCCACGGCGGGCCGCGACGGCCTCGGGCTGCTCGAGCATCCGCAGCGCCTCGACGGTCGCGTGGACGATGTTGATCTGGTTCGACGACCCGAGCGACTTGCTCAGGATGTCGTGGATGCCGGCGCACTCCAGGACCGCACGCACCGGACCACCGGCGATGACACCGGTACCGGGGGCGGCAGGACGCAGCATGACGACACCGGCCGCCTTCTCGCCCTGGACGGGGTGCGGGATCGTGCCCTGGATGCGGGGGACGCGGAAGAAGTTCTTCTTCGCCTCCTCGACACCCTTGGCGATCGCCGCGGGCACCTCCTTGGCCTTGCCGTAGCCGACGCCGACCAGACCCTCACCGTCGCCGACGACCACGAGGGCGGTGAAGCTGAAGCGACGACCACCCTTCACGACCTTGGCGACACGGTTGATCGCAACGACGCGCTCGATGTAGGCGGTCTTGTCAGCACCCTGGTTGCCGCGACGGTCGTCGCGTCCACGGCGCTCGCCACCGCGCTGTCCGCGCTGGGCTCCGCTCATGAGACTTTCCTCTTCTCTCTTGCTCTGTCTGCGATCAGAAGGTCAGGCCGCCCTCACGGGCGGCGTCGGCCAGGGCCGCGACGCGACCGTGGTACTTGTTGCCGGCGCGGTCGAAGACGACCCCGTCGACCCCAGCAGCCTTGGCGCGCTCGGCGACGAGCTCGCCGACCTTCTTCGCCTTGGCGGTCTTGTCACCGCTCGTGGAGCGCACGTCGGCCTCCATGGTGGAGGCGCTGGCCAGCGTCTTGCCGACCAGGTCGTCGACGACCTGGACGGAGATGTGCTTGGACGAGCGGGTGACGACCAGGCGCGGACGCTCGGCGGTGCCCTGGATCTTCTTGCGACCACGGACCTGACGGCGCAGGCGCGCCCGGGTCTTCGTAGCGGTGTGCTTGTGGTTCGACAGTGCGATACCCATGGTCACTTACCAGCCTTTCCGACCTTGCGGCGGATGTGCTCGCCGGCGTAGCGCACGCCCTTGCCCTTGTAGGGCTCGGGCTTGCGGAGCTTGCGGATGTTCGCAGCGACCTCGCCGACCAGCTGCTTGTCGATGCCCTGGACACCGAGCTTGGTCGGACCCTCGACCGCGAAGGTGATGCCCTCCGGGGCGTCGAAGATGATCGAGTGGCTGTACCCGAGCTGGAACTCCAGCTGGGTGGGGCCCTTGGACAGGACCCGGTAGCCGACGCCGACGATCTCGAGCTTCTTCTCGTAGCCCTCGGTGACGCCCACGACCATGTTGTTGACCAGCGTGCGGGTCAGGCCGTGCAGCGACCTGGACTCACGCTCGTCGTCGGGGCGCTTGACGTCGAGGACGCCCTCGCCCTTCTCGACCACGATCGGTGCGGCGACCGAGTGGCTCAGGGTGCCCTTGGGGCCCTTGACGGTCACGACAGCGCCGTCGATCGAGACGTCGACTCCGGACGGGACCGGGACGGGGAGCTTGCCAATGCGCGACATGCGTTCTTCTCCTCTCGTCTCTCTCGTCACCAGACGTAGGCGAGGACTTCCCCACCCACGCCCTTCTGGTTGGCCTGGCGGTCGGTCAGCAGACCCTGGCTCGTCGAGATGATCGCGACGCCCAGGCCACCGAGGACCTTGGGGAGGCCGGTGTGCTTGGCGTACACACGCAGGCCGGGCTTGCTGATGCGGCGCACGCCAGCGATGGAACGCTCGCGGTTGCGGCCGTACTTGAGCGTGATGGTCAGCGTCTTGCCGACCTCGCCCTCGGCCGGGTCGGCCACGGTGTAGGAGGTGATGTAGCCCTCCTGCTGGAGGATGTCGGCCACGCCCTGCTTGAGCTTGCTGTAGGGCATCGACACCGAGTCGTGGTACGCCTGGTTGGCGTTGCGCAGACGGGTCAGCATGTCTGCGATCGGGTCAGTCATCGTCATGATGTGGGTTCTTTCTCGAAGTGGTTTCGCCGCGCCGGGGCGCCGGCGACCTTCAACGTGGGTGAGGTGTTACCAGGAGGACTTGGTCACGCCGGGGAGCTCCCCGCGGTGGGCCATCTCGCGCAGGCAGATCCGGCACAGGCCGAACTTGCGGTAGACGGCCTTGGGCCGGCCGCAGCGCTGGCAGCGGGTGTAGCCACGGACCGCGAACTTGGGCTTGCGCGCGGCCTTGACCTTCAGAGCGGTCTTCGCCATGTCAGTTCTCCTTGAAGGGGAAGCCGAGCTGCTTGAGCAGCGCGCGGCCCTGGTCGTCGGTGGTCGCGGTGGTCACGACGGTGATGTCCATGCCGCGCGACCGGTCGATCTTGTCCTGGTCGATCTCGTGGAACATGACCTGCTCGGTGAGACCGAAGGTGTAGTTGCCGCGGCCGTCGAACTGCTTGGGCGAGAGGCCACGGAAGTCGCGGATGCGGGGCAGCGCGAGCGAGAGCAGCCGGTCGGCGAACTCCCACATGCGGTCGCCGCGCAGCGTGACGTGCGCGCCGATCGGCATGCCCTCACGCAGCTTGAACTGCGCGATGGACTTGCGGGCCTTGGTCACGGTCGGCTTCTGGCCGGTGATCGCGGTCAGGTCGCGCACGGCGCCCTCGATCAGCTTCGAGTCGCGAGCCGCCTCGCCGACACCCATGTTGACCACGATCTTGGTCAGGCCGGGCACCTGCATGACGTTCTTGATGTCGAACTCGGACTGGAGCGCCGGGAGGATCTCCTCGCGGTACCGGGTCTTCAGACGCGGCGGCACCTTGGCGGAGATCACCGGGTTCTCGGTGGTCTCGGTCATCTCAGATCTCCTTGCCGGTCTTGCGCGAGATGCGCACGCTGCGCTCGGCCTCGTACGTCGAGCCGTCGGGGCGCCGCTTGGTGACCTGCTCGCGCTTGAAGCCGATGCGGGTCACGCCGTCGCCCTCGACGAGCATCACGTTGGACACGTGGATCGGCGCCTCGGCGGTGATGATCCCGCCGGTGGTGCCCGCACGACCGCCCTGGTTGACGACCTTGGTGTGCTTCTTGATCCGGTTGACGCCCTCGACGATCACCCGCTGCTCCTCGCGGAGCACCTGGATGACCTTGCCCTCGGCACCCTTGTCCTTGCCGGCGATCACCTTGACGGTGTCACCCTTCTTGATGTTCACGCTGTTCTTCCCCATGGCTCAGAGCACCTCCGGGGCGAGCGAGATGATCTTCATGAACTTCTTGTCGCGCAGCTCGCGGCCCACGGGGCCGAAGATGCGGGTGCCTCGCGGCTCCCCGTCGTTCTTGAGGATCACCGCGGCGTTCTCGTCGAAGCGGATGTAGGACCCGTCGGGACGGCGGCGCTCCTTGACGGTGCGCACGACGACGGCCTTGACGACGTCGCCCTTCTTGACGTTGCCACCCGGGATGGCGTCCTTGACGGTGGCGACGATGGTGTCACCGATCCCGGCGTAGCGACGGCCCGAGCCGCCGAGAACACGGATGCAGAGGATCTCCTTCGCACCGGTGTTGTCGGCGACCTTGAGCCGCGACTCCTGCTGAATCATTTTCTCTCCTGGTCGTCGTGCCGGTTCTCAGCGACGCGGTGGTCGGTGAGCCTGGCCGAACTACATGGGTCGGTCTCGCCTAGCGGCGAGGAGTCACTTGGCGCGCTCGAGGATCTCGACGACGCGCCAGCGCTTGGTGGCCGACAGCGGACGAGTCTCCATGAGGAGGACGCGGTCACCGATACCGCACTCGTTCTGCTCGTCGTGGGCCTTCAGCTTGCTGGTGCGGCGCATGACCTTGCCGTACAGCGCGTGCTTGACGCGGTCCTCGACGGACACGACGACGGTCTTGTCCATCTTGTCGCTGACCACGAGGCCCTCGCGGACCTTGCGGCTGTTCCGCTCCTGGGTCTGGCTCTCGCTCACTTCTCGTCCTCGCTGCTCGTGCCCGGGGCGGTCCGGATGCCGAGCTCGCGCTCACGCACCACGGTGTAGATCCGGGCGATGTCCTTCTTGACCGTGCGCAGCCGGCCGTGGCTCTCCAGCTGGCCGGTGGCCGCCTGGAAACGGAGGTTGAACAGCTCCTCCTTGGCCTCGCGCAGGCGGGACTCCAGGTCGACGTCGTTCAGGTCGTCGAGCTCGTGGGCCTTCACACCGTTGGCCATCAGAATTCACCCGCCTCTCGGGACACGAACCGGCACTTCATGGGGAGCTTGTGCATCGCGCGGCGCATGGCCTCGCGGGCGACGTCCTCCGGAACACCGGAGAGCTCGAACATGACGCGGCCGGGCTTGACATTGGCCACCCACCACTCGGGCGAGCCCTTACCGGAACCCATGCGGGTCTCGGCGGGCTTCTTGGTCAGCGGGCGGTCGGGGTAGATGTTGATCCACACCTTGCCGCCACGCTTGATGTGGCGGGTCATGGCGATACGGGCCGACTCGATCTGGCGGTTGGTCACGTAGTGACCCTCCACGGCCTGGATACCGAACTCGCCGAAGGCGAGCGAGGTGCCGCCCTTGGCCATCCCGGTCCGCTTGGGGTGGTGCTGCTTGCGGTGCTTGACGCGACGGGGCATCAGCATGACTCAGGCCTCCGAAGGGGTCTCGGCGGGAGCAGCGGCCTGGGCCGGGGCCTCGGTCTGCTGCTCACGGTCGGCACGGGTGGGGCGGTCGCCGCGCGAGCCACGGCTCGGCCGGTCGCCACCGCGCGAGGGACGGCCGCTGCGACCGGGGACCCCGGCGCGGGCGGCGGCCTGCGCCTGGCGCTCGGCACGCGAGCCGGACACCTCACCCTTGTAAATCCAGACCTTCACGCCGATGCGGCCGAAGGTCGTGCGGGCCTCGTAGAAGCCGTAGTCGATGTCGGCGCGCAGCGTGTGCAGGGGCACGCGGCCCTCGCGGTAGAACTCCGTGCGCGACATCTCGGCGCCGTTGAGGCGGCCCGAGCACTGGATCCGGATGCCCTTGGCACCCGAGCGCATGGTGGTCTGCATCGCCTTGCGCATCGCACGACGGAACTGCACGCGGCCCGAGAGCTGCTCGGCCACACCCTGGGCGACCAGCTGAGCGTCGACCTCGGGGTTCTTGACCTCGAGGATGTTCAGCTGGACCTGCTTGCCGGTGAGCTTCTCGAGCTCACCGCGGATGCGGTCGGCCTCGGCGCCGCGGCGGCCGATGACGATGCCCGGACGCGCGGTGTGGATGTCCACCCGCACGCGGTCCCGGGTCCGCTCGATCTCGACCTTGGAGATGCCGGCCCGCTCCATGCCCTTGCTGAGCAGCTTGCGGATCGCCACGTCCTCACCGACGTAGGACTTGTACAGCTTGTCGGCGTACCAACGGGACTTGTGGTCCGTGGACACGCCCAGACGGAAGCCGTTCGGGTTGATCTTCTGGCCCATCAGGCACCCTTCCCGTTCTTCTTCTTCGCGGCGACGACATCGGCCGGCTGGACGGCCAGCGTGATGTGGCTGGTCCGCTTGTTGATGCGGGTGGCGCGACCCTGGGCGCGGGGGCGCCAGCGCTTCATGGTCGGGCCCTCGTCGACCATCGCCACCGAGATGACGAGGTCGTCCGCGTCGAGGCCCTCGGTGGTCTCGGCGTTGGCGACAGCCGACTCCAGGACCTTGAGGACGGTCGCGGCCGCAGCCTGCGGCGCGAAGGACAGCGTGGCGTGCGCCTCGCCCACGGGAAGGCCGCGGACCAGGTCGACGACCCGGCGAGCCTTCATCGGGGTGATGCGGGTGAACCGCGCGGTCGCGAAGGCGCCGGGCTGGTCACCCAGCAGCGACTCGCGGCGGGCGCTCGTGCGCGTGCGCTCGGTGGTGCTCATCGACGGCGTCCCTTCCGGTCTTCCTTGACGTGACCCTTGTAGGTGCGGGTGGGAGCGAACTCGCCCAGCTTGTGACCGACCATGGAGTCGGACACGAACACCGGGACGTGCTTGCGACCGTCGTGCACCGCGATCGTGTGACCGATCATCGCCGGCACGATCATCGAGCGGCGCGACCAGGTCTTGATGACGTTGTGCGAGCCCTTCTCGTTCTCGGCGTCCACCTTCTTCATGAGGTGGTCGTCGACGAAGGGGCCCTTCTTCAGGCTGCGAGGCATTCTGGTTACTTCCTACCCTTACCGGTCTTGCGGCGACGGATGATCTGGGCGTCGGAGGCCTTGCGCTTGCGCGTACGGCCCTCGGGCTTGCCCCACGGGGAGACCGGGTGACGACCACCGGAGGTCTTGCCCTCACCACCACCGTGCGGGTGGTCCACCGGGTTCATGACCACACCACGGACGGTCGGGCGCTTGCCCTTCCAGCGCATGCGGCCGGCCTTGCCCCAGTTGATGTTGGACTGCTCGGCGTTGCCCACCTCGCCGACGGTGGCGCGGCAGCGCACGTCGACGAAGCGCATCTCGCCCGAGGGCAGGCGCAGCGTGGCGCGCGAACCCTCACGGGCCACCAGCTGGGCGCTGTTGCCGGCCGAGCGGGCCAGCTTGGCGCCGCCGCCCGGACGCAGCTCCACGCAGTGGATGGTGGTACCGACCGGGATGTTGCGCAGCGGCAGGTTGTTGCCGGGCTTGATGTCGGCCCCGACGCCGGACTCCACGCGGGTGCCCTGGGCCAGGTCCTTCGGCGCGATGATGTAGCGCTTCTCGCCGTCGGCGTAGTGCAGCAGCGCGATACGGGCGGTGCGGTTGGGGTCGTACTCGATGTGAGCGACCTTGGCCGGCACGCCGTCCTTGTCGTAGCGGCGGAAGTCGATGATCCGGTAGGCACGCTTGTGGCCACCACCCTGGTGACGGGTGGTGATCCGGCCCTGGTTGTTGCGGCCGCCCTTCTTGGGCAGCGGCACCGTCAGGGACTTCTCCGGCGTGGTCCGGGTGATCTCGACGAAGTCGGCGACCGACGAGCCACGACGGCCCGGGGTGGTCGGCTTGTACTTGCGGATAGCCATTGTCTTTTTCCTCAGTCCTCGCCCGGTCAGCCGACCTGGCCGAAGATGTCGATGCGGTGCCCCTCAGCCAGGCTGACGATCGCGCGCTTGGTGTCCTTGCGCTTGCCCAGACCGTTGCGGGTGCGACGGGTCTTGCCGTTGCGGTTCAGGGTGTTCACCGAGGTGACCTTGACGTTGAAGATCTTCTCGACCGCGATCTTGATCTCGGTCTTGTTGGCGTCGGGCCGCACGATGAAGGTGTACTTGTTCGCGTCGAGCAGGCCGTAGCTCTTCTCGGACACGACCGGCGCGATCAGGACGTCGCGGTGGTCCTTGTGCAGGGTGCTCACTTGCTGGCCTCCTTCTCGGTCGTGCCGGTGCCCACGAACGCGTCGTACGCGCCCTTGGTGAAGACCACGTCGTCGGAGGCGAGCACGTCGTAGGTGTTGATCTGGTCGACGGCCACGATGTGCACCTCGGGCGCGTTGCGCAGCGAGAGCCAGGTGACGGAGTCGGTGCGCTCGAGGACGACGAGGAACTTCGTCCGCTCGCTCAGCCCGGCCAGGGCGGCGAGGCCGGCCTTGGTGGAGGGCTTGTCACCCTCGACGAGCGCCTCCACGACGTGGATGCGACCGTTCTGGGCCCGGTCCGAGAGGGCACCGCGCAGCGCGGCGGCCTTCATCTTCTTGGGGGTCCGCTGGTCGTAGCTGCGCGGCTGCGGGCCGTGCACGGTGCCACCACCGGCGAACTGCGGGGCGCGGGTCGAGCCCTGGCGGGCGCGGCCGGTGCCCTTCTGCTTGTAGGGCTTGCGGCCACCGCCGCGGACCTCGCCGCGGGTCTTGGTGGCGTGCGTGCCCTGGCGGGCGGCGGCCTGCTGCGCGACGACGACCTGGTGGATCAGCGGCACGTTGACCGCGACGTCGAAGATCTCGGCGGGCAGGTCGACCTTGACGGTCTTGACAGACATGCTCAGGCCTCCTGGGTCTTCTTGGCGGCGGAGCGGAGGACCACGAGACCGCCCTTGGGGCCGGGGACGGCACCCTTGAGCAGGATCAGGCCCTTCTCGACGTCGACCGCGTGCACGGTGATGTTCTGGGTGGTGACGGTGTCGTTACCCATGCGGCCGGCCATCCGGACACCCTTGAACACGCGACCGGGGGTCGCGCAGGCGCCGATCGAGCCGGGCTTGCGGTGGTTGCGGTGGGCACCGTGCGAGGCGGAGACACCGGCGAAGCCGTGACGCTTCATCGTGCCGGCGAACCCCTTGCCCTTGCTGGTGCCGGTGACGTCGATCTCCTCGCCGGCGGCGAAGGTGTCGACGGCCAGCTCCTGGCCGACGGTGTACTCACCGGCGGTCGTGGTGCGGATCTCGACCATGTGGCGGCGCGGGGTCGTGCCGGCCTTGGCGAAGTGCCCGGCGGTCGGCTTGGTGACCTTGCGGCCCTCGATCTCGCCGTACCCGATCTGCACGGCGTTGTAGCCGTCGACCTCGGGGGTGCGGACCTGGGTGACCACGTTGGTCGCCGCGGCGACGACGGTCACGGGGACGACCTTGTTGTTCTCGTCCCAGAGCTGGGTCATGCCGAGCTTGGTGCCCAGCAGGCCCTTCACGTTGCGTTCGAAAGTCATGTCGTCTGACCTCAGAGCTTGATCTCGATGTCGACGCCCGCCGGGAGGTCCAGGCGCATGAGCGAGTCGACGGTCTTCGGCGTGGGGTCGATGATGTCGATGAGGCGCTTGTGGGTGCGCATCTCGAAGTGCTCGCGGGAGTCCTTGTACTTGTGGGGCGAGCGGATGACGCAGTACACGTTCTTCTCGGTCGGCAGCGGCACCGGGCCGGCGACCTTGGCACCCGTGCGGGTGACGGTGTCCACGATCTTGCGCGCCGAGGTGTCGATCACCTCGTGGTCATAGGCCTTGAGCCTGATGCGGATCTTCTGTCCCGCCATAGGTCTCTCTCGTCCTTCTTCGTCAGTCCTGCCGCGTGCGTGTCCCGGGACGTCCTCGGGCTTGAGTCGGTCCCGCCCTGGCTCCACCCCCACCCAGCGGCCGACCCCCGCGGTCGGGCGTGTCGTACATCCTGAAAAAGACGTCCGCGCACGCTGAGGACCGGGATCCTGCTGCTGTGTGCTGTGGTGGCACCCGATGGTTCATCGGGCTGATCGGGTCTCCCCTCACATCTCTGCGAGGCTCCTCGCATCGCTGCGAGTGGATGTGGCCGCACGCGCGACGACTGAGGCATCTGCACCAGCTGGTGCGGGAGACACGATTCAGAAGTCAAGGTGTGGCACACCCCGGCGACCCGCCGGAGCAACCGGACTATCTTGGCAGACACCCCCGCCTCGAACAAATTCGAGGACGCGTCCGGTCCCCGACCGGCTCCGGGCACCGCCCCGATCCTCCCAGGAGAGCCCATGATCATCGACGTCCCCACCGGCAAGGACCCGCTCACCTACGTGTGGGGCGAGCTCGTGCCGGGCATCGGACCGGCCGCGGCCGGGTTCTCGGCGGCGGTCTACGCCCACTCGACCCTCGCCCTGCGTGAGTTCGAGGCCGCGCGGCTGACCATCGCCCGGGTCAACGGATGCCTGTTCTGCCTGGACTACCGCACCGAGCGCGACGGCGAGCGCGTCGACGCGGGCTTCTTCGACGAGGTCTCCGACTGGCGCACGAGCACGGCGCTGGAGCCTCGCGTGCGCCTCGCGGCGGAGTACGCCGAGCGGTTCGCCACCGAGCACCACGGGTTGGACGAGGAGTTCTGGGGGCGGTTCAAGGCGGCGTACTCCGACCGGGAGCTGGTGGAGCTCACGATGTGCCTGGGGTCGTGGATCGCCTTCGGCCGTCTCAACCGGGTGACCGGGCTGGACGAGGTGTGCAGCCTGCCCGCCCACGTCCCGGGCGCCTCGCGCTGAGGCGCGGGGAGGCAGCGGTGTCGCCGCCCGCGCCTAGCCTGGGGCGATGAGCAGCCCCGACGCCGCCCACGACCTGTGGGACTTCGAGGACCCGGTCGGGTCCGAGGAGCGCCTGCGCGAGGCGGCGGCCGCGGCCCCCTCCCCCGCCCGTGAGGTCCTCCTGACCCACGTGGCGCGGGCCCTGGGGCTCCAGCAGCGCTACGACGAGGGGCACGCCGTGCTCGACGCCCTCGAGGACGCAGGGCCGGAGGTCGTGGCACGCCGGCTGCTGGAGCGCGGGCGCCTCCTGCGCTCGGGCGGCGAGCCCGAGGCCGCGCGTCCCGCGTTCGCCGAGGCCGTCGAGGTCGCCCGGGACACGGGTCTGGAGGCGCTCGAGGTCGACGCGATGCACATGGCCGCGCTCGTCGCCCCGCTCGAGGAGCAGGTGCCCGCCACGCAGCGCGCCCTGGTCCGTGCGCGCCAGTGCCGCGACCCGCGGGCCCGGGACTGGGACGCCTCCCTGCTCAACAACCTCGGCATGGCCCACGTCGAGCGCGGCGACTGGAGGGCCGCCCTGGCCGCCTTCGAGGCCGCCATGAACGCCCGGGTGCGCATCGGCGAGGACGAGCGGACCCGGGTCGCGCGGTGGATGGTCGGCTGGGCGCTGCGCCACCTCGGCCACGTCGAGGCCGCCCTCGACGTGCAGCAGATGCTCAAGGGGGACCTCGACGAGCTCGGGCTCGAGGACCCCTACGTGGAGGAGGAGCTGGCGCTCCTGGAGTCGCTGATGGCCACCATCGACGATCTCGACGACCCACCGGGGGCGGGGCCCGCCGACGACTGAGCGTCGGGGTCAGACCCGGCGGTAGAGCAGGTCGGTGATCTCCCGGTCCACCGCGAGGCCCTTGCGCTCGAACTTCGTCACCGGGCGGTCGGCCCACCGCTCCACACGTCCACCCTCGAGCGCGGGCTCGGCGTCGAGCGTCGCGACCATGTGCTCGGCGTACGGCGCCCAGTCGGTCGCCAGGCGCCAGACACCGCCGGGTCGCAGCCGCGAGGCCACCAGCGCGGCGAAGTCGGGCTGGACGAGACGACGCTTGTGGTGGCGCGCCTTGGGCCACGGGTCGGGGAAGAAGGTCCACAGCTCCTCGAGCCCGCCGGGTGCCACCAGGTGCTCCAGGGACCAGACGGCGTCGACCGAGCAGAACCGGACGTTCTCGGCGCCTGCGGTGGCGACCTCGGCGAGCGAGGCGGCCACGCCGGGGCGCCAGACCTCCAGGGCCAGCACGTTCTGCTCCGGCCGCGCGGCGGCCAGGACTCCGGTCGCCTCCCCCACGCCGCAGCCGATCTCCACGACCAGCGGGGCGGTGCGTCCGAACCGCTCGGCGAGGTCGAAACCGGGCTGGTCGACGTCCTCGTCCGGGATCACCCAGCGCGACGCGTGGGCGTCCCAGGCCTCCTGCTGGGTCGGGGTGAACCGGCTGCCCCGGCGGGAGTAGCTCAGCACCTCTCGCATGCGACGGCCGTCCTCGGTGAGCTTCTGGTGCGGCCGCGCGGGCGGGACCTTGTCGGCCTGGTGGTTCACGGGGCTCCTCGACGGGGCGATGGGGTCGGGACGCAGAGCGGCCCCGGACCTCGAGAGGTCCGGGGCCGTCCTGGTGGTTCAGCCGGTCAGCGACCGGCGCGGATCACTTGGTGATCTTGGTGACGCGGCCGGCGCCGACGGTGCGGCCGCCCTCGCGGATCGCGAACCGCAGACCCTCGTCCATGGCGATCGGCTGGATCAGCTCGACCTCCATCTCCGTGTTGTCACCCGGCATGACCATCTCGGTGCCCTCGGGGAGGGTCACGACGCCGGTCACGTCCGTGGTGCGGAAGTAGAACTGCGGGCGGTAGTTGTTGAAGAACGGCGTGTGACGGCCGCCCTCGTCCTTCGAGAGGATGTAGACCGAGGCCTCGAAGTTGGTGTGCGGGGTCGTGGTGCCCGGCTTGGCCAGGACCATGCCGCGCTCGACGTCCTCGCGCTTGGTGCCACGCAGGAGCAGACCGACGTTCTCACCGGCCTGGCCCTCGTCGAGCAGCTTGCGGAACATCTCGACACCGGTGACGGTGGTCTTGGCCGAGGTCTCGCGGATACCGAGGATCTCGATCTCCTCGCCGACCTTGACGATGCCGCGCTCGATACGACCGGTGACGACGGTGCCACGACCGGTGATCGTGAAGACGTCCTCGACGGGCATGAGGAACGGCTTGTCGGTGTCGCGCTCGGGCTGCGGGATGTAGGAGTCCACCGCGTCCATGAGCTCGCCGATCGAGTCGGCCCACTTGGCGTCGCCGTTGAGGGCCGGGAAGGCCGCCACGCGCACGACGGGGACGTCGTCGCCCGGGAACTCGTACTCGGAGAGGAGCTCGCGCACCTCCATCTCGACGAGCTCGATGAGCTCCTCGTCGTCGACCATGTCGCACTTGTTCAGGGCGACGACCAGGGCGGGCACGCCGACCTGGCGGGCGAGCAGCACGTGCTCACGGGTCTGCGGCATCGGGCCGTCGGTGGCGGCGACCACGAGGATCGCGCCGTCCATCTGGGCCGCGCCGGTGATCATGTTCTTGATGTAGTCGGCGTGACCGGGGCAGTCGACGTGGGCGTAGTGACGCGCCTCGGTCTGGTACTCGATGTGGGCGATCGAGATGGTGATGCCGCGCTGGCGCTCCTCGGGGGCCTTGTCGATGGAGTCGAAGGGCGACTCCTCGTTGAGGTCCGGGTGCTTGTCGTGCAGCACCTTCGAGATCGCCGCGGTCAGCGTGGTCTTGCCGTGGTCGATGTGACCGATGGTGCCGATGTTGACGTGCGGCTTGTTCCGCTCGAACTTCGCCTTAGCCACTGGGGGCTCCTCCTGGTGTGGTTGTTACTTGACTCGTGGGTGGTACTAGTGGTGCCGAGGGCTGGGACTACTCGCCCCGTGCCTTCTTGACGATCTCGTCGGCGATGTTCGAAGGAACCTCGGCGTACGAGTCGAACTCCATCGAGTACGACGCCTGGCCCGAGGTCTTCGACCGCAGGTCACCGACGTACCCGAACATCTCCGACAGCGGCACGAGGGCCGACACGACGAGGTCGCCGTGGGACTCCTCCTGCGCCCGGACCTGACCGCGACGGGAGTTGATGTCGCCGATGACGGTACCCAGGAAGGACTCCGGGGTGGTCACCTCGACGGCGAACATCGGCTCCAGCAGCACGGGCTTGGCCATGCGGGCGGCCTCCTTGAAGGCCTGGTTGCCGGCGATCTTGAACGCGAGCTCCGAGGAGTCCACGTCGTGGTAGGCGCCGTCCTCGAGGGAGACCTTGACGTCCACCATCGGGTATCCGGCGAGGACGCCGAACTGCAGCGCGTCCTGGGCACCCTGGTCGACCGAGGGGATGTACTCCTTCGGGACACGACCACCGGTGACGTTGTTGACGAACTCGTAGCCCGCGCCCGTACCGGTCTCGGGGTCGATGTTCGGCCCGATCGACATGACGACCTTCGCGAACTGACCCGAGCCACCGGTCTGCTTCTTGTGGGTGTAGGAGTGACCCTTGACCTCGCGACGGATGGTCTCGCGGTAGGCGACCTGCGGCTTGCCGACGGTCGCCTCGACCTTGAACTCCCGCTTCATGCGGTCGACCAGGATCTCCAGGTGCAGCTCGCCCATGCCGGCGATGATGGTCTGGCCGGTCTCCTCGTCGGTCTTGACGACGAAGGTCGGGTCCTCCTCGGCCAGGCGCTGGATGGCGACACCCAGCTTCTCCTGGTCCGACTTGGTCTTCGGCTCGATGGCGACCTCGATCACCGGGGCCGGGAAGGTCATCGACTCCAGGACCACGGGCTTGGAGGAGTCCGAGAGCGTGTGACCGGTCTTGGTGTCCTTCAGGCCCATGACGGCGACGATCTGGCCGGCGCCGACCGAGGCGATCTCCTCACGCTTGTTGGCGTGCATCTGGTAGACCTTGCCGATCCGCTCCTTGCGGCCGTTGCTGGAGTTCAGCACGGTGCCGCCGGCCTCCATGATGCCGGAGTAGACGCGGACGAAGGTGAGCTTGCCCAGGTGCGGGTCGGAGGCGATCTTGAACGCCAGCGCCGCCAGCGGCTCCTCGGTCGAGGGCTTGCGGGTGACCTCGTTCTCCGGGGTCTCCTCGGCGTTCGGCTTGTGGCCGGTGATGCCCTCGACGTCGATCGGGGAGGGGAGGTAGTCGACGATCGCGTCGAGCAGGGGCTGGACGCCCTTGTTCTTGAACGCGGTGCCGGTGAGGATCGGGTTCAGCTTGTCGGCCAGGGTCGCGCGACGGATCGCGGCCTTGAGCTCCTCGACGGTGAACTCCTCGCCCTCGAGGTACTTCTCCATGACCTCGTCGTCGGCCTCGGAGAGGGTCTCGAGCAGCTTCTCGCGGTACTCCTCGACCTTGTCGGCCATGTCGGCCGGGATCTCCTCGACGACGTAGTCCTCGCCCTGGGCGGTCTCGCCGCGCCAGACCTTGGCGTTCATCTCGACCAGGTCCACGACACCGATGAAGTCGCCCTCGGCGCCGATCGGCAGCTGGAGGACCAGCGGGGTCGAGTTCAGCTTGTTCACGATCGAGTCGACGACGCGGTAGAAGTCCGCGCCGGTGCGGTCGAGCTTGTTGACGAAGCACATCCGCGGGACGGCGTACTTGTTGGCCTGACGCCACACGGTCTGCGACTGCGGCTCCACGCCGGCCACACCGTCGAAGACGGCGACGGCGCCGTCGAGGACGCGCAGCGAGCGCTCGACCTCGACGGTGAAGTCGACGTGACCGGGGGTGTCGATGATGTTGATCTGGTGCTTCTTCCACCAGCAGGTGGTCGCAGCAGAGGTGATCGTGATGCCACGCTCCTGCTCCTGCTCCATCCAGTCCATCGTGGCAGCGCCGTCGTGGACCTCACCGATCTTGTAGGAGATACCGGTGTAGAACAGGATGCGCTCGGTGGTGGTCGTCTTGCCGGCGTCGATGTGCGCCATGATGCCGATGTTGCGGACCTGCTTGAGGTCGGTGGTGATGTCGACAGCCACGTTTAGTCGCGTTCCTTAGGTCGAGGGGGTGCGGGGTGTGAGCGGGGCGGCGCGCCGGTGGGCGGCCACCCCGCCCGAGGTCACCAGCGGTAGTGGGCGAAGGCCTTGTTGGACTCGGCCATCTTGTGGGTGTCCTCGCGCTTCTTCACCGCGGCACCGAGGCCGTTGGAGGCGTCGAGGATCTCGTTCATCAGGCGCTCGGACATCGTCTTCTCACGACGGTCCTGGGCGTAGCCGACCAGCCAGCGCAGCGCGAGCGTGGTGCCGCGCGTGCCCTTGACCTCGATCGGGACCTGGTAGGTCGCACCGCCGACGCGACGGGACTTGACCTCGATCGCGGGCTTGACGTTGTCCATGGCGCGCTTCAGCGTCACGACCGGGTCGGTGCCGGTCTTCTCGCGGCAGCCCTCCAGGGCGCCGTAGACGATGCGCTGAGCGACCTGCTTCTTGCCGTCCTGCAGCACCTTGGAGACGAGCTGGGAGACCAGCTGCGACCCGTAGACCGGGTCGACGTCGATGGGGCGCTTCGGAGCGGGGCCCTTGCGCGGCATGTCAGCTCTTCTCCTTCTTCGCGCCGTAGCGGCTGCGAGCCTGCTTGCGGTTCTTCACGCCCTGGGTGTCGAGCGTGCCGCGGATGATCTTGTAGCGGACACCGGGAAGGTCCTTCACCCGGCCGCCGCGGACGAGCACGATCGAGTGCTCCTGCAGGTTGTGACCCACGCCCGGGATGTAGGCGGTGACCTCGACGCCGCTGGACAGGCGCACACGGGCGACCTTGCGCAGGGCGGAGTTCGGCTTCTTCGGGGTGGTGGTGTAGACGCGGGTGCAGACGCCTCGGCGCTGCGGCGATCCCTTCAGGGCAGGCGTCTTGTTCTTCGACACCTTGTCCTGGCGGCCCTTGCGGACCAGCTGGTTGATGGTGGGCACCTGGTGGTTCCCCTTCTGTTTCTCATCTCACTGCGCAGCGCTCTGCTCCGCAGGGTGTGACGGCGGCCTGACCTGCTCCGCCGTGCGTGGCCGGGTGGTGCTGCTCAACCCGCGTTGCTCGCCCCCGAGGTCGGGCGTGTCGCCCTCAGCACGGTGCCGCCCCGGCTCGGGGAGGCGATGGACTGTGCGTGACGGCTGCTACCGGGCCTGTTTCCGACAGCTACTTCCGCGCACGCGCAACGGCCTGGTCGTCCCAGACACGAGGAATGAGGCTACCCGGCGCCCGCAGGGCGGTCAAAACCCGACGGAGGCCCAGGAACAGGGCCGCGCAGAGGACCGTGCCGAGCACCGTCGCCGCCCCTCCGACCAGGAGGGTCCAGCGAGCACCGTACGTCTCCCCCACCCAGCCGATGAACGGCGCCCCCAGCGGCGTCCCGCCGATGAAGATCATCATGTACAGCGCCATCACCCGCCCCCGCATCACGGGGTCGGTGTGCAGCTGCAGGTGGGCGTTGGCGCTGGTGATCATCGTCAGCGCCGCCAGCCCCAGCAGCGGGCACAGCAGGGCGAAGACGAGGTACGACGGTGCCAGCCCGGCCACGACCTCGAGCGCGCCGAAGGCCACCGCCGCCCCCACGACCAGCCGGTGCCGCACGTGCGGTCGGCGGGCGGCCATCAGCGACCCGGCCAAGGATCCGACGGCCAGGAAGGTGCCGAGCAGGCCGTACTCGGTGGGACCGCGCCCGAAGACCTCGGTGGCCATCAGGGCGCTGGTCATCTGGAAGTTCAGCCCGAAGGTGCCCGCGAAGAACACGATGCCCAGGATCAGCAGCAGGTCGGGCCGGCCCCGGACGTAGGCCACGCCCTCGCGCACCTGGCCGGGCCGTCGCGGGACCCGGTCGGGCGTGCGCAGGGCCGCCCCGTCCAGGGCGCGCAGGGTGAGCACGGGAGCGGCGTACGAGAGGCCGTTGAGGAGGATGACCCATCCGGTGCCGACGACGCCGGCGCCGAACGCGGCGATCAGCAGCCCGGCCAGCGCCGGGCCGATGATGCGGGCGGTGTTGAAGCTGGCGGAGTTCAGGCCCACGGCGTTGGTGAGGTCGTCGGGGCCGACGATCTCGGAGACGAAGGACTGGCGCGCCGGCGCGTCGAAGGCCGAGGCCACGCCGAGGACGAGCGCCAGGACGTAGACGTGCCAGATCTGCACCTGGTCGGTCACCGCCAGCAGCCCGAGCACCACCGCCGGGACCGCCATCGCCACGTTGGTGACCTGCAGCAGCCAGCGCTTGGGCACGCGGTCGGCGATGACGCCCGCGACCGGCGAGAGCAGCAGGAACGGCAGGAACTGCAGCCCCGTCACGACGCCGAGCGCCGCACCCGAGCCGGTGAGCACCAGGACCAGCCAGTCCTGGGCCACGCGCTGCATCCAGGTGCCGACGTTGGACACCAGGGCACCGCCGGCGTAGCGCCGGTAGTTGGCGTTGGACAGGGCGCGGAACGTGGGACTCAGGTCGTCGCCTCCGGGAGTGGCTGGAAGGGATGTCGACCGGTCAACAACGTGTCGGCGTCAACCATTCCCGGCGGGCGGTTTCACCACCCGGGTGGTGAAACCGGCGCTTGCCTGCTGGAACTCCGTGAGCCAAGCGGCAGTTCCGGTCGACCAGTCCGCGGGCGTCAGGTGAGCCAGGAGGTGATCGGGTCGATCGCGAAGTAGACGACGAACAGCCCGGCGACCACGGCGAGCAGCGGGTGGATGGTGCGGACCTTGCCCAGGACGACCTTGATGAGGACGTAGGAGACGAACCCGGCGCCGATGCCCACGGTGATGGAGTAGGTGAACGGCATCAGCACGATCGTGAGGAACGCCGGCAGCGCCACCTCGACGTCGGACCAGTCGATCTCGGTGACCTGCTGCATCATCAAGAAGCCCACCAGCACCAGGGCCGGGACGGCGGCCTCCGAGGGGATGGCGCGCACGACCGGGGTGAAGAACATCGCGGCCAGGAAGAGCAGCCCGGTCACGACCGAGGCCAGCCCGGTGCGAGCACCCTCCCCCACGCCCGAGGCGGACTCGATGTAGGAGGTGTTGGAGGAGACCCCGGCGGCGCCACCGGCGATCGCGGCGACCGAGTCGACCACGAGGATGCGCTGGGTGTGCGGCGGCACGCCCTCCTCGTCGTTGAGACCGGCCTCGGCACCGATGGCGGTCATCGTGCCCATCGTGTCGAAGAAGTCGGCCAGCAGCAGCGAGAAGACCAGCAGCAGGGCGGCGATGATCCCGATCGTCTCGAAGGCACCGAACAGCGAGAACTCCCCCAGCGTCGCCAGGTCGGGGACGTCCACGAAGCCGTCGACGGTCGGGACGCTCAGCGACCAGCCGCCCGGGTTGTCCGCGGAGCGGCCACCCAGGTCGAGCACGCCCTCCAGCACCGCGGCCGCGACGGTGGCGACCAGGATGGCGATCAGGATGGCGCCGCGGACCTTGCGCACCCACAGCGCCACGAGCAGCACCAGGCCGAGCGCGAAGACGAGAACCGGCCAGCCGGCCAGCGTGCCCCCGGCGCCGAGCTGCACCGGCACGGTCGTCTGCGCGGCGTCGGGGATGCGGGTCACGAAGCCGGCGTCGACGAAGCCGATCAGGGCGATGAACAGCCCGATCCCGACAGAGATCGCCACCTTCAGCTGGGTGGGGACGGCGTGGAAGACCGCCGTACGGAACCCGGTGAGGACCAGCACGAGGATGACCAGGCCCTCCAGGACCACCAGGCCCATCGCGTCGGCCCAGGTCGCCTGGGTGGCGATGGCGACCGCGACGAACGCGTTGAGGCCCAGACCGGTGGCCAGCGCCAGGGGGAACTTGGCCACCGTGCCCATGAGGATCGTGAGGACGCCGGCGACCAGCGCGGTGCCCGCCGCGATGGCCGGCAGGTTGGAGCCGTCGCCGGGACCGCCCCCGAGGTAGGCGCCGGTGGAGTCGGGCACGAAGCCGAGAATCAGCGGGTTGAGCACGATGATGTAGGCCATCGTCAAGAAGGTGACGACCCCGCCGCGGACCTCGCGGCCCACGGTCGAGCCGCGGGCGGTGATCTCGAAGTAGCGGTCGAGGGTGCTGGTGGCGCTCGGGGTCGCGGTGCTGCTCACGGAGGCACACCCAACCAGACCGCCGCGCCGGGCGTCGAGGGGGTCCCGCCCGGGCGGCTACAGTCGCGCTCGTGGACCTGCGCGACGAGCAGCCGACCCAGCACGAGATCGGCAACCGCACCTTCCTGGTGGCCGACGTCGACCCGCTCGACGTCGACGGCGTGCGCACCGTCTCGGTGGGGTCGGGGCTGTTCCTGCTGGGCTTCTTGGCGCTGCTCCCGTTCTACGGCTCGCTGCAGGAGAACGGGCGCACCTGGTGGCTATGGATGTGCCTGACCGGCTTCGCCCTCGGCCTGTTCGGCGTGGAGTACTGCCGGCGGCGCCGGCGCGCCCGCGACCGGATGCGCGAGGACGGCGTGTGAGCACCCTGCCGCCCACCCGGTGGGAGCAGGCCGGACCCGCCGCGGCGCAGGGCTTCGGCCGCAAGTTCGGCGAGCTCGTGGCCAGCGGCCAGGACGTCGACGGCGAGGCCCGCCTCGCCGACACGCTGCTGCCGCGCGGCGCCCGGGTGCTGGACGTCGGCGCCGGCATGGGCCGGGTCACCGCCGCTTTGTCCGCGCGCGGCCACACGGTGGTCGGCGTCGAGCCCGACCTCGCGCTGGTCGAGCAGGCACGGGCCACCTACCCGGGCATCGACGTCCTGCACAGCGACGTGCTCGGGCTCGACGACGCGCTGCTCGGGGACCGGCCCGCGCAGTTCGACCTGGTCGTCGTCGTCGGGAACGTCATGGTGTTCCTCGCCGAGGGCACCGAGCGCCGCGTGCTCTCGCTGCTGCGCTCGCGCCTGGCCCCCGGCGGGCGGGTGCTGCTCGGCTTCCACCTCGTCGGGGCACCGGCGCACGCGCGGTCCTACCCCGCCGAGGAGTTCGTCGCCGACGCCGAGGCGTCCGGGCTGCGGGTCGACGCGCGGTTCGGGTCCTACGAGCTGCACCCCGCGAACGAGGAGTACGCCGTGTGGGTGCTGTCGGCCTCCCACGCAGGTCCCCCGCCGACCGACTTCGGGCACGCCTTCAGCTGAGGCCGGCGACCGAGGTCGCCGGGTCTCGACGCCCGCTCGCTGGCGCTCGCTGCTCGACCAGCGGTGGGTCCAGGTCGGCGACCGAGGTCGCCGGGTCTCGACGCCCGCTCGCTGGCGCTCGCTGCTCGACCAGCGGTGGGTCCAGGTCGGCGACCGAGGTCGCCGGGTCTCGACACGCGGGTCGCGCGCTCGACCACCATCGACGCGTCCGCTGGCGCGTCCGCGTCAGAACGTCTCGATGAGGCTGGCGTCGAGGTCGTCGACCACCGGCTCCGGGAGCGGCTGCGGCTCGTGCTTCTTGGCCAGCCGGACCTCGGAGTGGGCACCGCAGCCGTGGTCGAAGGAGACGATCCGGCCGTCGTCGTTGGCGTCGCCGTTGGCGCACACGCCGAAGGTCTCGGCCAGCGGGCCGGCGATGCGCATGAGGAAGCCGCACGACGTGCACTGGTCGGGCGCCGACTGGGCGATCGGCGCACCGGGGCCGCCGTCGCCGTCGTACCACCGCTGGGCGGCGAGGTCGCGGCCCTCCGGGGAGAGCGTGCGCGAGCGGCCGAGGCCGAGGTCCTTGGCGACCTGGCGGATCTGCGCCTTGTCGTCGGCGTCGAGCGGGTCGTCGCCGAAGGAGTAGGTGGGCACCAGGCGAGGGTCGTCGTCGGCGACCGGCAGCAGGTCCCCCGGGGAGAGGTCGCCGGGGCGGATGCGCTCGCGGTAGGGCACCCACTCGGGGGCGACGATCGCCTCCTCGCCGGGCAGCAGCACCGTCTCGGCGACGGTCACGTGCTTCTGCCGAGGCGCGCGCACCAGGGTCACGCACCAGTGCCAGCCGACGTAGCCCTTGCGGGTGCAGGCGAAGCGGTGGGTGACCACCCGCTCGCCCTCGACGTCGTGGCCGAGGTGCTCGCCGACGTCACGCGGGTCGTCGACGTCGGCGATCAGGGCGTCGCGTGCGACGTCGACGGCCGCGACCGTGGCACGGTCGGGCTTGGCACGGGCGATGGTCGTCACGGCGGGCAATCATGCCTCCTCGGCCGTGCCCGTGTCAGGTCGCCCCGCGCATCGGGTCGCCGTCGCCGCCGGCACGGCCCCGGACCTCGTGTCCCTCACCCGACCTGCTCGGGGTCACCAGGCAGGATGGGGCGCATGACGACGCCGTCCGAGGACCAGCCCGGCGCCGCGTCCTCCGCGGGCGGCGGAGGTGGCACCTCCACGGGCACCCGGGGAGGTGCCCCGGGAGGCACCCCCGGGGCCGGATCAGGGGCAGGATCGGGTGCCGGCTCGGGCAGCCGCGCCAGGGCGGTCGGGCGCGGGCTGGGCACGGGTGCGCGGGCGACCGGGCGCGGTGCGGCCGGGTTCGCCCGGGCGACGGGCCGGGCGACGGCGTACGTCGGCAGCCAGGCGCGGCGCGCCGCCGGCGCCCAGGGCGCCGAGGACTCCGGGCTGAACCGGCTGATCTACCTGCACTTCTTCAACACCGCCGGCGACGCGGCCGTCGCGATCTCGCTGGCGGGCAGCCTGTTCTTCCAGGTGCCCTCGGGCGAGGCGCGCGGCCAGGTGGCGCTGTTCCTGGGCCTGACGATGCTGCCGTTCGCGATCGTCGCGCCGCTGATCGGGCCGTTCCTCGACCGCTTCTCCCACGGTCGCCGCTGGGCGATCGGGGCGACGATGGCCCTGCGGGCGTTCCTGGTGTGGGCGCTGGCCGGCGCCATCGCGGAGGGCGACTCGCCGTGGCTGTTCGCCGCCGCCCTCGGGGTGCTGGTCTCCTCGAAGGCCTACGGCGTGA
Organism: Nocardioides marinus; assembly: GCF_013408145.1. Lineage (NCBI taxonomy): Bacteria > Bacillati > Actinomycetota > Actinomycetes > Propionibacteriales > Nocardioidaceae > Nocardioides > Nocardioides marinus. Next base: position 3,006,534 of record NZ_JACBZI010000001.1, read on the forward strand.
CCCGGGCCGCGGCGGTGCCGCGTCTGCTGCCCGAGGGGTTCACCCTGGTCAAGGCCAACGGGCGCGTCTCCCTGGCCGGCATCGTGGGGGCGTCGGTGTCCGCACCGATCGCCGGGCTGGCCTCGCTGGCCGGGTCGGAGTGGTCGCTGCGCTACGCGTTCCTGCTGTTCGTCGTCGCCGTCGTCTGCGCGATCCGGCTGCCGGAGAAGGTCGACTCGTCGGTGGGTGAGGGCGAGCTCGTGCTGATGGGCGAGACCCTGCGGCGCCCGGGCCGCCGCCCGCGGACCCGGATCCCGCGGGCCGTCGCGTTCGCCCTGCGGGCCAACTGCGGGCCGCGGTGGATGAGCGGGTTCCTGCTGATGTTCATGGCCTTCCTGCTCCGCGAGAACCCGCCCGAGTCGGGGCTCTCCCCCGAGGTGCTGATCGCGCTCGTCGTCGGTGCCGCCGGTGCCGGCAACGGGCTCGGTGTCGCCATGGCCTCGCTGCTGCGCCGGATCAACCCGTCGGTGACGGTCGTGCTCGCGCTGCTCGCCGACGCCGCCCTGGCGCTCGTCGCGACGCTCTTCTACGGCGTGCTGCCGCTGGTGCTGCTCGGCCTGGTGGCCGGGCTGTCGCAGTCCCTGGCGAAGTTCTGCCTCGACGCCACCATCCAGCGTGACGTGCCGACCGGGGTCCAGGCCTCGGCGTTCGCGCGCTCGGACACGACCCTGCAGCTGGCGTGGGTCATCGGCGGCTTCGTGGGCATCGCGCTGCCCCTGGACCCGCCCCGGCTCGGGCTCGGGGTCGCCTTCGCCGTGCTCGCCGCGTGGTCGGTGTTCGTGCTGGCCAGCAGGCGGTCGATGCCGGTGCCGGTCGCCAGCTGAGCGGGCTGTCCGGTGTCACCACCCTGGTGGTGGAACCGGCCCCTGCCTCACGGAACTCCGGTCGACCAGCGGCAGCTCCACGAGACCAGCCCGCGGTCGGACTGCAGCGCGCGGGGGCGCCGGACTAGGAGTCGAGCTCGTCGGCGAGGGCGCGGAGCACCTTGGCGGTCTGCTTGCCGGCCGCCTTGTCGGGGTGCCGGCCGTGGCGGTAGGCCTCGGAGGTCGAGTCGAGGAGGCGGATGACGTCCTCGACGATGGTGACCATCGCGTCGGGCGACTTCCGCTTCGCCTCGGCGCGGTTGCGGCTCACCGAGGCGGGGGCGTCGAGGATGCGCACCTGCAGCGCCTGGTCGCCGCGGCGGCCCTGGGCGATGCCGAACTCGACCTTGGTCCCCGGCTTCAGCGCGGTCGTGCCCTCGGGCAGCGCCTCGGCGCGCACGTAGACGTCGGGCCCGGACTCCTGGGACAGGAAGCCGAAGCCCTTCTCGGCGTCGTACCACTTCACCTTGCCAGTCGGCACTGCACTCGTTCCTCGGTCGGGGTCGGGAGCCACCGGCGTGTGCCGGAGCCGGGCAAGGATATGCAGCCCGGCAAGCGCGGGGCCATCGGGATCCGCCGGACGGTCAGCGGAGGGTCACCCGGAGAGCAGGTCGGGCGCCAGCGTCGAGACCCCGACGACCAGCCCGCTGACGTTGGCCGCAAGCAGCACCAGGGTCCACAGCACCGACGGGACCCGCGTCAGCCGCGCCAGCTGGTCGGGGTCGGAGCCGCGGCGTCCGGCGCGGCCGGCCACCAGCAGCTCGAGAAGCGGCCGGGGCGCGGCGAGCAGGAGCAGCCACGCGAGCAGCAGTGCCAGCGCGGACTGCGCGCGGGCATCGGCGTACCAGGTGACGGCGACGGTCCCGGCGAGCACGACCACGACCACCAGCAGGCCGAAGCCGTTGCGGATCCACAGCAGGACCAGCAGGAGCAGCACGGACAGCGACCACAGCAGCAGCAGGGCCCGGCCGTCGGCGAGCAGCAGGGCCGCCCCCAGTCCCACCAGCGCCGGCGCGAGGTAGCCGGCCGCGAGCATCGCCACCATGCCCGGGCCGCTGGGCCGGCCGCGGGAGACCGTCACGCCGCTGGTGTCGGAGTGCAGCCGGATGCCCTGCAGCCGGCGCCCCACCCCCAGCGCCACCAGCGCGTGACCGGCCTCGTGCACCACCGTGACGAGCAGCCGCACCCGCGGCCAGGTCCCCGGCCACAGGACCAGGGCCAGCGCGACGGCCCCGGCACCCAGCACGACCGCGGGGTCCGGCAGCGCCTGGCGGGAGGTGAGGTCGGACCACACGCGGTCCCAGCCGCTCTCCAGCCCCGCCGCGAGCGTCCTCACGAGGCGGGTCGCTCGGCGAGGTGGTCGTCGAGCCAGTCGGGGAACTCGTGCAGCGAGGTCAGCACGACGTCGGTGCCGGCGTCGAGCAGCTCCGCGCGCCCGCAGCCGCCGGTCAGCACCGAGACGCTCAGCGCCCCGGCCGCACGGGCGCCCTCGACGTCGTGCACGTGGTCGCCGACGTAGACGCCGGCTCCCTCCTCGCGCAGCACCTCGGCCTTGCCGGTGCCCCAGACCCAACCCTCCAGCCGGTCCACCTCGAGGCCGAGGTGGTCCAGGTGCAGCCTGGCGTTCGGGGCGTACTTGCCGGTGACGACCAGGACCCTCCCCCCGTGGCGCCGCACGGCACCCACCGCCTCGTGCGCCCCCGGCAGCGTCGGCACCGGGACGATGGCGTGCGCGGGGTAGAGCGCCCGGAACCGGTCCCCCGCCGGACCGATCTCCTCGGCCCGCAGGTGGTCGGCCAGCAGGTGCTCCAGCGGAGGACCCAGCCGCTCGGTCATCTGCTCCACCGGGAAGTCGACCCCCAGCTCGCGGCCCAGGACCCGCAGGACCTCGCCGAAGCCGGGGGCGGTGTCGATCAGCGTCATGTCGAGGTCGAAGCCCACGACGGGACCGGTCGGGCGGGGCGGCTGCTGGCTCACGCGCCGAGCCTAGGGGCGCTCCGGCTGCCCCGGGACCGCCGCCTTCCCCCGTCCGGCTGCCCTCGTCCGCCACATCGGTCACAATGGTGAGTCCGGCGTCCGCGCGACGCCGCCGACCCCACCGCGCCCGACGTACGACGAGGTCCACCGTGTCCACCAGCCGCAGCCGCCACCGACGGCTGCGTGCTGCCCTCACGGCCGCGTCCATGGGGCTGGCCACCGCCGTGGCGTCGTTGGCCCTCCCCGTCGCGCTCACCGCGCCGCAGGCGAGCGCCGCCGGGGCGACCGAGCTCTACCTCGTGACGATGGACGGCCCCGGCCTGGCCGCCGCCCCTCCCGGGCCGGCCACCGAGATCGCGCGCTGGCGGATCCGCGCCGAGCAGGAGGCGCTGCTGGCCCGCGTCGGAGCGACGCAGCCGGTCTACCGCTACTCCACCGCGCTCAACGGCCTCGCGCTGCGGCTGACCGCCGCCGAGGCCCGCGACCTGGTCACCGCGCCGGGTGTCGCCCTCGTCGAGGAGGCGCAGGTCCGCCGGCTGGCCGGTCGCGACCTCGCGGACGACCCGGCCAGGCTGAGCCCCGGCGGCGCCCGCCGCGGCGGCCAGGGGGTCGTGGTCGGGCTGGTCGACACCGGGCTGGACCCCGACACCCCGCTCTTCTCGGCCACCGCGCGCGTCAGCCGTGGAGCCCGGGACCGCGCCCCCTCCTGCATGCCCGAGCCCGCGTGGGGCCCCGGCTGGTGCACCGACAAGGTCGTCGCCGGCCACTGGTTCGTCGCCGGCTTCGGCGTCGACCGACTCGCCAGCCGCGCCACGCTCGCCCCCGTCGACGACGTCGGCCACGGCACCCAGGTCGCCTCCATCGCCGCCGGCAACGCCGACGTCCCCGTCCGGGTGCGCGGCAACGAGATCGGCCGGTACGCCGGGATCGCCCCCGACGCCCAGGTGGCGGTCTACAAGGCCTGCTGGACCGCGCCCGACCCCGCCGACGACGGCTGCTCGACCGCCGACCTCGTCGCCGCGATCGACCGCGCCGTCGCCGACGGCGTCGACGTCCTCAACCTGTCCGTGGCCGGCCCGCCGACCCTCGACACCGTCGAGCTGGCCCTGCTCGGCGCCGCCGAGGCCGACGTCGTGGTCGTGGCCGCCGCCGGCGGGGACGCCGTGGGCGGCACCGCCCACTCCTCGCCCTGGGTCACGACCGTCGGGGCCGGCACCGGCACGGTCCGACGGGGCGAGGTCCGCCTCGGCGGCGGCACCCGGCTCCTCGGCGCGATGAGCTCCCCCGGCGAGCCCGTGCGTGCCCGGGTCGTCCGCGCCGCGGACGCCGCCGCCCGCGGTGCCTCCCGGGCCGCCGCCCGCCGCTGCGAGCCCGGCTCCCTGGACACCTCCGTCGTCGCCGAGCGGGTCGTGCTGTGCGAGCGCGGAGGTGTCGGTCGCGTCGACAAGTCCCAGACCGTCGCCGAGGCCGACGGCGTCGGCATGGTCCTGGTCAACACCGGCGCCGGCGACCTCTCCGCCGACCTGCACGCGGTGCCCACCGTCCACCTGGGAGCCGACGACGGTCGTCGCCTGATGTCGTGGGCCGCGAGCCACCCGCGCGGCCGGGTGATCCTCTCGGCCCGCCCCGTGACCCGCGCGGTCCCCCGCGTGCTGGAGTGGTCCAGCACGGGCAGCCCGGCAGCGGCGTACCCCAAGCCGGACGTGGTCGCCCCCGGCGACGGCGTCCTCGGGGCGGTGCCCGGCGGCCAGGGCTGGCAGTTCCTCGGGGGCACCTCCGCCGCGGCGGCCTGGGTGAGCGGCACCGCCGCACGGCTGCGCGCCGAGCGCGGCTGGAGCGCCGCGGCCACCCGCAGCGCCATGGTCACCACTGCCGAGCCGCTGCCGGCCGGCGTGCTGGACGCCGGCGCCGGACGCGTCCGCGTGCAGGCCGTCGACTCCCCCGGGCTGGTGCTGGGGGTAGACCCGACCGACTACCGCGACTGGCTCGACGGCGAGCGACTGGGCCTGAACACCCCCGCTCTCGTGGTGCGCGGGGAGGGCACGCTGACCCGCACGGTCACCAACGTCGGACGGCGGGCCCGCTACTTCTCCACCTCCGCCGTCGGCTTCGACCGGCACGACGTGAGCGTCACCCCGGCCGCCGTGCGGCTGGGCCCCGGGGAGAGCGCCCGGATCACCGTCCGCGTCACCCGTGGCGAGGGCACCCAGGAGGACGGCGCGGTGCTGCTGCGGGGCGGGGCCGGCACCCGCACCCGGCTGCCGCTGCTGGTCACTCGCTGACGGTACGGACCGGCGGCAGGTGGGTGGGGTGCGGAGACGCTCCCGCCAGAGCCCACCCCCGGCGGAGGGGAACCACCCCTTCCGCTCCTTCGTCGCTCCAGGGGGGCCAGGCCCATCCACCCTCCGCCGGGGGTGGGCTCCGTCGTCCGCGTCACCGCACCCCGCGCGTCTCCCGCCGCCGGTCCGGTCTCACCTCGAGGTGGTCGGCCGAGCGCGGGTGCCCCGGGTGGGTCGGGTCAGGGGATGACCGGGAGCGGCTCCGGCTCGGCCTCGGCCTGGGCGACCAGCGCCGCCAGGGCGGTGGGGGCGTCCGCGGTGACCATGGCGCCCACGCCGTCGGCACCGGGGCCGGTGACCTCGGTGGTGACCGTGACCAGCGACCCGCCGTCGGTCGCCTCGACGACGTGGTCGACGCGGATCTCGAGCTCGCCCATCCGCAGCACGTCGAGGTAGCGCTCGTCGGGGTGGACGACCTCGAGCTCGAAGGGCATCTCGAAGCCGCCCGCCATCACCATGTGCCCGGTGGTGCCGACCCGGAAGGGCCCGTCCAGGACCACCTTCTCCACGGGCGGGTCCCAGGTGGGCCAGGTCGCGGTGTTGCTCCACAGGGCCCAGATGCGCTCGGGGGACGCAGTGGTCTGGAGGGTCTCGACGTGGCGGAAGGCGGGAGCAGCGTCCATGGCGCGCGAACCTATGCGTTCGGCCGCCTCCGCGCCAGGGGTCTCACCCGAGCGGGCACACCCGGGCGGAGGCACTGCCGCCTCCGACGTACGACGGAGCCCCGCCGACCCGGGGGTCGACGGGGCTCCGCGTGGTGCTGGGCCGCGGGCGGCTCAGCGTGGATCGGACCTCAGGAGGAGGTGCCGACCTTGATGACCATGACGCCGTTCTTCTTGACCTTCTTGACCGTGATGGTCGTGCCGGTCTTCGGGACGTCGACCGAGCTCCAGCCCTGCTGGTAGCGACCCGGGTGGGAGTCGGTGCCGTGCTCGTCGCCGGCGTACCACCAGTCGAGGGTGTCGTCGAAGGTGCTGACCGGTCGGATCTTCGGCAGCTCGAAGGGGTCCCCCAGCCAGTCGATCTCCTGGCTCTTCTTGCGGTCCAGGCCGAACGCGGCGTCGAAGGAGGACGTGCGGGGCCGGGCGAGGTTGCCGTCCGGGGTGTGCACGAACTCCGGGTGCGCGTCGACGGGCAGGATCAGGCCGCCACCGGGGTGGTCCCCGACGTTGTTGTCGTCGTAGGAGGTGTCCCAGTAGCTGATGAGCGCGCCCGCACCCTGCTGGTAGAAGTCGACCCGGTCGGGCTCCTCGGCGATGTTGCCGAAGTGGTAGACGTGCTTGAGGAGCCGGTCGCGACCGACGTACTGCCGGTTGTCGACGATGTAGGCGTTGACGTGCTCGGAGACCATCGTGCCGGTCGTGGTGGTGAAGCCGTCGAGGCTCCAGCCGTCCGCGCCGCCCTCGGCGGAGCCGATGGGGGTGCCGTCCAGGGCGACCTCGTCGACCTGGAAGCCGGGCAGCGAGACCGCGGCGTCGGTGAGGTAGCGGAAGCGGATGCCCACGGCCTCGGCCGGGACGGTGGCGGTGAGGTCGACCCAGCCGCCACTGCTGCCGGAGATACCGGTCTGGTCGGGGTTGGCCCCACCCTCGTCGGCGCCCTCGTAGGACCGGTCGGTCGGGACGTTCTCCCAGGTCTGGCCGTCGGTGGTGGCCTGGAGGAAGGCGTAGTCCCAGCCGTCCTCGATGCTCCACCGGGCCTTGGCGGTCAGCTCGCCGCCGCCGTCGACCCCGCGGGACATCGTGTTGTCGAGCTCGTTGCCCGAGCCGGAGAAGTAGTAGGAGTCACCGCAGGTGGCGCACGGGTCGCCGAGCTCGGTGGTGACCTCCTTGTCCGGGAGCAGCACCATCAGGGCGTTGTGCTCCTTGCCCTTGGTGGACTGGCCGGGGCGGATCCAGTGCTTGGAGGAGCGGCCCGCTCGGGCCACGTCGTAGTCGAGCCAGCCGAGCTGGAACTTCTCCCAGGCACCGAACGGCATCGGGCGGTCGCCGATGCCCTTGTCCTTCTTCGCGGTGCCGCGCGACTGCGACATCAGCGACCAGAAGCCGGTGGAGTTCTCCGCACCGCCGGTGTTGCCGGAGGTGTCGTAGAGGTCGGGCAGACCCAGGTCGTGGCCGAACTCGTGGGCGAAGACCGACAGGCCGCCGTTCTCGGGCTGGATGGTGTAGTCACCGACCCACACGCCGGTCGGGTTGTCGGGCAGCTCCACGGCCGAGCCGTTGGCGTCGGACGTGCCGCCCTCACCGATGTCGACGCCGCCGAACGGCGCGCCGCCCTCGGGGCCGGTGCCGTAGGGCTGGACACCGGCGTACCAGCGGTGGCTCCAGATGGCGTCGCCGCCGTAGATCGGGTCACCGTCGGCCTGGTCGCCACCGGCGTGCACGACCTGGAAGTGGTCGATGTAGCCGTCGGGCTCGTTGAAGTCACCGTCGCCGTCGAAGTCGTAGCGGTCCTGGACGTCGAAGGTCTTGAGGTACTCGCGGACCTGGGTCATCGTCCAGCCGGCGTCGAGCTTCTCCTGGGTCCAGACCGACAGCGCGTCGCGGATCAGGAACCAGGTGTTGTTGCAGCTGATGTCGCCGCACAGGTCGCGGCCGTAGCGCGCCTGGTTGAACGGGACCTTGACCCACTCGGTGACGTCGCCGTCGATGGAGTAGGTGCCGCTGGACTGCTCCTCGTAGAACGACTTCATCCGGTTGAAGTACATGTTCTCGAAGTAGGACTGGTCGTAGTCCTTCTCCCACAGCGTGGAGTTGTCCTCGCTGCGGTCGGGCTTCGGGATCTCGTTGTGCAGCGGGCCGTCGTCACGCTGGGCGTCGGACTCCCCGGCGGGGTACGCCGAGTGCACGGTGTCACCGAACTCGGCGAGCACCACGAAGATCTTGTCCGTGCCCTTCTGGGTGACCCGCGCGTAGGCGTCCTTGCTGACCCGCTCGACGGGCCCACCCTTGCCGCCGTTGCGCAGGCGCTGCTCCACGGCCTGGCGACGGAGGTCGGCGTACTTGTCCTGCCACGGCATGCTCAACGAGTCGCTGACACGCGGGGCGTCGTGAGTGCCCTCGCCGGTCGCCTGGGGTGCTGCACCCGACGGGGCCGCGGTCAGCGGCATCGCCAGGGCGGCGGCGACGAGCGAGGAGCTCGCGATGGTGGCGAGCTTCTTCCTGCTCAACTGCTTCCTCCCTTAACCGAGAACAGGCTCGCGCGACGTGCGGGAGCCCGAGCCCTCCCGCACCGTTTCCGAGCGCGTGGGGGATGGGGAGAGACGACAACACGCAATACCCCCAGGGGAAGGGCGAGCAGGCATCGTTACCTCTTCGTGACCGACTGCTGACCTGTCCCCACGGCCGGCCTCGTGCCCACCAGGCCCCCTCCCCCGGAGCCGGCTCCGGGGGTCAGCCGACCTGCTCGATCTCCAGGACCCGGTCGCCGAGCCGCAGCACGTCACCAGCCAGCAGGGTGACGGGACGGCCGGGCGAGAGGTGCCGCGGGACGCCTTGGCGGATGAGCACCGAGCCGTTGGTCGAGCCCCGGTCCATCACGACCAACGAGCCGTCCTCGCCGAGGGACAGCTGGGCGTGGGTCTTGGAGACCGACATGTCCGGCGAGGCGAGGGCGACCAGGTCGGCGACCTGCTCCCCCGGTCGGGCCTGCGGTCCGCGGCCCAGGAGGGTGACTCCGCGCACCACGACCCGCTCGCCGGTGTCCGCGGTGGCACGCCAGCGCGGTGTCGCGACCGCCGGCGGGGGCGGTGCCGCGGTCGGCGGCGTGGCCGGGGGGACGGTCGGTGGGGTGGCGGGTGGGGTGGCGGGTGGGATGGCGGGGCCTCGGGTGGCCGGCGGGACGTCGGCGCGGCGGCGACCCGGCGCCGGCCCGTCGGGACGCGCGGGTGCCTCGGGTGCCTGGGGTACCTGCGGCCTGACGGAAGCGCCCGACTGGCCGTCGGGGGTGCCGGTGGCGGGGCGCGGGGTCGCGGGCGCCGGCTCCGGCGGCACCAGCCGCATGGCGGTGAGGTTGACCATCGGCTGCGGGCGCTCCGGGGCGGTCTCGGGCGCAGCGACGGGCCGGACGTCGACGACCTGGGTCCCGGCGACCTCGTCGTGCCAGCCCCGGCGACGACCCGAGCCGTCGGCGGCAGCGGTCCAGGCCAGGGTGGCCAGGCCCAGCCCGAAGGTCGGGGGCCCGGCGAGGGCGAGGACGGCCTGACGACGTACGGCGGCGGCGAACGACAGCGCGCCGTCGACCGGCTCCACGCGCAGCCCGAGCGCCGCCATGCCGGGCGTGGCACCCCGGGCCGCGAGGAGGGCGGCCCCGCCGGCGACGAGGACGACGGCCAGGGCGAGGGGCGCCGAGAGGACGAGCCAGGCAGCCTGATCGGAGGCGACCAGCAGCCAGGCCAGGCCGACGGGCAGCCCCCAGCCGAGGACCCGGTCCAGTGCGTAGGCGTGCAGCCGCCGCTCGAGGTCGGCGGGACGCAGGCCCTCGGGTCCGCGGGGGGCCCGGGCGGGCGGGGAGGAGCCCGGGACCGGTGGCGCGGTGGTGCTCACGGGCGGTCCACCGTGATCGTGAGGCCGTCGCCCAGGTCGATCACCGCACCGGGGAGGAGCTGGACCGGGATGCCGGGCCGCAGCGGCTCCTGCGGCAACCCGGGCTGGGTGAGGAGCGTGCCGTTGGTGGAGCCGAGGTCGGTCACGACGGCGCTGCCGTGGTCGGCCCCGGACCCGGGGCGGACCTCGAGGTGGGTGGAGGAGATCTCCTGCTGCGGACTGGGGACGGCGACCAGCCGGGGATGCTGGGTCGCGGTGAACCGGCGCGCCTCGGGGGCCCGGCCGAGGATCACGACCCGGTCGACGTCGACGCGCTGGCCGTCGGAGATCCGCAGCACCGCCACCGGGGCGGCCGTCACGTCCGGGGCCGGTGGCTGACCCGGGATGCCCGCGGGCGCCCGCAGGAACTCCTCGGCGCTCCACGAACCGTCCTGCGTGCGGCCGTCGTGGTCGTCGGCGGCGGGGGTCCAGGCAGGGGTCTCGGCCGGGGTCTCGGCAGGGGTCTCGGCAGGGGTCTCGGCCGGGGTCCAGGCAGGGGTCTCGGCCGGCGTCTCGGCCGGGGACTCGTCGCCCTGGTCCTCGGCGGCCGCGAGGTGCCGGAGCAGCGGCGAGGAGTCGACCACCGGCACGGGGACCCCGTGCCCGGCCGCGGCCGCCACCGGACCAGCCGCGAGGGCGGGCTCGGCGGGCCAGAGGATGCGTGCGGCGCGAACCAGCCCGTCGCCGACCTCCAGGGTCGCGCCGGTGGCCGCGGAGCCCAGCTCGAGGCTGATCGCCCGGACGTCGTCGGCGCCGGCCTCCGCCCACGTGGTGACGCTGCGGCCGTCGGCCACCGTCTCCTCGCCGTCGGCATCGAGCAGGCAGACCGCGCGACCCCGCACCACGGCACGGGTACGCCGCTCCTCGGTGCTCACCAGGGCCAGGCCGGCGAGGTCGGAGAGCCCCGCGGCCAGCACCAGGTCGAGGACCTCGTCGGCCCCCGCGCCGGCGTCGACGAGCGCCCAGGCCGACGCGGCGAGGTCGCGGCGGTCCGGGGGGAGGGCCAGGACCAGGTCGGCGCCCAGCACGACGTACCACTCCCCCGGCACGTAGGAGCGGGTCGTCGGAGCGTGGTCGGTCACGGGAGCACCCCCAGGCGCTGCTCGAGGTCGACGTCGATGGGGGTCTCGGCCCCCACGGCAGCGGTGTCGGCAGCGGCAGCGGTGTCGGGGTCGGGGTCGGGGTCGGTGAGCGCGTCGACCACGACGACCGTGGCGTTGTCACGCCCGCCGGCATCGAGGGCCGCGGCCAGCAGCGCCTCGGCGGCACGGCCGGGGTCTGCGGCGGCGGCGAGCACCCCGCGCATCTGCTCGTGGTCGAGCATCCCCGAGATGCCGTCGCTGCAGAGCACGAGGCGGGGCGCCGCGGCGAGCGGCAGGACGAACAGGTCGGGCTCGGAGCGCTGGTTGCCGCCGAGGGAGCGGGTGATCACGTGCCGCTCGGGGTGCTCCGCGGCGGCGGCCTCGGTGATGAGCCCGGTGTCGACGAGCTCCTGGACGACCGAGTGGTCCACCGTCACCTGCTCCAGCGACCCGCCCTCGACCCGGTAGGCGCGGGAGTCGCCGAGGTTGGCCAGCAGCCAGGCCGGTGCGCCCTCGTGCTGGGCGAGGACGGCGGCGACCGCGGTGGTGCCGGCCTGGAGCGGCCCGACGCCGGCGGCGCGCTGCTCCTCGGCGTACGTCGCGATCCGGCGCCGGCACGACTCCAGCACCTCCACGACCGCGTCGGCGGCGTGCACCGGGTCGTAGCCGCGCGCGGCGAGCCCGGCGAACTCCTCCACCACGATCGCGCTGGCGACGTCCCCTCCCTCGTGCCCGCCCATCCCGTCGGCGACGACGAAGACCGGCGGCTCGGCGAGGTAGGCGTCCTCGTTGACCTCACGCACCCGACCGACGTCGGTGCGGGCACCGTGCTGCAGCCGTACCCCGGTCATGCGCCGAGCCGCTGGCCGGTGGCCGGTAGCGTGGGAGGGATGGCGCAGGAGGGATACCGCTCGTTGGCCGACCAGCTGCGTGCGTGGTCGGACCAGCAGCTGTCGCGCCTGCTGCTCGCGCGTCCGGATCTGGCCACTCCTGCCCCTCAGGACTCGGGGCAGCTGGCCTCGCGGGCCGCCACCCGTGCTTCGCTCATGCGTGCGCTCGACCAGCTGTCGCGGGTCGAGCTCTCCGTCCTAGATGCCCTGGTCGTCGCGGGCCAAACCACTCCACGGGAGCTGTCCACGCTGGTGCACGCCGAACCCGCCGGCACCGACGCCGCGCTGACGCGGCTGCGCGACCTGGCGCTGGTGTGGGAGTCGCCGACCGGGCTGCGGGCGCTCTCGGGCATCGCCGACCTGCTCGTCGGCGGGCCCGACGCGGGCGTCAGCGGGCTGCGGACCCGCTCGGCCGAGCCGACCCCGCCCGACGAGGTGGCGCAGCGGCTCTCGGAGGTCTCCCCCGAGGCCCGCACCCTCCTCGAGCACGTGCTGGAGCACGGTGGCGAGGCCACGACCGGCGCCTCGCGACACACCGTGCTGCCCGAGGAGGCCCGTACCCCGCCCGAGGAGCTGCTGGCCCGGCGGCTGCTGGTGCCGCGCGGCGGCGGGTCGGTGGTGCTGCCCGGCGAGGTGGGGCTCGTCCTGCGCGGTGGCCGCACCACCACCCAGCCCGTCGACGTGGCTCCCGAGGTCCCGACCTCGCCGCGGGACGCGGCGCTGGTCGACAAGGTGGCGGCGGGCGCGGCGTTCGAGGCGGTACGCCGGGTGGAGCTGCTGCTGGACCACTGGGGCACCCGACCGCCCGGGGTGCTGCGCAGCGGTGGGCTGGGCGTGCGCGACCTCAAGGCCGCCTCCGCGCTGCTGCAGGTGGACGAGGCCGCGACGGCACTGCTCATCGAGACCGCGTACGCCGCCGGGCTGCTCGCCACCGGCGCCGGCCCGGACGGCGACCCGGCCTGGCTGCCCACCGACGAGCTGGACCGCTGGGCGACCCGGCCCGCCGCCGAGCGCTGGCAGGTGCTGGCCCGGGCCTGGCTCGACTCGCCCCGCCTCCCCGGCCTGGTGGGCCGCCGCGACCCGGCCGGCAAGACCTGGAACGCCCTGGTCCCCGAGCTCACCGGCATCCACCAGGTGGAGACCCGCCGGCTCGTGCTCGAGGTGGTCGGCGGGCTGCCCGCGGGCGAGGTGCTGGCCACCGGCACGGGTGTCCCGGGCGTGGTCGCGCGCGTGGGCTGGCTGCGGCCCCGCCGGCCACGCACGCGGGGCGACCAGGTGCTGTGGGCGGTCGAGGAGGCCGCGGCGCTCGGGGTCACCGGGCTCGGCGGGCTGGCGTCGTACTCCCGGGCGCTGGTGGCGGGCGACGACGCCGCCGCGCTGCTCGAGCCGCTGCTGCCCGCGCCCGTCGACCACGTGCTGGTCCAGGCCGACCTCACCGCGGTGGCACCCGGGCCGCTGGAGTCCTCGCTGGCGCGGCGGCTGCAGGTGCTGGCCGAGGTCGAGTCGCGCGGCGGCGCGACGGTCTACCGGTTCACCCCCGGCTCGGTGCGTCGCGCGCTCGACCTGGGGTGGACGGCGGTCGAGGTCCACGACTTCCTCGACGAGGTCTCGCGCACGCCCGTGCCGCAGCCGCTGACCTACCTCGTCGACGACACCGCGCGGACCTTCGGTGCGGTGCGCGTCGGTCACGCGGAGGCGTTCCTGCGCGCCGACGACGAGTCCGCGCTCGCCGCGATCCTGCACCACCCGCAGGCCCGGTCGCTGGGGCTGCGGCGCATCGCCCCCACCGTGCTGATCTCCGACACCCCCCTCGACGTGCTCCTGCCACGGCTGCGCGACCTCGGGGCAGCCCCGGTGGTCGAGGCGCCCGACGGCACGGTCCGCGTCGCCCGACCCGACCAGCTGCGGGCCCGGGTCCCGCGCGACCGGCGGCCGACCGCGGCCCGGTCGGCCCGGGAGACGGCCGGGGTCGCGGCGGTCGTCACCGCCGTACGCGCCGGGGACCGGGTGGCCTCCACCCGTCCCGCCGACGCCCCCTCCCTGACCCCCTCGGGCTCGCTGGCGGCGCTGCGGGAGGCGATCGAGCAGCAGGCGTCGGTGGTGATCGGGTACGTCGACAATCACGGCTCCCGCTCCGACCGCGTCGTCGACCCGATCGGCCTCGAGGGCGGGCGGCTCACCGCCCACGACCACCGGGCCGACGACACGAGGGTGTTCGCGGTGCACCGGATCACGAGCGTGCGGGCGGTGGGGTGAGCCAGACCTGTTTCACCACCCGGGTGGTGAAACAGGCGCTTGGCGACCGAAGTTCCGGTCGACAAGCGCCAGTTTCATGAGACCAGTGGGCAGTTTCACCACCCGGGTGGTGAATCTGCCCGGCACCCACCCACTCCGTACGCTTGTCCGGTGACCGACGGCCCCCTCATCGTCCAGTCGGACAAGACGCTCCTGCTCGAGATCGACCACGACCGCGCTGCCGACTGCCGCAAGGCGATTGCGCCGTTCGCCGAGCTCGAGCGCTCCCCCGAGCACGTCCACACCTACCGACTGACCCCGCTGGGGCTGTGGAACGCCCGCGCGGCCGGGCACGACGCGGAGCAGGTGGTGGACACGCTGCTGGAGTACAGCCGCTACGCCGTGCCCCACTCCCTGCTCGTCGACGTCGCGGAGACGATGGCGCGCTACGGGCGGCTGCGCCTGGAGAAGCACCCCACCCACGGGCTGACGCTGGCCTCCAGCGACCGACCGGTCCTCGAGGAGGTGCTGCGGGCCAAGAAGATCGCCGGGATGCTCGGCGCCCGCATCGACGACGACACCGTCGCCGTGCACCCCTCCGAGCGCGGCAACCTCAAGCAGGCGCTGCTGAAGCTCGGCTGGCCCGCCGAGGACTACGCCGGGTACGTCGACGGCGAGGCGCACCCGATCGACCTCGACGAGTCCGGGTGGGAGCTGCGCGACTACCAGCGCGACGCCGCCGACTCGTTCTGGCACGGCGGGTCGGGCGTCGTGGTGCTGCCCTGCGGCGCCGGCAAGACGCTGGTCGGGGCGGCTGCGATGGCCCACGCCCGGGCCACCACGCTGATCCTCGTCACCAACACCGTCAGCGCCCGGCAGTGGAAGGACGAGCTGGTGCGCCGGACGTCGCTGACCGAGGAGGAGATCGGGGAGTACTCCGGGGCCGTCAAGGAGATCCGGCCGGTCACCATCGCGACGTACCAGGTCCTGACGATGAAGCGGAAGGGCGTCTACCCGCACCTGGAGCTGCTCGACGCCCGCGACTGGGGCCTCATCGTCTACGACGAGGTGCACCTGCTGCCGGCGCCGATCTTCCGGATGACCGCCGACCTGCAGGCGCGCCGCCGGATCGGTCTCACCGCGACCCTGGTGCGCGAAGACGGCCGCGAGGGCGACGTGTTCTCCCTGATCGGCCCCAAGAGGTACGACGCCCCCTGGAAAGACATCGAGTCCCAGGGATGGATCGCCCCGGCCGACTGCGTCGAGGTGCGGGTGACCCTGCCCGAGGGCGAGCGGCTGGCCTACGCGACCGCCGAGCCCGAGGAGCGCTACCGCCTGGCGTCCTGCACGCACCGCAAGGTCGACGTCGTGAAGTCGCTGATGGCCCGGCACGCGGGGCAGCCGACCCTGGTGATCGGGCAGTACATCGACCAGCTCGACGAGCTCGCCGATGCCCTCGACGCCCCGGTGATCAAGGGCGAGACGACCGTGAAGGAGCGCCAGCGGCTCTTCGAGGCGTTCCGCACCGGGGAGGTCCGCACCCTCGTGGTCTCCAAGGTCGCGAACTTCTCCATCGACCTGCCCGACGCCGAGGTCGCCATCCAGGTCTCCGGCTCCTTCGGGTCGCGCCAGGAGGAGGCCCAGCGCCTGGGCCGCCTGCTGCGCCCCGGGCACGACGGCAAGGTCGCCCGCTTCTACACGATCGTCTCCCGCGACACCGTCGACGCCGACTTCGCCCAGAACCGCCAACGCTTCCTGGCCGAGCAGGGCTACGCCTACCGGATCGTGGATGCCGAGGACGTCTCCACCCTGGAGGCCTGAACCCGGGGACGTCATACGGACGGGACGTCCGCTGCCGCGTGGCGCATGACGTCCCGGGCCGCCCGCGCGACCTCGTGCGCTGAGCCACACCAGCTGTCCGGCGTACGACGTCGGTTCGGTCGGGCCGGGCCACGCCCCTACCCTGGGACGAGTGAAGGCGCTGCTGCTCGAGAACATCCACCCGCTGGCCGTCGAGGTCCTCACCGACCGCGGCTTCGAGGTCGAGCTGCTCCCCGGCTCCCTGTCCGAGGCCGAGCTCCTGGAGAAGCTGCCCGGCGTGAGCCTGCTGGGCATCCGCTCCAACACCAACGTCACCGAGCGCGTGCTGGAGGAGGCGCCGGACCTGCTGGCCGTCGGCTGCTTCTGCATCGGCACCAACCAGGTCGACCTGGCGGCCGCGGCCGCGCGCGGCATCGCCGTCTTCAACGCGCCGTTCTCCAACACCCGCAGCGTCGTGGAGCTGGTGATCGGCGAGATCATCATGCTCGCGCGCCGGCTGGCCGAGAAGACCGAGAAGATGCACGCCGGGGTCTGGGACAAGTCGGCCAAGGGCAGCCACGAGATCCGCGGCCGCACGCTGGGCATCGTGGGCTACGGCAACATCGGCACCCAGCTGTCCAACCTCGCCGAGGCGATGGGCCTGCGGGTGATCTTCTTCGACACCGCCGACCGCCTCGCCCACGGCAACGCGCAGCGGATGAAGACCCTCGACGAGCTGCTCGAGCGCGCCGACGTCGTGTCGCTGCACGTCGACGGGCGCCCGGGCAACGCCGGCCTCTTCGGCGCCGAGCAGTTCGCGAAGATGAAGCCGCGCTCGTTGTTCATCAACGCCGCCCGCGGCATGGTGGTCGACACCGAGTCGCTGCGCGAGCACATCTTGTCGGGCCACATCGCCGGCGCCGCGCTCGACGTGTTCCCGGTCGAGCCGAAGGCGCAGGGCGACGAGTTCGAGTCGCCGCTGCGCGGCCTCGACAACGTCATCCTCACCCCGCACGTCGGCGGCTCCACCCAGGAGGCGCAGGAGGAGATCGGCCACTTCGTGGCCAACAAGCTCGCCGGCTTCGCCCACGAGGGCCGCACCGAACTGTCGGTGAACCTGCCGGCCGTCATCGCGCCGCAGCTGCAGTCCGGCACCCGGGTCGGCTACCTCCACCACAACGTCCCCGGCGTCCTCGCCGAGGTCAACCAGCTGGTCGCCGACTCCGGTGTCAACGTCACCGGGCAGTACCTCGCCACCACCGGCGAGCAGGGCTACGTCGTCACCGACGTCGACGGCCCGCTCCCCCAGGACGTCCTCACCACGCTCGGCGGCTCCGAGCACTGCCTGTGGGTGCGCGGCTTCGAGGCCTGATCGACCCCTCGGCCGGGCGCGAGCGACGGTTCGGCCTTGAGGGTGGGACCTAGTCTCGGGACGTGAGCCTGATCGACACCACGCGGGAGCGGCTGGGCGCGGCGGTGTTCGCGCGGGTGGCCGGCCCGGAGGGGCCGCGGCAGCGCGAGCGCATCCACGGGCGCCCGGGGCCGCGGTGGTTCGCGCCCGACAGCGCGATCGCGCGGGTGCACGGCGACGCCGCCATGTTCGTGGGCGGCATCCGCGCCCTGCTGCTGCAGACCCTGCACCCGGCGGCGATGCGGGCGGTCTCCGAGCACAGCGGGTTCCGCGGGGACATGCTCGGTCGCCTCGCACGCACCAGCACCTTCTTGGCGGTGACGACCTTCGGGCACGCCGAGGACGCGGAGGCGGCCTGCTCCGCCGTACGCCGGATCCACGAGCGGGTCACGGGCACGATGCCCGACGGCACTCCGTACGCCGCCTCCGACCCGCACCTGCTGCGGTGGGTGCACGTGGCCGAGGCGCACTCGTTCCTGCTGGCCCACCAGACCTACGGCGCACGGCCTCTCGACCAGGCGGGGCGCGACGAGTACGTCGCCCAGATCGCCGAGATCGGGCGCCGTCTCGGGGTCCTCGACCCGCCGACGACCGAGGCCGGGCTGGAGGAGGCGCTGGCCTCCTACCGTCCCGAGCTGCGCGGCACCCCCGAGGCGCGCGAGGCCGTGCGCTACGTCGTGCTGCGACCGCCGATCCCCCTGCTCGCCCGCCCCGCGTACGCCGTCCTCGTGGCCGCGGCCGTCGGGCTGATGCCCGCGTGGAGCCGGCTCCCGCTGCGGCTGCCGCTGCTGCCGGTCGCCGAGCGCACCGTGGTCCGCGCGCTCGGCGGCGCCGCGACCGGCACGATCCGCTGGGCGATGAGTGCCCAGGGCCCGGGGCCCCGGGCGGCTCGGCCGGCCGGGAATCCGGTGGAGGACGAGGCGACCGCGTCCTAGTCTGGGCGGTTCGCCCGGGGCCGCTTCCACCCCGGGCCCGCTACTGCCCGAGGTGCTCACGCATGCCCGAGACCGCCCACCCGCCCGATCCCGAGCTGCTCCGCGAGCAGCAGCACCTGGCCGAGTCCCGGCGCCAGCTGGCCCGGATGCGCGAGCGCACCGCGTCGATGGACGCCGGCGCCGCGGCGGACTGGGTGAGCCGGGAGTTCCTCCAGTCCACCTTCGCGCTGCGGATGAAGCAGCTGGCCGACGACCCCACGGTCCCGCTGTTCTTCGGGCGCCTGGACTACGGCGACGGCAGCGACCACGGCGGCGAGTCCTTCCACGTCGGCCGCCGCCACGTGACCGGGCCCGACGGAGACGCGCTGGTCGTCGACTGGCGCGCGCCGGTGAGCACGCCGTTCTACCGCGCCAGCAGCGCCGAGCCCCTGGGCGTGGACCTGCGCCGTCGCTACGGCTTCGCGCGCGGCGAGCTGACCGGCTTCGAGGACGAGCCGCTGACCGGTGGCGGGGGCACCGAGCACAGCGCGATCCTCGAGGCCGAGATCGAGCGGCCCCGCGTGGGGCCGATGCGCGACATCGTGGCCACGATCCAGCCCGAGCAGGACGTCATCGTCCGCGCGGACCTCGCGCGCAGCATCTGCGTCCAGGGCGCCCCGGGCACCGGCAAGACCGCCGTGGGCCTGCACCGGGCGGCGTACCTGCTCTACGCGCACCGCGAGCAGCTCTCCCGCCAGGGCGTGCTCGTGGTCGGGCCGAACGACTCGTTCCTGCGCTACATCCGCGACGTGCTGCCCGCCCTCGGCGAGGTCGAGGCCACCCAGGCGACCATCGAGGAGCTGGTCACCGCGCCGCTGCCCGAGGGACACCGGGTCCGCGCCGAGGAGCCCGACGACGTGGCGACCCTCAAGGGCGGCGCCCGGATGGCCGAGGTGCTGCGCCGTGCCGTCTGGGCCGGCGTGGGCACCCCCACCGACGCCCTGGTCGTGCCCCGCGGCTCGCGGCGCTGGCGGGTGCCCGCCCACGAGGTCGAGGAGGTGCTCGAGGGGCTGCGCACCCGGGGCGTCCGGTACGCCGCCGCCGGCTCGATGCTGACCCAGGCCCTGGCGCACCGGGTGCTGCTGCGCATGGAGGCGGGCGGCGAGTCCCCCGACGACCGGGTGCAGGACGCCGTGGCGCGCAGCGCCCCGGTCAAGGCGTGCGTGAGGGCGCTGTGGCCCACGGTCGACCCCGCGAGGCTGCTGCACCGGCTGCTCTCGGACCCCGCCGTGCTCGCGACTGCCGCCGAGGGGCTCCTCGACCCCGACGAGCAGCGGCGGCTGCGGTGGGCGAGCCCGTCGCGCAGCGCCGGCACGGCGCGGTGGACGCTGGCCGACACGGTGCTGCTCGACGAGCTGCGCGACCTGCTCGAGCGCACGGGCTCGGTGGGGCACCTGGTCGCCGACGAGGCCCAGGACCTCTCCCCGCTGATGCTGCGCGCCCTGGCCCGCCGCTCCAGCACCGGCTCGGTCACGGTCCTCGGCGACCTCGCCCAGGCCACCACCCCGTGGGGCGCCCGCTCCTGGGCCGACGCGCTGGCCCACCTGGGCAAGCCCGACGCCCACGTCGAGCAGCTCACCCGCGGATTCCGGGTCCCCTCCGAGGTCATCGAGTACGCCGCCCGGTTGCTGCCCCACGTCGCCCCCACGCTCCAGCCCCCGACCTCGGTCCGGCGCACGCGCGGCGAGCTGCGCGTCGACCGGGTGCCAGACCCGGTCGCCGCGGCGGCCGACCGGCTCACGGGGCTGCTGGCGCGCGAGGGCTCGGTCGGCGTCGTCGTACCCGACGCCCTCGTCGGCGCGGTGTCCCGTGCCCTGGGAGACGTCGAGCACCGGGTGCTCGGCGGAGCCTCCGACGACGCGGAGGAGGAGTGGGACACCCGCGTCGAGGTGGTGCCGGCGGGCCTGGCCAAGGGCCTGGAGTTCGACCACGTGCTGCTGCTGGAGCCGGCCGCCGTCGTGGCGGGCGAGCACGACCGCCTCACCGGCCTGCGGCGCCTCTACGTCTGCCTCACCCGGGCCGTGACGAGCCTGCAGGTGCTCCACGTCGACGAGCTCCCGGCAGAACTGGGGAAGCCTTGAGCCTTTCTTGAGGCTCCCTGAAGGAGGCGGACCTAGGCTTGACGTACCGCGGTCGTCAGCCAGGACGCCGCCCGTCCACCGGAGTCGTCATGGGGACCACCTCCACCGCCCGTCGCACCGCCGTCGGCCTGCTGCTCGCCCTGCTCGTCGGGCTGCTGAGCAGCGTCGGCACCTCGACGGTGCTCGCCCCGAGCGCGCACGCGGCGGAGAAGGGTCGTGTGGTCGGCGAGGTCCTGGTGCCGGGCAACGTGAAGCTGAAGGTGCGCTGGTTCGACAAGAACTGGAACTTCCTCGGCTCGCGCAAGGTCAACGGCACGATCTACTCCCTGCGTCTGGCCCCCGGCACCTACTACCTGCAGTTCACCGACGAGCGGCCCGCCTACAACGTCGACAAGTACGCCCCCACCGACGTCCGGGTGAAGGTGCAGGCCGGCAAGAAGGTGCAGAAGAACGTCCGGATGAAGCGCGGAGCCGCGATCACCGGCACCATCCGAGCCGGCGGTCGGCCGCTGGGCGGCGCCAAGGTCGTGGCCGCCAACGCCAACGAGCAGTCGTTCTCGACCAAGGCCAACGACAAGGGCCAGTTCGCCATCGGCGGGCTCCCCGACGGCAGCTACTCCGTGTTCACCTACGACCGCAAGAAGACCTGGGTCGACAAGAGCACCTTCGTCCAGGGCCTGCGCTCGTCGCAGAAGCGCAACGTCGGCATCGTGCTGCGCAAGAAGGCCGGCAAGCTCCTCGTCGACCTGCGCGCCGGTGGCCAGCGGGTCAAGGAGACGGTGTTCGTGACCGCGATCAGCAAGGCCTCGGGCCAGTTCTGGACCGTGAAGGCCACGCGCGGCGAGGCCAGCTTCAAGGGTCTCTACCCCGGCAAGTACCGCATGGTCGCTCCCGGCGTCGGCAACTACCTCCCGCAGGACGGCGCGATCAAGGGCGCCAACGTCAAGGCCGGCCGCGCCGACCTGGCCAGCACGTTCACCTGGAAGAAGCGGGCTGCCTCGGTGCAGGGGTACGTCGTCAACGCCGAGCACCCCGAGCTCGACCTACAGCACGCTCGAGTGAGGCTGTTCGCCAGGGACGGATCCCTGATCGGGGCGGCCGTCTCCGACGCGTCGGGTCAGTTCTTCATCGGTGGACAGCTGGCCACGCAGGGCGGAGTCACGTTGGTCGTGGACCCCGACCCCGGCCAAGGTTCGACGTACCTGGGGAAGGCGCCGTACCGCTGTCAGTTCGGCACCACCGAGCTCGACGGTCTCGACCTGCAGGCCGGCACCACCCTGCAGACCGGGGACCTGCTTCTGCCCTACCTCCCGGTCGAGGAGCAGGAGAGCTACCCGAACAACGACCCGAACTGCGTGCCCGCTGAGTCCTGACGGCACGCGCAGGCGATGACCGATCGGTCATCCGATGTCACCCGACTGTGTCCTGATGGTGCCCGAACGGTGGACCACCGGTGCCCCGGGCGGCCCTAGGTTCGAGACACGACCACACACCGCACGACGACCGCAGCGCACGACGACCGATCGCACCCGAGGAGGCACCATGCAGCACCGCACCGACCACGGCACGATCCGCCTGCGTCTGCTCGCCGCGACCCCCTGCGTCGCCCGCGTCGCGTGGTACGCCAGTGACCGGCTCGTCGGGGAGCGCCGGCTGTGGCGCCGGGAGACCGACCTGGTCCTCCCCGAGGGCCACTGGACCCTCGAGGTCACCGACGAGCGCTCCGCCCACGACCCCGCCCGCCTGGCGCCCACCCGGCTCGACGTGCAGGTCCGCGCCGGCTGGTCGACCCCCGTGGACGCCGTCCTGGCCCGGGGGGCGGTCCTGACGGGCTTCGTCGCCGACGCCGCGCCACGTCTGGCCCGGTTCGCCACGGTCACGGCGACGACCGCCGACGGCCGGACCTTCTCGGTGCGCGCCGACGGCCTCGGCGCCTACACCCTGGCCGGCCTGCCCGGGACCACCTGCCTCGTGCGCGCCGCCAAGGGCACGCTGCGCTCGGCGCCCGTGGTGGTCGAGCCTCCCGGCGGCGAGCCCCGGGAGCTCGACCTGGTCCTCACCGAGACGTCCGCGGCGACCTCCCGCGCGGGCGCTCCCGAGCCACGGGTCGGCGCTGCGTTCGCGGGCCGGGTGCTCGACGAGGGCACGGGCACGGCGTCGTACGCGGCGATCGTGGAGGTGCGCGACTCCCGCGGCGTGCTGCTGGGCCGCACCCGCACCGACCACCGCGGCCGTTTCGTGGTGGGCGGCGACCTGCCCGCCTCCAGCGGCCTGACCGTCGTGGTCAAGTCCGGCCCCGACCGCATCGCCGTCGACGAGCGCCGGCTGCGCGGCCTCGGCTGCCGAGAGGCCCAGCTGGTCGACCTCGGGGAGGTCAGCCTCCCCCGGGTGCTGCACGACCCCCGCCCTGCGCGGGCCAGCCTGCCCCGCGCGACCGCGGCCGCGATGTCACTCCCGGCGACCCGGGTCTGAGCCCGGCGTCAGCTGACGGACATGTCCGTGGTGGGGTCCCAGAACGCGCGCATCGCCGTGATCCTGCCGTCCTCGTCGAAGACCATGTGGTCGATCGGGGCGACGGTGTAGCTCTGCTCGCCCACGGTCGTGACGAGCTCGAAGTGGAAGACCGCCTCGCCGCCGGCGATCCGGACGACGCCCAGGCTGGTGCGTGCCTCCATGCCCTCCAGACCGCGGTAGAACTCCAGGATCGACTCCCGGCCCCGGCGCACCTCGGTGCCGACCGGGTCCTCGACGGTCGCGTCCTCGGCGTAGAGGTCGGCGATCTCCACCGCCGTGCCGGTCGCCACCAGGGCGATGTAGGACTCCACGACCTCGCGGATCTTCTCGGTGCTCGCGGCCACGGCCACTCTCCTCCTCGGATCGCTCCCCCGCGGGAACGAGAACAGGTTCTAGTGCGGCCGACCCTAGCGTGCGTCGGGTCACCTCCGTCGGCGCCATGGGGTTCAATGGGGCGATGCCTGCCGCGAACGACCTCCGGGTCCAGCTGCGCGCCCACTGGCCGCTCTCGGGTGACGAGGCGCTGCGCGAGGACCTGCTCGACGCCTGGGACCGCCCGGGCTACCACGACCTGCAGCACCTCGCCGACGTGCTGGCCCGTCTCGCCGAGCTCGCCGAGGCCGGTGTCGACTACCCCCACCTCCCGGTGTGGCTGGCCGCCTGGTTCCACGACGCCGTGTACGACGGCGAGCGCGACGCCGAGGAGCGCTCGGCGACCTGGGCCGAGGACGTCCTGCCGCTCACGGTCGGCGAGGAGACCGCCGCCGAGGTCGCCCGGCTGGTGCGGATGACCGAGACCCACGAGCCGGCCGAGGACGACGTGGCCGGCTGTGCCCTCTCCGACGCCGACCTGGCCATCCTCGCCGCACCGGCGACCCGCTACGCGGCGTACGTCCGCAGCGTGCGGGAGGAGTACGCCCACCTCGACGAGGACGCCTTCGCCCTGGGCCGCGCCCAGGTCCTCGAGCACCTCGCCGAGAAGCCCACGTTGTTCCACACCGAGCCGGCACGCGCCGCCTGGGAGTCGGCCGCGCGGGCCAACCTCGCCGACGAGCTCAGCGACCTGCGCCGGGTCGCCAGCTAGGGCTCGCCCAGCGGGTCGGGGCGGGGCTTGCGCACCCGCAGGCCGGCCGCGACGAGACGACGCACGAGCTCGCGGCTGGTGACCGGGACGGCACCGGCGGCCACCACGTCGTCGTACCACTCGGCGGGCACGTCGTAGTGGTCCCGGTCGAAGCCGCGCCGCGAGAACCCCAGGCCCTCGGCGAACGCGTGCAGCTCGGCCACCGAGGAGTCGCTGGCCAGGTGCGACCACAGCCGGCCGTGCCCGGCGGCGTTCGGAGGGTCGATGAGGATCACCACGCCCGCCACCCTAGGCAGCAGTGCTACTAATGGGACGGTGGACGTCGCACTGCTCTTCGAGGCCAGGTCCCGGGTCCTCGCGGACCTCGAGGCACGTCAGCAGGCGACCCCCGTCGCGGTGTCGGCGCTGGAGGAGGCCGTCTCGGCGCGCTCGTGGTGGGCCGAGCAGTGGCCCGAGGGTGTGCAGTACGTCGCCGGGCTGATCGCCCAGGACGTCCAGGACGCCCTGTTCGACTCGACCGGTCGCTGGCCGGTGTGCGACTGGTGCGACGAGGACGCCGAGCACATGGTGCACATCCAGCCCGACCTCGGCGGTCCGGACCCGACGTGGGTGTGCGAGGAGAGCGGGAACCCCGTGGCGCCGCTGGGTCAGCTGCCGCGCAGGGGCGACTGACGCCCGCTCGCTGCTCGACCACCGGGGTGACGCCCGCTCGCTCGACCACCGATCAGCGGATCCGCTGACGCGTCTCCGCTAGCCGTCGTGGCCGAGCTGGACCCACAGGGTGTAGCGGTCGGCTCGGTAGACCGACCGCGAGACCTCGACGACCTTCTCCCCGGAGACGGCCCGGCGGGAGTGCCGCAGGACGGCGCTCATGGGGTCGACCTCCAGCAGCGAGGACTCCTCGCTGGTGGCCTTGTCGGCGTTGACGGAGTCCTCGGCCCAGGTGGGGCGCAGGCCGCGGGACTCCAAGGAGTCGTAGAGGCTCGTCGGCATGCCGCTCTGCAGGAAGCCGGGCAGCAGCACCTCGTTGAGGTAGGCGTCCTCGATGCACATCGGCACGCCGTCGGCGCGGCGCAGCCGGCGCCAGTGGATGACGGCGTCGCCCTCGGTGAGCGCCAGGGCCCGGGCGACGCCGGGGCCGGCCTGCTCGCGTCGCGCGAGCAGCGTCTGGCTCTCGGCGAGCATGCCGCGGCGGGTCATCTCCTCGGTGTAGCCGGTGATCCGGGAGGCGGTCCGTCGCGGGCGCGCCACGAAGGTGCCGCGGCCGGGGATCCGCTCGAGGAGGCCCTCGACGACGAGCGCGTCCATCGCCTGACGGACCGTCATCCGCGCCACCCCGAAGTGCTGGACGAGCTCGCGCTCGGACGGCGCCGGGGAGCCGGGCGCCGCTCCGGTGACGAGGTTGCGGACGTACTCACGGACCTGGACGTGCTTGAGCGCCCGCCCGTCCGTCACGAGAACCTCTTCCACGCTCAGCAGACTAGACAACCTCCTCCGGACAGGGGCCGGAACCGAGAAATCCGTCCTCTACCACGCAGCCGAGCCGCACCGCACCACGCACGCGGGCACGAGTTGCCAAAGCGGCCGTCGCGACCTGGCAACACTCGCCGGACGGCGCAGCGGCAGCGCAGCGGCGGCGCCGGACCCGCCGTCCGCGCTACTCGGTGGCGATGGCGCGCAGCACGTCGAGGCGGGCGGCGCGGCGGGCGGGGAGGACGGCGGCGAGGACGCCGACGACGACCGCGAGGACGAGGTAGACGCCCAGCTGACCCCACGGCACCGCGATGACCTCGAGGCCCTCGTCGCGCAGGGCGGTCATCATCACCACGCCGAACAGCACCCCGAGGACGACCCCGAACACGGCGCCGAGCACCGAGATGGCCACCGACTCGAGGGTGACCATCCGCCGCAGCTGCCGGCGACCCAGGCCCACGGCCCGCAGCAGGCCCACCTCGCGGGTGCGCTCGATGACCGACAGCGCCAGGGTGTTGACGATGCCGAGCACCGCGATGACCAGCGCCAGGCCCAGCAGGGCGAAGACCATGAGGACCAGCTGCTCGATCGGCTCGCGCTGCACCTCGGCGTACTCCTGCTGGTCCTGGGCGGCCAGCGTCGGCTGGTCGGCCAGCACCTCGTCGATGCGCTCGCCCAGCACGTCGGCGGGGGTGCCGTCACCGAAGACCACGAGCATCCGGTCCTGGTCGGCGAAGCCAGCCCGCCCGCTGAACGCCTCCGGGGAGACCAGCGCGGTCGCCGGGACGACCGGGTTGGCGGCGTAGGTGCCGGCCACGGTCCACTCCTGCTCACCTCCCGGGACCTCGAGCACCACCGTGTCGCCCACCGCCGCGTCCAGGCCGTCCGCGACCTGGTCGGCCAGGAGCAGCTCCTGCTCCCCGGTGGGCGGCTGCGACCCGTCCAGCAGCTCCAGGCCCAGCAGGTCGAGGTCGTCGGCGCTGACGGCACCGATGAAGGCGAAGTCGCCCTCGACCCGGGCCACGTCGTAGCGCTCGACCGCCACCCGGTCCACACCGTCGACCTCGGCGAGCGCGTCGGCGACCGAGGGTGAGAACGGGCCGCCGAAGAGGTTCGTGACGACGTAGTCGCCGACGAAGCTCTCCTCGATCTGCTGGTCCACCGACGCCGAGGCCGAGGCCCCGGCGATCGACATCGTGCCGGCCAGCGCCAGGCCGATCATCAGCGCCGAGGCGGTGGCCGCGGTGCGGCGGGGGTTGCGCAGGGTGTTCTGGCCCGCGAGCACCCCGACGGTGCCGAAGACGCGGCGGAACAGGGCGGCGGCGCCGGCCAGCAGCGGCATCGACAGCAGCGGCGAGGCGGCCGTGACGCCGAGCAGGATCGCCAGCACTCCCGCCCCGACGACCCAGCCCGCGTGGTCGGGGTCGGCGAACAGACCCACCGCGAGCGCGATCCCGCCGAGCACCGCGAGCACCAGCCCGACCACCATGCGTCGGCGCAGCGAGGACTCCGGCAGCGCCACGTCGTCGCGCAGCGCCTGCACCGGCGCGATGCGCCCGGTGCGCAGCGCCGGCACGAGCGCGGCGACGACGGTGACCAGCACGGCGACGGAGTACGCCGCGACGGGCGTGCGTGCGGCGATCACGAGCGGCTGGCCGGACAGGTCGAGGCCGACCTGCGCGAAGAGCGCGGCGAGGGCCTGGGCCAGCACGATGCCCAGCCCCAGGCCGAGGGTCCCGCCGAGCAGCCCGAGGACGAGCGCCTCGACCAGCACCGAGCCCGTGACCTGGCGGCGGCTGGCCCCCAGGGCGCGCAGCAGCGCCAGCTCGCGGGAGCGCTGGGCCACCAGGATCGAGAAGGTGTTGACGATGAGGAAGGCCCCCACGACCAGGGCGACGCCGGCGAAGACCAGCAGGAAGGTCTCGAGGAAGCCGATCGCCTCCTGCAGGTCGGCCGCGTTGGACTCGGCAGCCTCGTCGCCGGTGACGGCCTCGAGGTCCCCACCGAGCACCTCGCGCACCTGCTCGGCCAGCTCCTCCTGGCTCACGCCCTCGGCGGCGGTCACCCACACCTCGGTCCAGGCGTCCTGCCCGCCGAGGAACAGCTCCTGTGCGGTGGCGGCGTCGAAGGCGGCGAGGGTGGCGCCGTTGAGCGATCCTCCGTCGGCGAAGTCGGCCAGGCCGACCAGCGTCGGCTCGACCCGCGCCTGCTCCCCGGGGGTCTGGATCGGGACCGTGTCGCCGACGGCGTACCCCGCACGCTCGGCGGTCCGGGTGTCGACCACGACGTCCTGGGGCCCCTGGGGTGCGCGTCCCTCGACGATCACCAGGCCCTCGCGGCCGTCGACGGCGGGGGCGTCGCTCCACCCCTGGCCCAGGGCCGGCGGGCCGAAGCCACCGACCGGCCGGTCGTCGGTGTCGATGACGTAGACGCCGATCGAGGCCACCTGCCCGTCGGCACGCGCCGCGCCGGGGAGGGCCGCGAGCTCGGCCACGACGTCGCCCGGGACGGTGCGCGAGCCGGGGGGACCGCCGCCCTGGCCGTCCGGCCGCACGACCACGTCGCCGGCGGAGGAGGCGAAGATCGAGTCGAAGGAGCGTTGCAGCGTGTCGGAGAAGACCAACGTGCCGACGACGAAGGAGACGCCGAGCACGATCGCGAAGGTGCTCATCAACAGCCGCACCTTGCGGCCGAGCAGGCTGCGCAGGGAGACGCGGAGCACGGCTCAGGCCTCCTGGGCCGCGGCGTCGTCGCGCGGGGCGGCGGCCTCGGTCATGCGCGCCATGACCTCGAGCACGGCCTCGCGGTCGGGAGAGCGCAGCTCGTCGACGACCCGGCCGTCGGCGAGGAAGACCACGCGGTCGGTGTACGCCGCCGCGACCGGGTCGTGGGTGACCATGACGATGGTCTGCTGGTGCTCGTCGACGCTGCGGCGCAGCAGGCTGAGCACCTCGGCACCCGACCGGCTGTCGAGGTTGCCGGTCGGCTCGTCGGCGAAGACGATCCGCGGCCGGCTGGCCAGCGCGCGGGCCACCGCGACCCGCTGCTGCTGCCCCCCGGAGAGCTGGTTCGGACGGTGGCCCAACCGGTCGTCGAGGCCCACCGTCGCGACCACCTGGTCGAACCACGCGGAGTCCGGACGGCGCCCGGCGATCGCCAGCGGGAGCAGGATGTTCTCCTTCGCGGTCAGGGTCGGCACGAGGTTGAAGGACTGGAAGACGAAGCCGATCTCGTCGCGCCGCAGCGCGGTCAGCGCCTTGTCCTTCAGGCCGGTCAGCTCCACCTCGCCGATGCGCACCGAGCCGGAGTCGGCGGTGTCCAGGGCCGCACAGCAGTGCATGAGGGTCGACTTGCCCGAGCCGCTGGGGCCCATGACGGCGGTGAACTCCCCCGCCCCGATGTCGAGGGTCACGCCGTCGAGCGCGCGCACCTCCGTCTGGCCCGAGCCGTAGGTCTTCGTCAGGTCACGCACGCTGGCCGCCACGGTCATGGGTCCACTCTCGCCGACCCCGGGGACCCGCGCCACCGGGTTCCCCCTGAGAGGACCCCGACCCCGTCACCCCCCCGCTCCCGCCGAGCCGGCGTATCAATACGCCGGCTCGGCACGTCGGCGGGTCACGACACGCCCGGGACTGCGTCGAACACCTGTTCGACCTGCGACGTATCCTGGGGGCCATGGACTTCCAGGGCACGCTCTTCGCCGACCAGCCGCAGGGTCGGGAGTCACTGGTCGGGGCGCTGGCCGCCGCCGAGCGCCACCCGCTGGCCCACGGCGCGTGGGTCGACGTGCGCCGGACCTGGCTGCCGGACCCCGACGAGGTGTTCGACGCCCTGGTCGCACGCGTCCCGTGGCGCGCGGAGAGGCGCCAGATGTACGACCGGCTGGTCGACGTGCCGCGACTGGTCTACACCTACATGATCGACCAGGAGCTGCCCCACCCCGTGCTGACCGAGGCCCGCGACGCCCTCAGCGAGCACTACGCCGACGAGCTCGGTGAGCCGTTCCGCACGGCGGGCTGCTGCTACTACCGCGACGGCCGCGACAGCGTGGCCTGGCACGGCGACACCATCGGCCGCGGCTCCAGCCACGACACCATGGTCGCCATCGTCTCGGTGGGCGACCCGCGCCGACTGATGCTGCGCCCGCGCGGCGGGGGCGAGAGCCTGGCCTTCGAGCTCGGGCACGGGGACCTCCTGGTCATGGGCGGCAGCTGCCAACGCACGTGGGAGCACGCGGTCCCGAAGGTCGCCTCGGCCGGCCCGCGACTCTCGGTGCAGTTCCGACCCTTCGGCGTGTTCTGAGGCCGCGCCCGCCGCGGCCCCATCGAGGATCCCTCAGGGACCGGACCGGTCCGCATCCCCGTCGGGGGTAGCGCAAGGTAAAGGTCAAGGTAAAGGATGACGGCGGCCGACCAGCCCCCCAGGTCGACCACCAGGAGGCGAGCATGGACCAGCCCCGGCCGACGCCGGTGCCACCCGGTGCCGCTCGCACACCCACGCCGGAGGGTCGGGGTCAGCTCTTCCTCGTGGGCATCGTGGCCATCGCCCTCGCGGTGCTCGTCGTCGCGCTCATGGCGCTCATCGGCTGACCGGCACTCATCGGCTGACCCGAGCGGTGCCGAGCCGGTGCAGCACCCGACCCGGCAGCCTCAGAAGGACACCTGCGGCGGAGCGTCGTGCCCCTGCGGGGCGTCGTAGAACTCCCGCCGCCCGACACCGGCGACGCCGGACAGGAACATCCACGGGATGGTCGCGACCAGCGTGTTGAGGGTGCGGGTGGCGTCGTTGTAGTACTGCCGGGAGAAGGCGATCTGGTCCTCGGTTTGCGCCAGCTGGCGCTGGAGCTCGAGGAAGGTCTGGTCGGCCTTGAGGTCGGGGTAGGCCTCGGCCACGGCGTTGAGTCGCACCAGGGCCTGCTGCAGCGCGGCGTCGGCGGCGGCCCGGGCGGCCACATCGTTCCCCCCGGCGGCCTGCGCGACCCCGGCCCGCGCCCGGGTCACCTCCTCGAGGACCCCGCTCTCGTGCGCGGCGTACCCCTTGACCGTCTCGACGAGGTTGGGCACGAGGTCGGCGCGGCGGGTCAGCTGGACGTCGATGCCGCCCAGCGCCTCCTGCG
Organism: Nocardioides marinus; assembly: GCF_013408145.1. Classification (NCBI taxonomy): domain Bacteria; kingdom Bacillati; phylum Actinomycetota; class Actinomycetes; order Propionibacteriales; family Nocardioidaceae; genus Nocardioides; species Nocardioides marinus. The sequence goes on from NZ_JACBZI010000001.1 coordinate 3,036,995, forward strand.
CGGCGATGTCGGCGGTGCGCAGCTTGTTGAAGCCGACGACGACGAAGCCCACGAGGAGCACGACGACGGCCAGGACGATCAGCAGGGGGATCATGGGCCCATCCTGGCGGGCCCCGTCACGGCTGTCACCAGGACCCGCCGCCACCTCCGCCGCCACCGCCGCCACCGCCACCGCCCCCGCTCGAGGAGGAGGACTGCGTCGCGTTGTACGCCGAGATGGCCGAGTCCACGCTCTGCTCGAGGTCGTGGGCGATCCGGTCGGTCCAGGCCGAGCCCGAGCTGCCGGCGTACCACGCGGCCCAGTGCGGGGCCGGCGGGTCCTCGCCGACCTCGAAGCGGTACTTGGCCGCCCACTCCTTGGCGCAGTCGAAGGCGACGGCCCACGGCACGTAGGCGGTGTAGAGGTCGTGGCGATCGCCGAAGTCGAAGCGCTGCTTGCTCGACGGGGTCGACAGCACCCGCTCGAAGCCCCCCACCTCCGACCACAGCCGACGCCCCAGGGAGGTACGCCGGGTGCCCGCCCCGGGCACCAGCAGCGGCGCCGCGCCCACGGCGAGGCCACCGGGCAGCAGCGCCCAGGCACTCATCCCGAACGGGTTGACCACGACCGCGACGACCGCGAGCGCTGCAGCGAGCAGGACCAGCACGCCACCGAAACCGCCCAGCCCCGCCCGCACCACGGTGCCGGAGTCCCGGCCCCACTGCCGCACCGCAGCCTCGAACTCGTCGGTCTCCCGCTTGAGCCTCTTGCCCGCCTCGACGCTCTTGCGGGTGAAGGTGAAGCTGCCGCCGCGCCGGGCCACGCCGATGACCTGACGGGTGACGTCGTCGAGGTCGGCCTCGACCCGTGGGTCCCCGTGGCGCTGGATGGTCCACCCGTCATCGTGCGGGACGAGGGTCAGCGCCCCCCGCTCCGCGGCGTGCAGCAGCGAGGCCACGTAACGCTCGCGGCCGACCCGCTCCCTGGCCACGTAGTAGCCCTGGGCGGGGCCCAGCCCCGCCGGCGGCGCGTAGGTCAGCGGGAGCCCGGGCTGTCGCTCGCGGGCCCGGTGCGCGAGCAGGGCGCCGTAGGCCAGGGCGAGCAGTCCGAGCAGGACGACGACGACCAGCAGCCAGACCCGGGTGCCGAGCACCGGGTCGAGACGCGGCGCCCACGGCAGGGTCTCCTGCGCAGGCGGGGCGGGCAGGTCGAGCGTGGCCGTCACCGTGACGGGGGTGCGTGGGGCCAGCGGGCCGGTCACCACGACGACCCGGTCCGTGCCCCCGCCGACGGCGGTGCAGCCGCCGCGCACCCCCTGGCCCTGGTCGCAGCGCACCTCCCCCAGCGTCGCCGCCGGCAGCCTGAGCGACACCTCGGCCTCGTCGATGCGCTGCGCCCAGCCGCCGGGCACGACGTCCCAGCGCAGCTCGGCGCGCCCGTCCTCGCCCTCGGTGAGCACGTCGGCCAGCTCGTAGGTCAGCCGGTAGGTGTGGGAGCCGGGGGTCAGCGTCACCTCGGCGTCGCCGATGCGCCACACGAGGTAGCGCCCCGCGCCGGAGGACTCGGTCACCCAGTCCTCCCGTGCGCCGTCGCGCAGCACCTCGACGTCGCGGGGCCGCACCCGGCCACCGTCGACCGCGGAGTCGGCGCGGTCGAAGAAGCGGAAGATGCCGTGCCGGTCGTAGGTCGAGACCTCCAGCACGATCGTCTCGCGCACGCGCGCCGAGCCGTCGGCGCGGACGACCATGTCGACGTCGTACCTGCTGATCGAGGTCGGCTCGCTGCCGCCGCCGGAGTCCTCCAGACCGTAGAAGGCGGCGGGTGCGAGGACGAGGCCGCACAGCAGGACCAGACCCAGGAGCAGGCCGAGGAGGCGAGTCACGCCCCGGAGCCTAGTGCCGCGCGCGCGGGGCAGGACGGGGCGTGACCCGACGACCGGCTACCGCAGGATCCGGCGTACGACGACGAGCAGCGCCACCAGGCCCAGCACCGCCGCGAGCCGAGGACCGTAGGTCCGCAGCAGGACCGGCAGCACGGTCGCCCCGAGGTCCAGCGAGTCGTCGGCTCCCGTCGCCGCGGGCGCGGGACGGGGGGCCGGCGACGACGGCGGGGGGGCCGGGCGCGCCGCCGCCGGCGCCGGGGGTGGCCCGTCGGGTGCCGAGGAGCCCGACGACGCCGGCTCCTCCGGCTCCGTCGAGCCCTCGGGGGCAGCGGGCTCGGGCGCACCGAGCCGCTGCTCGAGGCAGCTGACGAACTGTCCGAGCAGCTTGTCGGAGACGTCCTGCATCACCCCGCGGCCGAACTGCGCCGGCTTGCCGGTGATGGCCAGGTCGGTGTCGACCTGCACGTCGGTCGACTCCCCGGCGGCGGTCATCGCCAGGGTGACGGTCGCGCCGGCGGTGCCGTTGCCGCGCTTGTCCTTGCCCTTGGCCTCGACCACGAAGCGGTGCGCGTCGTCGTCCTTCTCCACGAAGGTGCCGGACCCGGCGTACTGCAGGGCGATCGGCCCGAGCTTGACCTTGACGGTGCCGCGGAAGGTGTCCCCCTCGACGTCGGTGACGACGGCGCCCGGGAAGCACGCGGCCAGGGCCGCGATGTCCCCGAAGTGCGCCCACGTCGCCTCGATGTCGAGGGGGACGGTGAAGCTGTGCCTGAGCTCCACGCCTGCCTCAGCCCCCTGCCGCCGCGAGGACCGCGCGCCGGGTCAGGACGGTCGCGAGGTGGCTGCGGTAGTCGGAGTCACCGTTGAGGTCCGAGGGCGGGTTGGTGCCCTCGGCGGCACGCGATGCCGCCTCACGCACGGCGTCCTCGGTGGCCGGCTGCCCGCGCAGCGCGTCCTCCACGGCCCGGGCGCGCAGCGGCGTCGAGCCCATGTTGGTCAGCCCGACCCGCGCCTCGGCGATGGTGCCGCCCTCGACCCGGACAGCCGCAGCGACGGCGACGATCGGCCACTGGTGGGCGACGCGCACGAACTTCTCGTAGTGCGCGCCCCAGCCGGTGTGCTTCGGGACCCGGACGGCGGTGAGGATCTCGTCCTCGCCGACGGCGGTCTCGAACAGGTCGACGAAGAAGTCGTCGGCCGCGACCGTGCGGGTGCCGTCGCGGCCGGCGATCACCATCTCGCAGGCCAGCGCCAGCGCCGGCGCCCCGACGTCGCCGGCCGGGTCGGCGTGCGCCAACGCGCCGCCGAAGGTCCCCCGGTGCCGGATCTGCTCGTCGGCGAGGTGGGTGACCGCCCGCTGCAGCAGCGCGGCGTGCTCGGCGACCATCGGGTCCCGGAGCACGTCGGCGTGCCGGGTCATCGCCCCGATGACCAGGTGGTCGCCGTCGTCGCGGACCCCCCGCAGCTCGGGGATCCGCCCGAGGTCGATGACGACCTCCGGGGCGTTGAGCCGCATCCGCAGCACCGGCAGCAGCGACTGCCCGCCGGCGAGGATCTTGGCCTCGTCGCCGTGCTCGGCGAGCGCGGCCAGGGCCTCGTCGACCGTGGTCGGGGCCAGGTAGTCGAACTGGGCGGGGATCACTGCGCACCTCCGGTGGTCCGGTCGACGGTGCCGTCCATGCCCGTCGAGGCGTCGAAGTGCGGCATCGCCGCACCCTCGGTGGCGCCGCCCTTGGCGACGCCCTGGATGGCCCTCCACACGCGCTCGGGCGTGCAGGGCATGGCGATGTCGTCGATGCCGAGGTGACGTACGGCGTCGACGACCGCGTTCACGACCGCCGGGGTCGAGGCGATCGTCCCGGCCTCGCCCACGCCCTTGGTGCCGAGCGTGTTGGTCAGCGACGGCGAGGTCGTGTGGTCGATGTCGAAGGAGATCGTGTCGGCCGCGGTGGGCAGCAGGTAGTCGGTGAACGACCCGGAGACCAAGGTGCCGGAGTCGTCGAAGACCGCCTCCTCCCACAGCGCCTGCGCGATGCCCTGGACCAGCCCGCCGTGCACCTGCCCGGCGACGATCATCGGGTTGATGATGTTGCCGATGTCGTCGCAGCAGGCGTACTTGCGCATCGACACCTGCCCGGTCTCGGTGTCCACCTCGACCGCGCACAGGTGGGTCCCGTGCGGGAAGTTGAAGTTCACCGGGTCGTAGGTGGCCTCGGCGTCCAGCGAGGGCTCCATGTCCTCGGGGTAGGAGTGCGCGGCGAAGGCGGCCGTGGCCAGCTCCTGGATGGTGATGCCCTGGTCCGTGCCGCGCACACCGAACCGCCCACCGGCGTACTCGAGGTCGTCGGCGGATGCCTCGAGCAGGTGGGCGGCGAGCGGCCGGGCCTTCTCGATGACCTTGTCGACGGCCTTGACCAGCGCCTCGCCGCCGACGACGAGGGAGCGCGAGCCGTAGGTGTCCAGGCCCTTGGGCGCGACCTGGGTGTCGCCGTGCAGGACCTCGACGTCCTCGAACGGGACGCCGAGCCGGTCGGCGACGATCTGGCTGAACGCCGTCTCGTGGCCCTGCCCGTGCGCGGAGGCGCCGGTGACGACCTCGACCGTGCCGGTGGCGAGCATCCGGACGCTGGCGTGCTCCCAGCCGCCGGCGCCGTAGTTGAGCTGGCCCAGCACCCGCGACGGCGCGAGGCCGCACATCTCGGTGAAGGTCGAGACCCCGATGCCGAGCTGGACCCGGTCACCGGCCTCGCGGCGCTGCTTCTGCTCGGCGCGCAGCTCGTCGTAGCCGAGCATCTCCATCGCCCGCTGGGTGGCCTTCTCGTAGTCCCCGGAGTCGTACTCCAGCCCCGCGACGGTGGTGAAAGGGAACTCGTCGGCGTCGATCCAGTTGCGCCGGCGGACCTCGATCGGGTCCTCGCCGAGCTCGGCGGCCAGCTCGTCCATCAGCCGCTCGATGGCGAAGGTGGCCTCGGGACGGCCGGCGCCGCGGTAGGCGTCGGTCCAGGTCTTGTTGGTCAGCACCGTCTGGCAGTCGAAGCGGTAGCTCGGGAACTTGTAGATCGAGTTGAACATGAAGGCGCCGAGCACCGGCACGCCACCGCCGACGATCGCCACGTAGGCGCCGAGGTCGGCGAGCAGCTCGACCTTCAGGCCCGTGACGGTGCCGTCCTTTTCGGCGGCCAGCGTCAGCTTCTGCCACTGGTCACGGCCGTGGTGGGCGGTCATCAGCGACTCGCTGCGGGTCTCGGTGAACTTCACCGGGCGGCCGAGCCGGCGGGCGACGGCGAAGGCGATCATCTCCTCCGGGGTCTGCTGCAGCTTGCCGCCGAAGCCGCCACCCACGTCGGGGGCGATGACCCGGATCTTCGACTCCGGCACCCCCGTGGTGGCGGCGATGGCGAAGCGCAGGATGTGCGGCACCTGGGTGGCCGACCAGACGGTGATCTGCTCACCGGTGGGGTCCACGACGACGGAGCGGGGCTCCATGAAGGCGGGGATCAGCCGCTGCTGGCGGTACTCGCGCTCCAGGACGATGCCGTCGCCGCGCGCCTTGTCGATGGCGGCCTCGACGTCGCCGCCGGTGCCGGCGTCGGCGGAGTCGAAGCGCCAGAACGCCGACTTGTTGGTGCCGAGGTCCGGGTGGGCCAGCACGGTGTCCTCGGCGGCCTGCTTGAGGTCGAGGGCGGCCGGCAGCTCGTCGTACTCCACGTCGACGAGCTCGGCGGCGTCGCGCGCCTCGGCGGCGCTGCGGGCCACGACGACCGCCACGACCTCGCCGGCGAAGGCGACCCGGTCGGTCGGCATCGGCAGGTGCGGCGGGGTGACCTGGTCCTCGGTGATCGCCCAGGCGTTGATGCAGGCGCCCTGCGCCTCGCCGAGGTCGGCGCCGGTGAGGACGTCGACGACGTTGGTGGCGTTCTTGGCCTCGCTGGTGTCGATCGAGACGATCTTCGCGTGGGCGAAGGGGCTGCGGACCATCGCCAGGTGCAGCATCCCCGGGAGCGCGAGGTTGTCGGTCCAGCGGGTGCGACCGGTGATGAGCCGCTGGTCCTCCTTGCGGCGGCGCTCGCGGCCGATCTCTCCCCCGGTGGCTGCCGAGCCGGCTGCGGGCTCCTGGACGGCGGTCATGCCGTCACCCCCTGCTCCGCGCCCGTGTCGCTGGTGCTGGTCGAGCCGGCGCCGGCGGCGTGCTGCACCGCCCTGACGATGTTGTGGTAGCCGGTGCAGCGGCACAGGTTGCCCTCGAGCCCGAGCCGGATCTCCTCCTCGCTGGGCTGGGGGTTCTCCTTCAGCAGTGCCACGCTCTGCATGACCATGCCCGGCGTGCAGAAGCCGCACTGCAGGCCGTGGCACTCGCGGAAGGCCTCCTGGACCGGGTGCAGCTGCCCGTCCTGGGCCAGGCCCTCGATGGTGGTGACCTCGCAGCCGTCGGCCTGGACGGCCAGGACGTTGCAGGACTTCACGGACTCACCGTCGAGGTGCACGGTGCAGGCGCCGCAGTTGCTGGTGTCGCACCCGATGACGGTGCCGGTCTTGCCGAGGCGCTCGCGCAGGTACTGCACCAGCAGCATCCGCGGCTCGACGTCGTCGGCGACCCTGGCGCCGTCGACGGTGAGGCTGATCCGGGTCATGGACTCTCCCTTGGAGCGTGAGTGAGGTCGGGGTCGTGTGACCCGGCTCACGCTAGGAGCACCAGGTTGGACGAGGGTTGGCGGTCGACGTCGGTGACTCAGGCGCGAGCAGCGGCCAGCCGTGCCTTGAGCAGGGGGGCGAGCGGGTGGGCCCGACCGCCCAGCCGGGCCAGGGCCGCCTCGACGACCTCGGTGTCGTAGGGGGCGCGCTCGCCGTAGGTCGCGACCGCCTCGGGGTCGGGGTCGGCCAGCAGCGCCTCGCGGACGGCCACGGCGACGTACTCGCCGAGCTCCTGCAGGGCGGGTGAGTCCGTGCCGGGCAGCAGGTCGCCGCCGTAGGCCTCCACCGCCCGCGCGAGCCGGCCCCGGCGCAGCATCGACAGGACGTGGTCGACGTCGGTGGCCACCGGCATCGTCAGCCGGTAGGGGCGCGAGGAGAGCTGACCGCCCAGGGCATGACGCAGGTGCGACACCTCGGCCTTGAGGGTGGAGAACGTGACGGCGTGGTCGCCGTAGACCGCGGCGTGCAGCCGGTCCAGGGACAGGCCCTCGGGGTGCAGGGCCAGCAGCGCGAGGATCTCGGTCTGGCGCCGGTTGAGCAGCAGCCGCTGGCCGTCGAGGTGGGCCTCAGCGGTGCCGAGCACCGACAGCACCAGCCCCGGCTGGCCCTCGCCGGGGGCGGGGGCCCGCCCCAGCGGGGTCGCGCTGGCCGGCATCGCCTGCTCGATGAGCCGCGCCATGACCTGCGCGGTGGCCAGACCGATCGGGTGGGTGCGGTCCCAGGTGGTGGAGAGGTCCAGGACGCCCAGCTGCACGCCGGTGACCGGGTCGTGCACCGGCGCGGCCCAGCAGACCCAGTTGTGCACCATCGAGGCGTAGTGCTCGGCACTGAAGACCATCGCCGCGCGGTCCAGGCGGTTGGCCAGGTCCAGGGCGTTGGTGCCGGCCGAGCGGTCGTCCCAGCGACCACCGGCCACGAAGTTCACGCTCTCGGCCTTGCGGCGCATGGTGCGACCGCCGTACGTCCACAGGATGCGGGTCTGGGGGTCGGTCACCGCGACGACGAGGTCGCCGTCCTCGGCGGTGCGACGCAGGTCCTCCTCGACCCGCTCGACGGCGGTCTGCAGCGGGGACTCGCGGAAGTAGGCCGCGGTCTCCTGCTCGTCGTCGAGCGGCGCGTAGGCGACCTCCGGGGAGATCGTCTGCTCCGAGCGCGCCCAGCTCGACAAGATCTCGGGCCGCACGAGGTGCTCGGCGCCGTCACCGTGCTCGACGAAGGAGGTCCACGCGCGCACCGCGTCGACCCGGCGAGCCCGCAGGTCCGCTTCCATGGCGCGAACCTAGCACCGCGGTGGTGACGCGGGTCACACCTCGAGGTGGCGCCGCAGGAAGGCGACGGTACGCCGCATCGAGTCGGCGAACCGCGGGCCGAACGCGTGCCCCTCCCCCGGCCACTCCACCAGCGTGCTGCGGGCGCCGGCCGCGCGCAGGAGCCGGTCGGTCTGCCGCGACCAGGCGGGCGGGCAGGTGTCGTCGGCGGTGCCGTGGTGGAGCATGACCGGCACCTCGACCCGGTCGAAGAAGGTGCGGCTGGACAGGTCGCGGTAGAAGCGCGGCGACTCCTCGGGCGTGCCGTGCTCGTCGTAGAACGCCCGCGCCCCGTCGGGCCGGTTGGGCTCGGTGAACTGGCGCAGGTTGTCGACGAAACGGCTGCTCACCGAGGCGAAGACCACCGCCGCGTCGACCAGGTCGGGCTCGGCGACGATGGCGTTGAGGGTGACGCCGCCACCCATGGAGCGGCCGACGAAGGCGGTGCGGTCGGGGTCGACGTAGTCCATCCGCTTCAGCGCCTTCACCGCCCCGATGGCGTCGCGGGTGTAGACCAGTCGGGTCTCCCTGCCCATCGGGCTGACCGGGTCGGAGCCGGCGTGGCCGCGGTAGTCGGTGTGCAGCACCACGAAGCCGGCCGCCGCGAACCACTCCTGCTCGCGGCTCATCCCGCGGCCCAGCGTGTAGATCGCGGGGTCGATGTAGCCGTGGCTGAGCACCAGCGCCGGGAACGGCCCCTCGCCCTTGGGCACCAGCAGCTCGCCGGTGACGGTGGCGCCGTTGACTCGGTACGCCGCCGCGTAGCCGGTCCACCGGTCGGTCTCGGCCAGCTGCGCCGTCGTGCGCAGGCCGCCGCCGCGCACGTCCTCGCGCATGAGGGCCGGCAGGCTCTGCGGGTCGCGCACGGGCGGGAGGGTCTCCTCGGGCTCGGGCTCTCCGGTGGGGTCGCCGGTGGGGTCGCCGGTGGGCTGGTCGCTCGGCTCGTCCGTGGGCTCGCTGGTGGGGGTGTCGGCGGGCGCCGTCGGCACGGTCGTGCTCGGCCTCGGGTCCGCCGATGGACCCGCCGAGTCGCTGCTGCAGGCGCCGAGCGGTGCGAGCAGCGCCAGCCCGGCGGCGTACGTCGTGACCGGCCGGATCCACCCGCGCGGGAGCCTCATGGGTCCACTGTGGCGGGTGGGGTCAAGCGGCGGGGTGCAAGGTCTGACTGATGTCAGTCAGACCTTCGGGATGGCGGTCGAAGGTTCGACCGCGACGGCGAAGGTTGGACTGACGTCAGTCAGACCTTCGGCAGCGCGGTCAGACCTTCGGCAGCGCGGTCAGACCTTCCGGCTCGCGGTCAAACCTTCCTACTCCTCCCCGTGGATCCGCCCCGAGGTGGTGGCGAGCCGCTCGCCGGAGCCACCCCAGCGGCCGGCGACGATCTCGGCGGCGATGGAGATGGCGGTCTCCTCGGGGGTGCGGGCGCCGAGGTCGAGGCCGATGGGCGAGGAGAGCCGGTCGATCTCGGCGGCGGTGAGGCCGACCTCCCGCAGTCGCGCCAGCCGGTCGTCGTGGGTGCGCCGGGAGCCCATCGCGCCGACGTAGGCGACGTCGAGGCGCAGGGCCACCTCGAGCAGCGGGACGTCGAACTTCGGGTCGTGCGTGAGCACCGCGAGCACGGTGCGCGGGTCGATCCGGCCGGCCTCGACCTCGGCGGCGAGGTAGCGGTGCGGCCAGTCCACGACGACCTCGTCGGCGTCGGGGAAGCGCGAGGCGGTCGCGAAGACGGGCCGGGCGTCGCAGACGGTCACGTGGTAGCCGAGGAACGACCCGACCCGCGCCACCGCCGCCGCGAAGTCGATCGCCCCGAAGACCAGCATCCGGGGCTTCGGCGCGAAGCCCCACACGAACACCCGCATCCCCTCGCCGCGCCGCTCGCCGTCGGGGCCGTAGGTCAGCGTCGCGTTCGAGCCGCTGGCCAGCAGCCCCAGGGCATCGTCGTGGACGGCGTCGTCCATCCGCGGCGAGCCGAGCGAGCCCGCCAGCCCCTCCCCGGGCCGTACGACGACGCGCCGGCCCCGCACACCGGCGTCGGGGTGCTCGATCACCGTGGCCAGCGCGACGGGCCGCCCGGCCTCGACGTCGGCGGCCACCTCGCCGAGCTCGGGGAAGGTCTCGCGGGAGACCTTCTCGACGTACACGTCGAGGATGCCGCCGCACGTCAGTCCGACCGCGAAGGCGTCGTCGTCGGAGACGCCGTAGCGCTCCAGCACCGGCTCGCCGCTGCCGACGACAGTCGACGCCTGCTCGTAGACCGCGCCCTCGACGCACCCGCCCGACACCGACCCGACCGCGGTGGCGTCGGGGCCGACCAGCATCGAGGCACCGGCCGGTCGCGGGGCGGAGCGGAAGGTCGCCACGACGGTGGCGACGCCGACGGTCTCGCCGGCCTCCCACCACGCCATCAGCTCGGGCAGCACGTCACGCACGGGAGAGCACCTCGCACAGCTCGGAGTAGGTCGCCAGCGAGTGGCCGGCGAGGAAGTCGTCGACGTGGGGCAGCACCGCCACCACGCCGCCCTGCACCGGCTCGTAGCCGGCCTTGCCGCGGTGCGGGTTGACCCACACCACCCGGTGCGCGATCCGTCGCAGCCGCCGCACCTGCTCGGCCAGCAGCGTCGGGTCACCGCGCTCCCAGCCGTCGCTGAGCACCACCACGACCGCCCCGCGGGCCAGGCCCCGGCGACCCCAGCGGTCGAGGAAGACCTGCAACGACTCCCCCAGCCGGGTGCCGCCGGACCAGTCGGGCACGGTCTCGCCGGCCGCGACCAGCGCCCGCTCGGGGTCGCGGACCGACAGCGCCCGGGTGAGGTGGGTGAGCCGGGTGCCGACGGTGAAGGTCTCGACCCGCGCGTCGGGCACGTGGGTCAGCCGGTGCGCCACGCGCAGCAGGGCGTCGGCGTACCCGCTCATCGAGCCGGACACGTCGACGAGCAGCACCACGCGGCGCGGGCGGGTGCCGCGGCGTCGGTAGGCGATGGGGGCGGGCTCACCCAGCCGGCGCAGCGAGGCGCGGACCGTGGCGCGGGCGTCGACCTGCCCGCGGTGCCAGCGGTCGTGCCGGGCGGTACGCCGCCGCGGCGGGCGGAAGCGCAACCGGGCGAGCTGGGCGGCGAGCCGCTGCTTCTCCCCCGCGCTCAGCGTGGCGACGTCGCGGTGCCGCAGCACCTCGGCGTCGCTGGCCCGCGCCCGCACGGGATCGGACTCCTCGCCCTGACCAGCGCCGTCGGCGTCGGTCTCCGGCAGCGAGGTCAGCGTCGGCGCGCCCGGCGTCGCAGCGCGCGGGCGCGGCAGCCCTGCCCGGTGGTCGAAGTAGGCCTCGAAGACGCCGTCGAAGCGGTGCAGGTCCGCCGGCCCGCCGCACAGCGTGGAGCGGCCGGCGGTCCGCACCGCCCCTGCGTCGGCCAGTCCCACGTGCGTGCAGGCCTCGAGGAACGCCGCCGCCCGGTCGTGCGTCACCGCCACCCCGGCGGCGCGCAGGGCGGTCGTGAAGCCCAGCAGCACCTCGTCGGGACCCCTGTGCAGGTCGCCACTCATGACGTCAGCAGCCGGTCGAGCGCGTGCTTCACGCGGTCGGCGTCCTCGCGGTACTTCACCAGCGCCCCCAGCGTCCGCGCGGCGGTCTCCAGGTCGAGCTCGGCGCACCCGAGGTGGTGCAGCGCCTGCGCCCAGTCCAGCGTCTCCGCCACGCCCGGCGGCTTCTGCAGCCCGGTGTCGCCGCGCAGCTGCTGCACCACGCCCACCACCTGCCGGGCCAGCGCCGCGGACACCTGCGGCAGCCGGGTGCGGACGATCTCGACCTCCCGCTCCAGCCCCGGGTGGTCGACCCAGTGGTAGAGGCAGCGCCGCTTCAGCGCGTCGTGCAGCTCGCGGGTGCGGTTGGAGGTGAGCACCACCAGCGGTGGTTCGGCGGCGCGCACGGTGCCGAGCTCGGGGATCGAGACCTGGTACGTCGACAGCACCTCGAGCAGGAACGCCTCGAACTCGTCGTCGGCCCGGTCGACCTCGTCGACCAGCAGCACCGCGGGGGCCTGCTGCAGGGCGGCGAGCACGGGGCGCGCGAGCAGGAACCGCTCGTCGTACAGGCTCTTCTCGGCCTCGACCGCGTCGGCACCGCCCGCGGCCTCCAGGGCCCGCAGGTGCAGCACCTGGCGCGGGAAGTCCCAGTCGTAGAGCGCCTGCGAGGCATCGATCCCCTCGTAGCACTGCAGCCGCAGCAGCGGCACCCCGGCGACCTGCGCCAGCGCCTCGGCCAGTGCGGTCTTGCCGGTGCCCGGCTCGCCCTCGAGCAGCAGCGGGCGCTGCATCCGCCCGGCCAGGAAGACCACGGTCGCCAGCGACTCGTCGCAGAGGTAGCCCGTCGCGGCGAGCTGCTCGGCGACCTGCGCGCTGGACTCGACCTGCATGGCCACAGGCTAGACAGCCGGGTGTTGGTCGGCGGTTGGAGCGTGCCCACACTGGAGGACGTGCCCGTCCCCGAGCCCAAGACCTGCGCCTCCTGCGGCCGCACCATCGAGTGGCGGAAGAAGTGGGCGCGCTCGTGGGACGAGGTGAGGTACTGCTCCGACGCCTGCCGCCGGCACAAGGTCACCGACACCGACAGCGCGCTGGAGGCCAGCATCCGCTCGCTGCTCGCCTCCCGGAAGGGCGGCGCCACGATCTGTCCCAGCGAGGCGGCCCGCGAGGTCGGCGGCGAGGACTGGCGCGACCTGATGGAGCCCGCGCGTCGCGCCGCGCGACGGCTCGTCGCGGCCGGCGAGGTCGAGGTCACCCAGGGCGGGAAGGTCGTGGACCCCTCCACCGCCAAGGGGCCGATCCGGGTGCGGCGGAGCGGCTAGGACCTCTCGCTCTGCTCGCCCCGCTCGCGCTGCCCCAGGGCGGCGAGGAGCTCGGGCGTCGCGGTGACGGTGACGACGTCGGACCCCGTCTTGACCCCTGCGTCGGACAGCCCGCGCAGCACCGCACGGATCACCTCGTGCTGGGCGATCCGGGTCTCCATCTGTCGGGCCCCGGACCAGAACCGCAGGTCCATCCGGACGGTGGCGGTGCCGACCTCCTGCAGCAACGCCTGCGGCGGTGGGTCGGCGAGCACGCCCGGCACGGTGAGCATCGACCGCTCGGCCACGCGGACGGCGAGGTCGAGGTCGGCCGCGTCGTCGATGTCCACAGCCACCGTGGAACGCACCTGCTCGTAGCCGGTCTGCACCGTCACCACCTCCGAGTGCACGACCGCGTTGGGAACGTGCACCAGTCGACCGTCGAAGGTCCGCACCGAGGTGCTGGTCAGCGAGACCGCCGTGACGGTGCCGGCCACGTCACGGATCGCGACCTGGTCGTCGACGCGGAAGGTGTCACGCGCCAGGATCACGATGCCGGCGAACATGTTGCCGAGCACCGTCTGGAACGCGATGCCCGCCGCGATCGAGAGCACCCCGATGCCACCGAGCGCGTTGACGGGCTGCACGCTGGGGAAGATGACCGTCACGGTCGCTGCGAAGGCGACCACCAGCACCACCCATCGGGTCAGCGTCGCGAACATCGCGCTGGCACTCGGCGAGCGACCCCGCCACAGCAGCACGTGCCCGACGGCCCATCCCAGGGCCCGGCCGACCAGGTAGCCGACGACCAGCACCGCGAGGCCGAGCGCGACCCCCTCCCAGGTCACTGGGGGCAGGACGGTCGAGTCGGCGGCGAGCGGTCGGGGCACGAGGCAGGCTTACCACGCGACCCCGACCGGTCGCCCCGGCACGACTCAGCGGGTGTCGACGTCGCGGCCACTCGCGAGATCGCCGCACTCGACGAGCACGACGTCCGCGGTCGCGAGGTAGTCGCGCGCCCCCCGGTCCCCCGTGGCCGCAGTGGCCACGCCGGCCCAGTGGTCACGGCCGAGCAGCACCGGGTGCCCCGGCACGCCGTCGTACGCCGCTCGCGCCAGCGCGGCCGCACCGGCACCGCCGACCACCCGCGAGACCACCTCCGGCACCAGGTCGGGCAGGTCGACCAGGCTGACCACCACCGACGTCACGTCCGGCCCGAGACCGGCCAGGGCGGCCAACCCGGCCCGCAGCGAGGCCCCCATCCCCTCGGCCCACTCCTGCGCCACCACGACCGTCACGGAGTCGTCCAGCAGGTCGGCTGCCTCGGGGGCCGCACCGAGCACCACGACCACCGGGTCGCAGCCGCCCTCGCGCAGCACCTCGACACCACGGCGCAGCCACGAGCCCCGCTCGTCGTGGACCAGCGCCTTGGGCATCCCCATCCGCGAGCCGGCACCCGCGGCGAGCAGCAGCCCGGCGGCGGTCGAGCGGGCCGGGGCCGGTGGATCGACGGTGGTCACGGGTCGATCGTGCCAGGGACGCGCGCCCCATCGGGCGCGCGAGCGTAGGAGATGTCCTAGGGTCGCTCCCGACCGAGGGGAGAGACGTGGATCACACGCGACAGGTCGCCGTCGTCACCGGCGCCGCCGGCGCGATCGGCACCGCACTGACCGCCACGCTGACCGACGCCGGCTACGACGTCGTCGGGCTCGACCTGCCGTCGGCCTGCCCGCCCGACCGGCTGGCGAGCGGCACGATGGTCGGCTGCGACATCACCGACGACGCCGAGGTCCGCGCGGTGTTCGAGCGCATCGTCGCCGACCACGGGCGGATCGACCTGCTGGTCAACAACGCCGGCATCTCGGCGATCGGTGCCTTCGACGACCACGACGTCGAGACCCACCGGCAGGTGCTGGCGGTCAACCACCTCGGCTCGGTCTCCTGCACCCAGGCCGCGCTGCCGGCGCTGCGCGAGAGCCGCGGCCACGTCGTGGTGATCAGCTCGGTCGCGGGCTTCGCCCCGGTCGTCGGCCGGCCGGCGTACGTCGCCGCCAAGCACGCCGTCACGGGGATGTTCGAGTCCCTGCGCCCCGAGCTGGCGCGCGACGGCGTCGGCGTGACGCTGGTGCACCCGACCTTCCTCACCACCCACCTCGGCACGGCCGAGGGCGGCACCGAGCGCACCACCACCGGCTCGGCGGTCACCGCCGACGACGTCGCGCGGGCCGTGCTCGAGGGCGTGCAGAAGCGTCGCCCGCGGGTGCTGGTGGGCCGCACCGCGCATGTCGCCTGGCACGTGCGCCGCCTCGCGCCCGGGCTCTACGAGCGCCTGATGACCCGACGGATGACCGCCACCGAAGGAGCCGACCGTGGCTGACCTGCCCCGCGACGAGGACCTCACCTGCGCCGTGATCGGCGCCGGCCCCACTGGGCTGGCCGCCCTGCGCACCCTGCAGCGCTACGGCGTCCCGGCGGTCGGCTACGAGCTGGCCGACGACGTCGGCGGGCTGTGGCACATCGACGGGCCGCGCAGCACGATGTACGAGTCGGCGCACCTGATCTCGTCGAAGACCACCACGGCGTACGCCGAGTTCCCGATGCGCGAGGAGGTGGCCGACTACCCCAGCCACCGGGAGCTGCACGGCTACTTCCGCGACTTCGCCGACACCTTCGGCCTGCGCGAGCAGATCCGCTTCGGCACCGAGGTGACCGCTGTGGAGCCCGACCCCGCTCCAGGGTCGGAGCAGTGGCTGGTGACCAGCACCGGGCCCGACGGCACCCGCACCGAGCGCCACTCCGCCGTGCTGCTGTGCAACGGCACGCTGAGCGAGCCGTCGGTGCCGACGTTCGCCGGCTCCTTCGACGGCGAGCTGATGCACACCAGCGACTACCGCGACGCCGACGTCTTCGCGGGCAAGCGGGTGCTGATCATCGGCGCCGGCAACTCCGGCTGCGACATCGCCGTCGACGCCGCCCACCGCGCGGCGTCTGTCGACCTGAGCGTGCGCCGCGGCTACTACTTCGTCCCGAAGTACCTCTTCGGCAAGCCCGCCGACACCCTCAACCAGGGCAAGCCGCTGCCCGCGCGGATCAAGCAGGCCGTGGACTCGCGGGTGCTCAAGGCGTTCACCGGCGACCCGGTGCGCTTCGGGTTCCCGAAGCCGGACTACAAGATCTACGAGTCGCACCCGATCGTGAACACCCTGGTCCTGCACCACATCGGGCACGGCGACGTGACCGTCCGGCCCGACATCGACCGGCTCGACGGCGACGGGGTGCGCTTCGTCGACGGCCAGCGCCACGAGTACGACCTGGTCGTGCTGGCCACCGGCTACCGCCTGCACTACCCCTTCGTCGACCGCGAGCTGCTGGCCTGGGACGGCTGGTCGCCGCAGCTGTTCCTCAACATCTTCCCGCCGCGCCGCACCCCCGCGCAGAGCACGCTCTTCGTGCTCGGGATGCTCGAGGCCAGCGGGATCGGCTGGCAGGGCAGGTACGCCCAGGCCGAGCTCGTGGCGGCGTACCTCCGCGCGCGGCGCGACGACCCGGCGGCCGCCGCCGAGATGGACCGTCGCATCGCCGGGCCGAAGCCCGACCTCAGCGGCGGGTACCGCTACCTCGCGCTGGAGCGGATGTCCTACTACGTCAACAAGGACGCCTACAAGGCGTCGCTGGCCGAGCACCTCGCGCTGCTCGACCCGCTCCCCGCCCCCGAGCCGTCGGCTCCCCGCACCCACGAGGAGGTCCGATGATCCCGCTGGCCCTGTTGGTCGGAGCGGACGCGGACGTCGACAGCATCCGGATCGCCTTCGAGGAGGGGTCGCTGACGACGCTGAAGATCGTCATCGGCGCGATCCTGCTCGGTGTCGCGCTCGAGACCCGCCCCTCGGACTTCCTCGCCGCCGCCAAGCGCCCCGGGTCGATCGCCATCGGGGTCGTCGCGCAGTTCCTGGTGCTCCCGGCCCTGACCTTCGTGCTGACCCTGCTCCTCGACGTGCGCGGCTCGGTGGCCCTCGGCATGATCCTGGTGGCCTGCTGCCCGCCCGGCAACGTCTCCAACATCCTCACCCACCGCGCCCGCGGCGACGTGGCGCTCTCGGTGTCGATGACCGCGGTCGGCAACGTGCTGGCCATCGTGGCGATGCCGCTCAACGTCGCGTTCTGGGGCTCGCTGCACCCCACCGGCAAGGAGCTGCTGGAGGACATCTCGCTCGACGCCGTCGACATGCTGCTCGAGATCGGCACCGTCATCGGCATCCCCTTCGTCGTCGGCATCGCGATCGCGACGAAGTGGCCGCGCTTCGCCGAGCGGGCCGGCAAGGTGGTCGGCCCCGTCGCGTTCCTCGCCCTCGGTGCCGTGATCGTCGTCGGCGTCGCCGGCAACTGGTCGATCTTCGTGAACTACATCGGCATCGTGCTCGTGGCCGTGTTCCTCCACGACGCCCTCGCGCTGCTGCTCGGCTACGGCATCGCGCGCGCCACCGGGCTGCCCGAGCGCAGCCGCAAGGCGATGACCTTCGAGGTCGGCATCCGCAACTCCGGCCTCGGCCTCGTGCTCGTCTTCGCCTTCTTCGACGGCCTCGGCGGGATGGCGCTGGTCGCCGCCTGGTGGGGCATCTGGGACATCATCGCCGGCCTCGCCGTGGCCCAGTGGTGGGGCATGCGGGCCGGACGGCGTACGCCGGAGCCGGTCGCGTGAGCGGCCCCGGCCCGCGCACGGTGCTGGTGACCGGCGGCAGCGGCTTCCTCGGTTCCTCGGTCGTGCGCGGCCTCGCCGCCGCCGGCCACCGCGTGGTCAGCGGCGACCTCCGACTGCCCGACTCCCCCGTCGACGGCGTCGAGCACGTCGTCCTGGACGTCACCGACGCGGCCCTGGTCGACCGGGTCGTCGGCGAGCACG
Source organism: Nocardioides marinus (assembly GCF_013408145.1). NCBI lineage: Bacteria > Bacillati > Actinomycetota > Actinomycetes > Propionibacteriales > Nocardioidaceae > Nocardioides > Nocardioides marinus. The sequence goes on from NZ_JACBZI010000001.1 coordinate 3,054,573, forward strand.
GCACCGAGGTGGTCGTCCACCTCGCCTCGATCGTCACGCCGGGCAAGGACTCCTCCCGTGCCAAGGAGTACGCCGTCGACGTGGACGGCACCCGGCACGTGCTCGACGCGTGCCTGGCCCACGGGGTGCAGCGCGTGGTCGTGTCGTCGTCGGGTGCGGCCTACGGGTACCACCCCGACAACGGGGCGGCCCACGACGGCTGGCTGCACGAGGACGACCCGCTGCGCGGCAACGAGGCGTTCGCCTACAGCCACCACAAGCGACTGGTCGAGGAGATGCTCGCCGACCTGCGCGGGACCCACCCGGAGCTGGAGCAGGTGGTGCTGCGGATCGGCACGATCCTCGGCAAGAGCGTGGACAACCAGATCACCGCGTTGTTCGAGCGGCCGCGGATGCTGCAGATCCGCGGCTCGGACTCCCCGTTCGTCTTCATCTGGGACACCGACGTGGTCGCGATCATCGAGCGCGCGGTCACCAGCGAGGCCACCGGTGCCTTCAACGTGGCCGGCACGGGCGCGATGAGCATCCCGGAGATCGCCGAGTCGCTCGGGAAGCCGGTCCTCGCGCTGCCCGAGGGGCTGCTGCGGGTCGCGCTGGCGGTCGGGAAGCGGCTCGGCCTGACGGCGTACGGGCCCGAGCAGACGATCTTCCTCAAGCACCGCCCGGTGCTGGCCAACGACCGGTTGGTCGAGGTCTTCGGCTACCGCCCCTCGAAGACCTCGCGCGAGGCGTTCGAGGCCTGGCGCACCGCCCGGGGCCTCTGACGGTTCCGGGTCGTGCCCCTGAGCGGGCGCCATGGCGCCCGCTCAGGGGCACGACCCCACACGATGCGGAAGGGCCCCGGTCGCTCTCGCGACCGGGGCCCTCCTCAGTGGTGCTGTGGAGCGGTGGGACTCAGAAGTCCATGCCGCCCATGCCGCCGTCGCCACCGGGCATCGGGGCAGCCTTCTCGGGCTTGTCCGCGACGACCGCCTCGGTGGTGAGGAAGAGCGCCGCGATGGAGGCGGCGTTCTGCAGCGCGCTGCGGGTCACCTTGGCGGGGTCGATGATGCCGGCAGCCAGCATGTCGACGTACTCGCCGGTGGCCGCGTTGAGGCCGTGACCGGGGGTCAGGTTGCGCACCTTCTCCGCCACGACGCCGCCCTCGAGGCCGGCGTTGATCGCGATCTGCTTCAGCGGGGCCTCGGTGGCCACCTGGACGATCTTGGCGCCGGTGGCCTCGTCGCCCTCGAGCTCGAGCTTCTCGAACGCGCCCGCGGCGGCCTGGATGAGGGCCACGCCACCGCCGGCGACGATGCCCTCCTCGACAGCTGCCTTGGCGTTGCGCACGGCGTCCTCGATGCGGTGCTTGCGCTCCTTGAGCTCGACCTCGGTGGCCGCGCCGACCTTGATGACGGCCACGCCGCCGGCCAGCTTGGCGAGGCGCTCCTGGAGCTTCTCGCGGTCGTAGTCGGAGTCCGACTTCTCGATCTCGGCACGGATCTGGTTGACCCGGCCCTCGATCTGCGAGGCGTCGCCGGCACCCTCGACGATGGTGGTCTCGTCCTTGGTGATGACGACCTTGCGGGCCTGGCCGAGCAGCTCGATGCCGGTGCTCTCGAGCTTGAGGCCGACCTCCTCGGAGATGACCTGGCCACCGGTGAGGATCGCGATGTCCTGCAGCATGGCCTTGCGGCGGTCACCGAAGCCGGGGGCCTTGACGGCCACGGACTTGAAGGTGCCGCGGATCTTGTTGACGACCAGGGTCGACAGCGCCTCGCCGTCGGTGTCCTCGGCGATGATCAGCAGCGGCTTGCCCGACTGCATGACCTTCTCGAGGATCGGCAGCAGGTCCTTGACGTTGGAGACCTTCTGGTTGGCGATGAGGATGTAGGGGTCCTCGAGGACGGCCTCCATGCGCTCCATGTCGGTCGCGAAGTACGCCGAGATGTAGCCCTTGTCGAACCGCATGCCCTCGGTGAGCTCGAGGTCGATGCCGAAGGTGTTCGACTCCTCGACCGTGATCACGCCCTCCTTGCCGACCTTGTCCATCGCCTCGGCGATGGCGTCGCCGACGGTGGTGTCGCCACCGGCGGAGATGGTCGCGGTGGCCGCGATCTGCTCACGGGTCTCGATGTCGGTCGCCATCCCGAGGAGCTTCTCGGAGACGGCGGACACGGCGGCCTCGATACCGCGCTTGAGGCCCATCGGGTTGGCGCCGGCGGCCACGTTGCGCAGGCCCTCGCGGACCATGGCCTGGGCCAGCACGGTGGCGGTGGTGGTGCCGTCACCAGCGACGTCGTCGGTCTTCTTGGCGACCTCCTTGACGAGCTCGGCACCGATCTTCTCGTAGGGGTCCTCGAGCTCGATCTCCTTGGCGATGCTCACACCGTCGTTGGTGATCGTGGGGGCGCCCCACTTCTTCTCCAGCACGACGTTGCGGCCCTTGGGACCGAGGGTCACCTTGACGGCGTCAGCGAGGGTGTTCATGCCCCGCTCGAGGCCGCGACGGGCCTCCTCGTCGAATGCAATCAGCTTCGGCATAACTCCTGCGATCTCCTCGCACGAAAAAGAGTTGTGGACGGCCCGGCTCGTCGCCCGCGACGGACGGCCGCTCCACCGACGGACCCTTCCCGCCGATGGGGTGCGACCTCGACTCCCCGGACCGGGGTGTCTTGGCACTCTCACCAGGAGAGTGCCACCGTCATGTTTAGCACTCGCACAGGGCGAGTGCAAACGTCAGGTCCCCGGCAGCAGCCCAGTGACCACGTCGGCGAAGAGCCCGGCGTTCGCGGGGTGCACGTCGAGGTAGAGACCGGGCTCGATCAGCTCCAGCTCGCTGACCGCCAACCGGCCGTCGGCCAGCCGCATCATGTCCACCCGGGCGTAGGGCAGCTCCCGCCCCCGCAGTCGTACGGCGGCAGCGACCGCGGCCGTCGCCAGCTCGGCGCACTCCGGCTCGACCGGCACCGGCCGCGAGACCCCGCCGAAGTGCTCGTGCACGCGGACCTCGTCGCCGGCCGGCTGCTTGTCGACCTGGCTGACGACCTCGCCACCGAGCACGAAGACCGACCGCTCCCCCTCCGTGCGCACCGACTCCACCACCGGCTGGACGACCCAGGGGCCGGCGGTGAGGCCCTCGAGTCGCGGGTCGCGCACCGAGTCGGCCAGCACGACGCCGAGCCCGCCGGCCCCGGTGCGCGGCTTGACCAGCACGGTGCCGAGCTCGTCGATCGCCGCCTGCAGCGTGGGGACCAGCCCGCGGTCCTCGAGCAGCCGGGTGGGCACGACCGGCACGTCGGCCAGGTCGAGCAGGTAGGACTTGTCGGCGTTCCAGGCGAAGACCTCGGCGCCGTTGAGGACCGGCACGACCGCCTCGGTGGCGCGCGCCCACTCGAGGAACTCCGGCAGCCGCCGGTGGTAGTCCCAGGTCGAGCGGACGGCCACCAGGTCGGCGGCCGACCAGTCCACGGCCGGGTCGTCCCAGGCCACCCACCGGGCCGTCACGTCGCGCTCGGCGAAGGCGGAGAGCAGGTGCTCACCGCCGTACTCGCCCTCGGGGAGCAGGGACATCGTGGCCAGCAGGACGGTGGGCATGGCAGCAGGCTAGGAGACCACCGGCGGCAGGTGTCCGAACGGGAGGTCGTCGTGCTCACCCAGGGCGGCGAGGACCGAGGGCAGCATCGCCTTGGCGGTGCGCTTGTAGCCCAGCGCACTGGGGTGGAAGCGGTCCAGGCTGAACATCTCGTCGGGGTTGGTGATGAAGAACGGGCCGACCACCTCGGCCAGCGACACCGCGTGCGCGCCCGCGCGCACGGCCGCGGCGGCCTGGGCGGCGGCGAGCTGGCGGGAAGCGCGGGAGCCGAGCGCCCGGAGCGGCTGCGGCACCGGGCGCAGCGCCCCGAGGTCGGGGCAGGTGCCGACGACGACGGCGGTGCCCCGCTCCCGCAGCCGCGCGATGGCCTCCTCGAGGTGCTTGACCGAGTCGGCCACCGGCACCCGGTGGGTGACGTCGTTGCCGCCGACCACGACGACCGCGACGTCGGCGGCGTAGTCGGCAGGCAGTGCGTCGATCTGGCCGGCCAGCATCGAGGACTCCGAGCCGACCACGGCCCCCGTGCGCAGCCGCACCGAGCGGTGCAGGGTCGTGGCCAGCGCCTTGCTCAGCCGGCCCCCGAGGGTCTCCTTGCGGATGTCCGCACCGAGCCCCGCGGCGATCGAGTCGCCGAGCAGCAGCAGGTCGACGGGGTTCCCGTACGACGGCTTCCAGACCCGGTCCGCGTGCGGGGCCTCCTCCCCCAACGGCTTGCCGATGACCCGCCGCGCCGCCTCGGCCTGGCGGTGCAGCAGCTCGCGGGCGGCGTACCCCAGCCCGCCACCGGCCGCGCCCACGGCTCCCGCGACGGCGGCCACGGCGAGGAGTCGTCCCCGGGCAGATCTGTCCATGCCGACATGGCTACCGCGGGCACCTGAACGACAGGCGAGGAGAAAGTTCACCGCACGTGTCGATCGGGGCCCCGCACGCCCGTCATCTCGGTGACAGACTCACCCCACCACCGAAGGGACCCACCATGAGCACGAGCACCGAGTACGCCGTCCTGATCGTCGGCGACGAGGCGAGCTACCAGACCGCCACCCCCGAGGAGCACGCCGAGGTGATGCAGCGGCACATGGAGTTCGCCCGGCTGCTGGCCGAGCGCGGGCACACCGTGACCGCCGGGGCGGAGCTCACCGCCTCCACGACCGCCCGTGTGCTGCGGGACACCGGTGCCGGGCACACCGTCACCGACGGCCCCTTCGCCGAGGGGGCCGAGCAGCTCGGCGGCTTCTACACCGTCCGCACGAGCGACCTCGACGACCTCGTCGAGGTCTGCAAGGTGCTCGCGGTCGGGGGCGACACCATCGAGATCCGCGCCTGCGTGGACCACAGCGGCGGCGAGTCCTGACCGAGCCCGACCCGCACGCGGCGCTGGCGGCCGCCGTCACCGAGGACTGGGGGCGGCTGCTGGCGCTGCTGGTCGCACAGTTCCGCCGGCTCGACCTGGCCGAGGACGGCCTCGGCGACGCCGTCGAGGCGGCGGCGCGCACCTGGCCGGCGACCGGGGTGCCGAGCGTCCCCGCCGCCTGGCTGCTGACCACCGCCCGCCGCCGCGTCGTGGACCGGCTGCGCTCGGAGGACGTGCTCTCCCGACGGCTGCCCGAGCTGGCGGTCGACCGCGCCCTGACCGAGGAGGTGACGCAGATGGACCCGGCCCAGTGGGTCCACGGCGAGGTCGCCGACGAGCGGCTGCGCCTGGTGCTGCTGTGCGCCCACCCCTCGCTGGCCCGCGAGCACGCGGCGGCCCTGACGCTGCGGCTGGTGCTCGGCGTGCCGACCGAGGAGATCGCGCGGCTCTTCCTGGTGCCCACCCCCACGATGGCCGCCCGGCTGACCCGGGCGCGCAAGCGCCTCTCCGACGCCTCCTTCGACGTGCCCACCGGGGCCGAGCTCGAGGAGCGGGTGGCCGTGGTCGCCGAGGTGGCCTACCTCGCCTTCACCGCGGGGTACGCGCCCGGCTCCGGTGCCGACGTGCTGCGCGCCGACGTGGCCGCCGAGGCGATCCGGCTGGTGTGCGTGCTCCGCGACGCGCTGCCGACGTCGTACGCCGGCAGGTCGGAGCTCGACGCACTGCTGGCGCTCGTGCTGCTGCAGCACTCGCGCCGGCACGCGCGGGTCTCCGCGGCCGGGACGCTGGTGCTGCTGCCCGACCAGGACCGCTCCCGGTGGGACCGGGCGGCGATCGACGAGGCGCTGGACCTGCTCTCGCCCTGGGTCCACGCCCCGCCCGCGCCGTACCTCCTCCAGGCGCTGGTCGCCGCCGAGCACGCCCTCGCGGCCACGCCGGCCCAGACCGCCTGGCCACGCATCGTGGGGCACTACGACGCGCTGCTCGGGCTCACCGACTCCCCCGTCGTGCGGCTGCACCGCGCGGTCGCCGTGGCCGAGGCGAAGGGACCCGAGGCCGGCCTCGACGCCCTGGCCGGGGTGGTGCTGCCCGGGCACCGGCTGCCGAGCGTCCGCGCCGCGCTGCTGGCCCGGCTGGGGCGCACCGACGCCGCGCGCGACGCCTTCGAGGAGGCCCTGGCACTGTGCGGCAACGCCGCGGAGGCCGAGCACCTCGCGGGGCGGCTGGCCGACCTGTGATCCTGGGGACGGAGGTCCCCGAGATCTGAGTACGTCGACTCACGCCCGACGCCGCGGCGCGGCCCCATGCTGAGGGCATGACCACCACCACGCCCGCCCGGCTCTCCTGGTTGACCGGCGAGGTCCGCTCCTGGCAGGCCGCCGGCCTGATCGGCGAGGACCAGGCCGACACGATCCTCGCGGGGTACTCCGCGGGTCACCGGCTCTCGCTCGTCCGCCTCCTGCTCGCCGTGGGCGCCTGCTTCGTCGGCATCGGCGTGCTGTGGCTGGTCGCGGCCAACCTGGAGTCGCTCTCGCCCTCCGCCCGGGTCCTGCTGGTGGGCGCGGTGTGGCTCGCTGCCCTGGTGGGCGGCGAGGTCCTGCACGCCCGGTCCGCCCCCACGCCGGTGGTCGGGGCCGCACGGCTGCTCGCGGCGCTGCTCATCGGCGCCCTGGTCCTCCAGGCCGCGCAGAGCCTGCAGGTGCCGGCGTACGAGCCCTTCCTCATCGGCTGCTGGGCCGCGGCGGCACTGGTGCACGCCTACGTCGTGCGGGCCGTCGCGCCGCTGGTCGTCGGTGTCGTCGCCGGCACCGGGTACACGCTGTGGGCCGTCCTCGGCAGTGCACCGTCCGGGCTCGCACTGGGCCTCACCCTCGCCGCGGTGGGTCTCGCGGCCACTGCGCTGGCGGCGGTGCACGACACGGGGAGCCCGGGCTTCGCGCGGGTCTGGCGGCTGTCCGGCACCGGCCTGCTGCTGCTTTCGCTGGTCGTCGCCGCGGTCCCCGGCCTCGACCTCGGCGCCGACCCGCTGCCGCTCGACCTGGTCGTCGGGCTGGTCGCGACGGCCCTGCTCGTGGGGGCGGGGCTGCTGGTCGGCGACCGGCTCGCCCGGGCCGAGCTGGCCGGCGGCACCCTCGCGGTCGCCCTGGGCGCGGGCCTGGTCGTCTGGCAGGTCGGGGAGTACGCCGCCAGCGACCCGACCGCCACCGACGTCGTGCGCGCGATCGCCGGTCTGGCCGTGTGCGCGACCGCCGCGGTGGCCGTGGCCGTGGTCGGCACCTGGCGGGAGTCGACGGCTCTGGTCGCGCTCGCCACGCTCGCCCTCGTCACCACCACGGCGCTGCAGGCCTTCACCGTCTTCGCCCCGGTCCTCACCGGCGCCTGGCTGTTCCTGCTGCTCGGCGCCCTGCTGGTGGGCGTCGGTCTCGGCTTCGACCGGTTGCGCCGCCAGGTCGCCACCGCCCTCTGACCCCTTCCGACCTCCAGGAGCCCCCGATGCGACTGCTCTCCCGCACCCCCGTCCGCCTCGCCGTCGTCGCGCTCGCCCAGCTGCTGGTGGTCGGGGTCGCCGTCGCCCCGCGCCTCTCGGCCTGGGCGACCGGGGAGGAGTACCTGCTGGAGGTCACCGGCTACGACCCCCACGACCCCTTCCGCGGCGCCTACGCCTCGCTGGCCTACCCCGGGCTGCCGTCGGGCCGCAGGGTCCCCGACGGGGCGGCCTACCTGCCCCTCGTCCGTGACGGCGAGGTGTGGGTCGCCGACCGGGTGCTCACCGAGCGGCCGGCCGAAGGCCCCTACCTGGCCTGCAAGGGCGACGGGTGGGGCCTGGACTGCGGGATCGGCTCGTGGTTCGCCCACGACGAGGAGGCGCTCGCCGTCGAGGACGCACTGCGTTCAGGCAGCGGGATGGCCGTGGTCAGGGTCGACTCCCGCGGCCACGCGGCCCTGGTCGACCTGCGACTCCCCTGACCGACCCCCAGCCCACGCCGAGCCGGCGCATCAATACGCCGGTTCGACCCACCACGCACGCCGAGCCGGCGCATCAATACGCCGGTTCGACCCACCACGCACGCCGAGCCGGCGCGTCCTTCCGGAAGGACGCGCCGGCTCGGCGTGAGAGGCGGGGAGGGTCAGCCGCCGGCGACGGCGGGGATGACCGAGACCTTGGTGCCGGCCGGGGTGGGGGTGGCCAGCTCGTCGAGGAAGCGCACGTCCTCGTCGCCGACGTAGACGTTGACGAAGCGCCGCAGCGCACCGTTGTCGTCGAGGATGCGCGCCTTGATGCCGGCGTACGACGCGTCGAGGTCGTCGATGACCTCCGCGAGGGTGGCGCCGGTGGCGGTCACCTCGGACTCACCCCCGGTGTAGGTGCGCAGGATGGTGGGGACGCGGACGGACACGCTCACTTCGCAGGGCTCCTGGTGGTGGGGGGGTCAGACGATGCCGGCGTCGGTGAACGCGGCGTACGTCGGCTTGATGGTCGCTGCGGGGCCGACCTCGTCGGCCACGGCGTCGAGGGTCTTCAGACCCATGCCGGTGTTGATGACGACGGTCTCCAGCGAGGTGTCGAGCTGGCCGGTCTCGACCAGCTTCTTCAGGACGCCGACGGTGGTGCCGCCGGCGGTCTCGGTGAAGATCCCCTCGGTGCGCGCCAGCAGCAGGATGCCCTGGCGGACCTCGTCGTCGGTGATGTCCTCGACCGCGCCGCCGGTCTCCCGGCAGATGTCGAGCACGTAGATGCCGTCGGCGGGGTTGCCGATGGCCAGGGACTTGGCGATGGTGTCCGGCTTGACCGGGCGGATCGCGTCGGTGCCGGACTTGTAGGCCGAGGACACCGGCGAGCAGCCGGTGGCCTGGGCACCGAAGATCTTCACCGGCTTGTCCTCGACCAGGCCGAGGTCCACCAGCTCGCGGAAGGCCTTGTGGACCTTGGTCAGCTGGGAGCCGGAGGCGACGGGGATGACCACCTGGTCGGGCAGCCGCCAGCCGAGCTGCTCGGCGATCTCGTAGCCCAGGGTCTTGGAGCCCTCGGCGTAGAAGGGGCGGACGTTGACGTTGACGAACGCCCAGCCCTCCTCCTCGCCGGCGATCTCCGAGGCGAGCTTGTTGACGTCGTCGTAGTTGCCGTCGACGGCGACCAGGCGGTCGGTGTAGACCGCGGAGTTGACCTGCTTGGGCTTCTCGAGGTTGCTCGGGATGAAGACGACCGTCTTGATCCCGGCGCGGGCGCCGGCCGCGGCCACGGCGTTGGCGAGGTTGCCGGTCGAGGGGCAGGCGAAGACCTTGGCGTGCAGCTCGGTGGCGGCGCTGAGGGCGCAGGCCACGACGCGGTCCTTGAAGGAGTTGGTGGGGTTGGTGGAGTCGTCCTTGACCCACAGCTTGTCCAGGCCGAGCTCGCGACCGAGGTTGTGGGCCTGGAGCAGGCGGGTGAAGCCGGGCTCGGTGTTGGGGCTCTGCTCGATGTCGGTGGGCACCGGCAGCAGCGCCTTGTAGCGCCAGATGTTGCGCGGGCCGGCCTCGATCTCCTCGCGCGTCACGGCCGGGAAGTCGTAGGCCACCTCGAGCGGGCCGAAGCACTCCGGACAGGCGTAGTGGGGGCCGAGCTCGACCTCGTGGCCGCACTCGCGACACGACAGGCAGCGGGCGTTGCCGAAGGCGCCCTCGCGCAGGCCGGGCGCGGTGTCCCCCGACGTCGTGGTCGGTGCCGCCTCGGTCGCGGTGGTGTCGGGCTGGGTGATGGTCGCAGCGCTCACTGAGTCCTCCTCCTCATCTTCCCCACCGCGTCTCTCGCGCCGGGCCGGAATTAGCACCGTTTCCACGAACGCACGACCAGCGGGTGCCGGCGCGGAGGCTCGTGGCGGTTGCCGGGACTTCGACGGGCCGTTCCCTCAGTCCCTCTCGATGAGCTGACCAGAACTGTACGGGCGGCCCCGAGCCGATCGCGAACTGGAGTCCGACATGCGGACGGGAGTCTCGGGATGTGGACCGGCTGGAGGTGCGAGGTCTGACTGATGTCGGTCAGACCTGGCGGGTCGCGGTCGAAGGTTCGACCGCCCACGCACAGGTTCGACTGACATCAGTCAGACCTTCGCCCACCCGGTACGCCGCCCCGCGAGGAGTCAGGAGCGCAGGTCGCGCGCGTCCGAGGTCAGCTGGGCCAGCAGCTGGAGCACGCCCTCGGGACCCTTGACCACGATGTCGGACATCGGCACGAGCGCCGACTCCTCGTGCGAGGCGGAGCAGACCCGCAGCGTCGGGAGGCCACCCTCCGCCAGCTCGCCGAGTGCCTCGAAGGCCTCCACGTCGCCGAGGTCGTCACCGGCGAAGAGGAACCCGCCGGCGTCGAGCTCCTCGACCAGGGTCCGCACCGCGACCCCCTTGTGCATGCCCGGGGAGCGGATCTCCACCACGTGGCGTCCGGGCTCGACGACCAGGTCGTGGGCGGCCGCGAGCCCACGCAGCGCCGGCAGCAACGCCTCGAAGGAGCGCTCGGGGTCGGGGAGTCGGCGCGTGTGCACGGCCACGGCCAGCCCCTTGTCCTCGATGAAGGCCTCCCCCGCCCCGTGGGTGCGCAGCAGCCGGGGCAGCTCGCGCTCGAAGGTCGCCAGCCCCTTGGGCGGGCGCGGGGAGACGATGCGGCGACGCGAGGAGGACCACCGCTCGTTGCCGTACTGCCCGAAGAGGTACAGCTCGCTGCCCGCCTCCCCGACGGCCGCACCGACCTCCTCCAGCCCTCCGAGGTCGAGGGCCTGGCGTGCCGGGCGTCCGGTGATGACGGCGACCGCGCGCACCTCCGCGGCCAGCGCGACGAGCACGTCGCGGGCGTCGGGGTGGATGTGCGCCTGCTCCGGGTCGTCGACGATCGGGGAGAGCGTGCCGTCGAAGTCGAGCCCGACGACGCTGCTCGCCGCAGCCCGCACGAACGCCTCGTAGCGCTGCTCACCCTGCCCGGAGGTGAAGTCCATGTCCCCTAGTCCACCACGGGCAGGACCCACCCCGCGGTGGATGTGAGCCACGACCCACACCAGCGGTACGCCGCTGGGCGGCCGGGGCCGCGGGTGGGATCAGTCCAACTCGCCGGTGAGGATCAGCGTGAGCCGGTCCATCCGCATCGGCGCCACGGCGGGAGCGGTTCGCTCGACGCCGAGGTCGAGGGCCAGCAGCTTGGCCGCCCGCTCGAGCTTGGCCGGGTAGTAGACGGTGGTGCTGGGGATCGTGCCGTACCAGTTGTCGGCACCCACCACCTGCCAGCCGGCGTCGCCGGCCCGCTGCGCCACGCGGCCGGCCAGGCCGGTGACCGCGGAGTTGTTGTAGACCTCGACGTAGACCTTGCCGCGCTGGATGGCCGGAGCGGGCGCCTTGGTCGGCTTCGGCTTCTTGGTCGGCTCGGCGGTGGCGCTCGGCTCGGCCGACTCACGGGCGGCGGGGGTGATCTCGCGCTCGGTCGGCTCGCCGCCGCGGGTGGCCACGAAGGCGATCGCGGCCATGGCGACCGCGATGACCGAGAGCATCACCAGCGGCGAGGGCAGGACCACCCCGCGCTGGTCGCGCACGCGCACCTCAGACCTCGAAGCCGAGTCGGCGCGCGGAGCGCTGACGCTGGCGGGCGGCGCGCAGCCGACGCAGCCGGCGCACCAGCAGCGGGTCGGCCTCGAGCGCCTCGGGACGGTCGATGAGGGCGTTGAGCACCTGGTAGTAGCGCGTCGAGCTCATGTCGAACTTCTCGCGGACCGCGGTCTCCTTGGCGCCGGCGTACTTCCACCACTGACGCTCGAACTCCAGGATGTCCCGGTCCCGCTCCGACAGCGCGTCGGCGCCGGTCGGCGTCTCGAGGCTGGCGTGGGCCTGTGGCTCCATGGCGATCTCTCCGCACGTGTGGTCTGGTGGTCCGGCCCCACTGTAGTGCACGGAACTACACGAGTGTCATTAGTCCCTCGGCCGCGTCGCTGGCAAGTCCGCGCGGGGTGGACCGGCCCCCCGGGGTCGTTCGTAGGGTGGACGGGTGCCCGCCTCGGAGACCGCCGCCCACGATCCCAGCCCCGCCACCGAGCCCGTGCGGTGGGGCTTCCTCACCACCGGCAAGATCGCCCGCTCGGTGGCCGCCGACCTCGCCCTGGTCCCCTCCGCCCGACTCGTCGCCGTGGGCGCACGCCGGCAGGAGTCGGCCGATGCCTTCGTGACCGAGCACGCGCCGGGGGCCCGGGCGCACGCGTCGTACGCCGCCGTGGTCGCCGACCCCGACGTCGAGGTCGTCTACGTCGCCTCCCCCCACGCCCTGCACCTCGAGCACGCCCGGATGGCCATCGAGGCCGGCAAGCACGTGATGTGCGAGAAGCCGCTGACCCTCAACGCCCGCGAGGCCGAGGAGATGGTGGGACTGGCCCGCGAGCACGACGTCTTCCTCATGGAGGCGATGTGGACCGCCTGCCACCCGGTGGTCCGCGAGCTGCGCGAGCGCCTGCACGCGGGCCACTTCGGCACGCCGCGCCAGCTGCGCGCCGAGCTCGGCTTCGTCGTCTCCGCCGACCCCGACGACCGCCTGCTGGACCCCTCCCTGGGGGCCAGCGCCCTGCTCGACATGGGGATCTACCCCCTGACCTTCGCCCACCTCCTGCTCGGTGCGCCCGAGCAGCTCACCGCCACGGCCGCCCTGTCCGAGGGCGGCATCGACCTCGACGTCGCACTCGCCGGCCGCTACCCGGGCGGCGCGCTGGCCACCATGAGCGCCTCCATGACCAGCTGGTCGGACCGCTCCGCCGCGATCGCCACCGACACCGGACGCATCGAGCTGCACGGACAGTTCCACCACCCCGACAGGGCCGTCTTCCACCCCTTCGACCCCGGCTCCACCAACGACGTCAGCGGACAGGCCGAGCCCGTGCAGATCCTCGGGCGCGAGCCCGTCATCGGCCGCGGCTACGCCCACGAGATCGCCGAGGTCGACCGGTGCGTGCGCGCCGGCCTGCGCGAGAGCCCCCTGGTCCCCCACGACCAGACGCTCGCGATCATGCGCCAGCTCGACGACGTACGCCGCCAGGTCGGCGTCTCCTACCCCGCCGACGCCTGACGGGGCCGGACGACGGGGCCGGACGACGGGGCCGGACGACGGGGCCGGACGACGGGGCCGGACGACGGGGCCGGACGACGGGGCCGGACGACGGGGCCGGACGACGGGGCCGGACGACGGGGCCGGACGACGAGGCCGGACGACGAGGCCGGACGACGAGGCCGGACGACGAGGCGGACGACGAGGCCGGACGACGAGGCCGGACGACGAGGCCGGACGACGGGGCGTGCCCCCCGGCGGAGGGTGGATGGGCCTGGCCGTCCGGAGCGACGAAGGAGCGGAGGACTGGTTCCCCTCCGCCGGGGGGCCACGGCACGTCGGGAGGCCCCGGCGGGAGGCCGCGGCGGGAGGCCGCGGCGGGAGGCCGCGGCGGGAGGCCCCATCGGGAGGCCCCGACGGGAGGCCCCGACGGGAGGCCCCGACGGGAGGCCCTCACAAGGGGCCACACCCGACGCCGGCCCAGGCTGCGGCCTCACCCCGACGAGGGTCTGGCATCGATCACTAGGGTGGGTGGCGTGTCCTACGACCTCGTGATCGTCGCCAACCGCCTGCCGGTGGACCGGGTCGAGCTCCCCGACGGCACCAAGGGCTGGCGGACCTCCCCCGGCGGGCTCGTCACGGCCATCGAGCCGGTGATGCGCGCCAACCACGGCATCTGGATCGGCTGGCCGGGAGGCATCGACGAGGAGCTCGAGCCGTTCGAGAGCGACGGCCTGGAGCTCGCACCGATGTCGATGTCGGCCGAGGACATCACGGAGTTCTACGAGGGCTTCTCCAACGGCACCCTGTGGCCGCTCTACCACGACCTGGTGGCGAAGCCGGAGTTCCACCGCGAGTGGTGGGACGCCTACGTCCGGGTCAACCGGCGCTTCGCCGAGAAGGCCGCCTCGCTGGCCGCCGAGAACGCCACGGTCTGGGTGCACGACTACCAGCTGCAGCTGGTCCCCCAGATGCTGCGCGACCTGCGCCCGGACCTGCGCATCGGCTTCTACCTGCACATCCCCTTCCCCCCGGCCGAGCTGTTCCAGCAGCTGCCGTGGCGTCGCCAGATCCTGGAGGGCCTCCTCGGGGCCGACCTGGTCGGCTTCCAGCTGCCGGGTGCCGCGCAGAACTTCGTGCGCCTCGTGCGCCAGCGCGTCGGGCACAAGACCCACCGCGACCTGATCTACCTCCCCGACGGGCGCACCGTCCGCGCGGCGGCGTTCCCGATCTCCATCGACGCGGCGGGCTTCGAGGAGATGGCCCGCTCGGCGAGCGTCGTGGAGCGGGTCGAGGAGATCCGTGAGGCGCTGGGGCGGCCGCGCAAGGTGTTCCTCGGGGTGGACCGCCTCGACTACACCAAGGGCATCTACGCCCGGCTGCGCGCCTTCGCCGAGCTGATGGGCGAGGGGCACATCGACGTCGAGGACGCGGTGTTCATCCAGGTCGCGGTCCCCAGCCGCGAGCAGGTCGAGCAGTACCGCATCCTGCGCGACGAGATCGAGCGTCTCGTCGGCCGCATCAACGGCGACCACGGCCGCATCGGCCGCCCGGCCGTCCACTACCTGCACTCCTCCTACCCGCGCGAGGAGATGGCCGCGATGTACCGCGCGGCCGACGTGATGGTCGTGACCCCGTACCGCGACGGCATGAACCTCGTCGCCAAGGAGTACGTCGCCTGTCGCTACGACGACGACGGCGCCCTGGTCCTCTCGGAGTTCGCCGGAGCGGCCGACGAGCTGCGCCAGGCGTGGCTGGTCAACCCCTACGACATCAACGGCATGAAGTCCGCCCTCCTGGAGGCCTACCGGGCCGACGACAAGGAGGTGTCGCGCCGGATGCGGGCGATGCGCAAGCAGGTGACCCAGCACGACGTCAAGGCGTGGGCGGCCTCCTTCATGACCGGGCTCTCCGACGTCGGGGGCGGGCACGTCAAGGACGTCCGGGCCCCCGGCGGCGAGTGAGCCGACGGCGTACGACGGCGCGGGCCCCGCGGCTCGGGCGTGGCGGTGACCACGCGTAACCCCGGGGGCCGGGGGTAGTTTTCACCGGTGGAGGTGGAAGTGGTGGATCGGATCCCCAAGCCCGACCAGGTGGTCGCGGCGGCGAGCAACGTGGCGCAGAAGATGCTCTACGGCGGACTCGCCGACCTGCGACCCATGCCCCGCACGCTGATCGACGAGGGTGAGCTGCGCGAGGTCTACCACTACCGACCTGCCGCATCGACGCAGGTGCAGGGCGACCCGGTGCTGCTGGTGACGCCGCTGGCCGCACCGTCGATCTGCTACGACCTGCGTCGTGGCTGCTCGGTCGTCGAGCACCTCGTGACCAGCGGGCGGCCGACGTACCTCGTGGAGTACGGCGAGGTGTCGTTCAAGAACCGCAACCTGGGCATGGAGCACTGGATCGAGGAGGTCGTCCCGACCGCGATCCGCGAGGTCTCCGCGCACGCCGGCGGACGCCCGGTGCACGTGGTCGGCTGGAGCCTCGGGGGGATCTTCAGCCTGCTGGCGACCGCCGACAACGCCGACCTGCCGATCGCCTCGCTGACCATCGTCGGCTCGCCGTTCGACGTGTCCCTCGTCCCGCTGGTCGCGCCGCTGCGACCGTTGCTGAACCTGGGCCTGACCCTCGGCGGCGGCAGGGGTGCGATCACCCGGACCTACCAGCTGATGGGCGGCGCACCGAAGCCGCTCGTGCGCTGGGCCTTCCAGCTCTCCTCGTTCCAGAAGCTGGTCACCAAGCCGATCGCCCTGGCCACCCACCTCGACGACGCCGACTTCCTGGCCCAGATCGAGGCCGTCGACCGGTTCACCGACAACATGATCGCCTACCCGGGCCGGACGTTCGGGCAGCTCTACCACCGGTTCGTGAAGGCCAACGCGCTCAAGGGCGGCACCTTCGAGCTGGAGGACCGCACCATCGACATCGGCGCCATCAAGGTGCCGGTGCTGGTCTTCGCCGGGGCCACCGACGGCATCGCGCCGGTGCAGGCCGTGAAGGCGGTCGTGCCTCTGCTCAAGGGCTCGCCGGAGGTGCGCTTCGAGATCGTCCCCGGCGGCCACCTGGGCATGCTGACCGGTCGGGCCGCCCGCGGCTCGACCTGGCGCGTGCTCGACGAGTGGATCGACCAGTGGTCGACCGACCGGGAACCGGCCACCCCGAAGCGGCCGGCGAGGAAGGCCGCCGCCAAGAAGCCCGCCGCCAAGAAGCCCGCCGCCAAGAAGCCGGCCACGAAGAAGGCCGCCACGAATCCCGCCGCCAAGCCGGCGGCGAAGAAGGCCGCCAGCAAGGAGGCGATCGGCTCCAACCCGAGCCGCCGCTACCCGTCCCAGGGCTCACGCAGCCTGGCGCGCTGACGCCAGCGGTCCAGACGACCGCGAGGCGCACTCCCGTGGCCCGATCGGGCCATGCCGGCGAGGCCGCTCACCCGGCGCCGGGTCGGCCTGCGCGCGCCTAGGTTGGTGCTCCGGGGAGGCCGCCAGGCCGCTCCCCGTGAGCACCCGGGGAGGGCCCGCATGAGCACGCCGTTGATCGGGCCGGGGGCCCTGACCGCGACGCAGCACGAGACCGGGCCGGACCTCCCGCGCTCCACGCGGCGGATGCTGGCCCACGTCCACGACCCGGGCCTCCCGGACGTCGACGCCCTGGCGGCCCAGGCGCTGTCCGCGCACGCCCGCAGCGACGCCGCGCACGCTGAGGCGTTCCCCGAGCTGGCGCGTCGGGAGGCCGAGCTGGTGGGCTTCGCGCTCGACCTGGTCGAGGCCCCTGAGGACGCCGCCGGCACGGTGACCGGCAGCGGCAGCGAGTCCGCCCTGCTCGCGGTCCTGGCCGCCCGTGAGGCACGCCCCGACGTGCGACACCCCACGATCGTGCTGCCCGACACCGCCCACCCGTCGTTCCTCCGGGCCGCCCAGCTGCTCGGCGTCGAGCCGGTCGTCGTGCCGACCGATGCCGCGCACCGCGCCCAGGTGGGGCCGATGGCCCACGCGCTGGACGAGCGGACCGTGCTCGCGGTGGTCTCCGCGCCGTCGGCGGCCCACGGCGTCATCGACCCGGTGGCCTGGATCGGCACCGCCGCCACGGCCAAGCGGGTCCCGCTGCACGTGGACGCCGGCGCCGGGGGCTGGCTGCTGGCCCTCGGCGAGCGGCTGGGGCGGATCATCGCGCCGTGGACCTTCACGGTCGCCGGGGTCACGACGATCTCCCTCGACCTGCACACCGACGCCTACGCACCGCGCGGCGCGTCGGTCCTGCTGTTCCGCGACGCCGCCACGCGGCGGCTCACCGGCTTCGGGAGCGCGGACGGCCCGGGACGACCGGCCCTCACCACCACGACGGGGTTCAGCCGACCGGGCGGGCCGGTCGCCGCCGCGGCCCGCGTGGTCTCCGGGATCGGCCCCGACGGGTACCTCCACCTCGCCGCGCAGACGCTGGGCGCCGTGGAGGCGCTGGTCGCCGGCGTACCCTCCGTCCCCGGCCTGTCCCTGGCCCACGAGCCCGAGGCCTCGCTGCTGCTGCTGCGCGTCGACGGCGACGCCGACGTGTTCACGGTGGCCGCCGAGCTCCGCTCGCGGGGGTGGTACGCCGAGTGCCAGCCGTCCTGGCGGGGCGAGCCGGCCACGCTGCGGCTCACCGTCAGCGCCGGCACGCGGGCCCACGTCGACGAGCTGCTCGACGCGCTGCGTGAGTCGGTCGCCGCGGCCGAGGTCACCGGCGCGGTGCGACTGCCCGGGCGCGTGGTGGACCACCTGCGCCGGCTGGACCCCGGCCACCTCGAGGTGCACGACGTGCGCACGCTGCTGGAGACCCTGGGGATCGATCCGCTGGGCGCGACCGTGCCCCTGCTCGACGCGCTGGTCGACGCCGCGCCGAGCCGGCTGCGCGCCGCCCTGGTGGCTCGGCTGGCCGACCTGCGCACGGCTCCGGTCCGTGGCTGAGCGAGCTGGTCCCACGAAACTGCCGCTTGTCGACCGGAGTTCCAGCAGACCAGCGCCGGTTTCACCACCCGGGTGGTGAAACCGCCCGCCGCCTCAGCGCGTCGGCGTGACCGCCATGAACGCCTCGACCGACGCGAGGTCGTAGACCCCGGCATCGGTGCCGAGCCCGCCGGCCACCTGAGCGGCGGTGGCGCAGCCGAGCGCGGCGGAGTCGGCCAGCGAGCGGCCTTGCGCCCGGCCGAGCAGGAAGCCGGCCGAGAAGGCGTCGCCGCAGCCGGTGGTGTCGACCACGTCGACGGCGTAGGCGGGGACCTCGATCACCTCGTCGCGGGTGACGACCAGGGCACCGCGGGCGCCCCGGGTGACCGCGACGCACCCGGCCCCGGCGTCGACCAGGGCCCGGGCGCCGTCGGCGAGGTCCGCGGCGCCGGTGAAGCCGAGGACCTGCTCGTCGTTGGGGAGCAGGTAGTCGGTGTGGGGCAGCGCGTCGGCGATCCACGCCAGCATGTCGGGGTCACCGGGGGCCAGCAGGTCGACCGACGTCGTGGCACCCGCCGAGCGGGCGGCCGCCAGCAGCTCGCCGGCCGCGGCGCCACCGAGGAACTCCGGGCCCCCGAGGTGGACGTGGTCGGCGAGGTGCGCGGCCGGGTCGAGGTCCTCGAGGGTGAAGGCACCGTTGGCGCCGATGCAGTGCCAGGCCGGGCGCTCGCCCGAGGGCCGCACGGGGATGACCGACGACGACGTCTGGTGCTCGCCCTTGCGGACCAGCCCGGTGACGTCGACGCCCTCCTCGGCCAGCAGCGCGAGCAGGGTCACGGCGGTCATGTCGTCCCCCACGGCGCCGAAGGAGGACACGTCGGCGCCGAGCCGGGCCAGCACGAGCCCCGTGCCGCCGGCGGTGCCCGCGGCCGACATCCGGATGGTCTCGACGAGCTGCCCGTCGGAACCGGAGGGGATCGACTCGACCCCGATGACGTGGGTGTCGAGGACGTGCACCCCGACGACGCTGATGGTGGTGCTCATGGCTGACCCCTCATGCCGGTGATCCGTAGTGGCGGGCGAGCGCAGCGAGGACGACCTCGTGCTGCTGCTCCTCGGTGAGCGTGCGGACCGGGCCCAGTGCGCTGGCCCGGTGGTGCAGGGCGGACAGCCACTCCAGGAGCAGCGCCCGCTCGAGTGCCTGCTCCAGGCTGCTGCCGTGGGCGACCGCCCCGTGGTTGGCCATCAGGGCCGCGCTGCGGCCCTCGAGCGCGGACCGGACGCCCGCGGCCAGCTCCGGGGTGCCGAACGTGGCGTACGGCGCGACCCGGATCGGGCCGCCGAGCAGCAGCTGCTGGTAGTGGGCGACCGGCAGCTCGTCGAGGACGCAGGCGATCGCGGTCGACCACGGCGCGTGCACGTGCACGACGGCCAGGGCGTCGGTGTCGGCGTACACCCCGAGGTGGAGCGGGAGCTCGGACGTGGGCGCCGCTGCTTCCGGGTCCCGCGGCGTGCCGTCGGGGGCGACGGCGACGACGTCGTCGGCGGTGCAGCGGGACAGGTCCACGCCCGAGGCGGTCACGAGCACGTCGGCACCCTCGCGCACCGAGAGGTTGCCCCCGGTGCCGACGACGAGCCCCTCGGCGGCGACACGGCGCGCGGCGGCGGCGAGCTGCTCGCGGCCGCTCACGCGGGCACCCCCTCGAGCCCTGCGTCGGTGGCGTAGCGCTCGAGGTAGGCCGTCATCATGGTGATGCCCTCCTCGACCAGCGCGGGGTCGCCCTCGGGCCGGTCCTCGTAGGCGAGCTGGAAGACGCGGTCGCCGACCTCGACGGCCAGCGTCGCCGCGTCGAGGGTGAGGTCCTCGCGGCACAGGCCTCGCTCGATGCCGAAGCTGCGCAGCGCCTCGGCGACCCGCACGTTGTGGGCGCGGCCGAAGCGCGCCACGGCGACGTTGGTGCGGCCCCGCAGGTAGATCTCCACGAAGGCGGGGCGGCGGCGGTAGACGGTCACGAACGCCTGCATCGCCGCGCGCACGACACCGGCGACGCTGAGCACCTCCAGCGCGGCGAGGTCCTCGGCGACCTGGGCGTCCATCTCCTCCATGTCGCGCCCGGCGAGCGCGAGGAGGACCGCCTCCTTGTCCCCGAAGTACTGGTACAGCGAGGCCACCGGCACCGCGGCCTCGGTCGCGATGGCGCGGGTGGTGAGGGCCTCCACCCCGTCGGCCAGGACCAGCCGCTCGGCGGCGTCGAGGATCGCCTCGACGCGCTTGCGGCTGCGCTGCTGGCTGGGCACGCGGCGTACGGCGCCCGTGACCGCGTCGGGGGCGGCCTCGTTGGACGGGGCAGCCGAGCGCGCAGACGGCACCGCGACCTGCGTCTCAGCACGTTCCACGGGCATGTGTCGGAGTGTAGGGTACCGATCCTGAAACTGACACATGTTCACGTTTCCACGATCGGAGCGCCATGACCCAGGCCCAGCACTCCCCCACACCCTCGCACGACTCACCCCTGCCCCCCGCGCGGGGTGCCGCGCTGTCGCGTCGGCACCTGCTCACCTCCGGCGCCCTCGGGACCGCCGCCGCGTCGGGCGGGCTGCTGCTGTCGACCGGGGCGGCCGAGGCCCGCTCCGGTGGCGGCGGCGGGCGGCAGGGCCGGCTCCCCCGGAAGGTCGACGTCGTCGTCGTGGGCGCCGGCATCTCCGGGCTCGTCGCGACGCGCGACCTGCTCCGTCAGGGGCTGGACGTCCTGTGCGTCGAGGCCCGCGACCGGGTCGGTGGCCGCGTCCTCAACCACCACCTGCGCTCCGGCGGCGTGATCGAGGCCGGCGGCGCGTTCGTCGGCCCCACCCAGGACCACATCCTGGCGCTCGCGAAGGAGCTCAAGGTCCGCACGTTCCTGGAGTACAACGAGGGCAACAGCGTCTACATCTCCTCGCTGACCGGCCGCCAGGAGTACTCCGGGACCGTCCCCCCGGACCCCACGATCCTCCCCGACGCCGCGATCCTGCTGACGCGCCTGGACTCGATGGCCGCCGAGATCGACGTCAGCGCCCCGTGGTCGCACCCCAGCGCCCTGGAGTGGGACGCGATGAGCCTGGGCGAGTTCATCCGCCGCAACGCGCTCAACTCCAGCGGCGTCGGCAACCTCATCAAGTCCTGGACCCAGCCCGGCTTCGGCGCCGACCCCGACGAGCTGTCGCTGCTGTTCGTGCTCTGGTACGTCGCCTGCTCCGGCAACGAGACCACCGTCGGGACCTTCTCCCGCAACTCCGACACCGCGAACGGCGCCCAGGAGAGCCGCCTGATCGGTGGCTCGCAGCTCATCCCGCTGCGCCTGGCCAGGAAGCTCGGGGACGCGGTGGCGCTCGACGCCGCCGTGCAGCGCGTCGAGCAGAAGGACGGACGGGTGGTCGTGCGTACGTCGCGGGGCACGGTGCGTGCCAAGCGCGTCGTCGTCGCCTGCCCGCCGCCGATGGTCCTCGACATCGACTGGTTCCCCCGGCTGCCGGTGCGCCGCACCCAGCTGCTGCGCCACATGGACATGGGCCAGCTGATGAAGTGCGACGCCGTGTACGAGACGCCGTTCTGGCGCGAGGACGGCCTCAACGGGTTCGGCATCAACGACGCCGGTGCCGCCCGCGCCGTCTTCGACAACTCCCCCGCCTCCGGCGACCCCGGTGTGCTGCTGGCGTTCGTGGGCGGCTCCACCTGGCGCAAGTTCGGACCGCTGTCGAGGAAGGAGCGGCGCGCCGCCGTCCTCGAGGGCTTCGCGGCGATGTTCGGCGAGAAGGCGCTCAAGCCCATCGAGTACACCGAGCAGGACTGGACCAAGGAGCGGTGGACCGGCGGCGGTCCGACCGCCTTCCACGCCCCCGGGACGCTGACCGACTTCGGCCCGGCGATCCGCCAGGTGTTCGGCCGCGTGCACTGGGCGGGCACCGAGACCTCGACGTACTGGTCGGGCTACATGGACGGCGCCGTCCGCGCCGGCCGGCGCGCGGCCCTCGAGGTCGGGGAGCGGCTGTGAGGCGGCCGGCAGGGCGCGGACTGGCCGCGCTGCTGGTCGGAGCGCTCGCGCTGCTGCTGCCGCCGGCCGCGGCCACCGGCGCGGAGGCCCCGGAGAAGTGGACCACCAGCGTCTTCGCGCGGGTCCCCTCCCCGGGCGCCCCGGCGTACGTGCACGCGCACACCAACAAGCGGGTCTACGCCGGCACGTACGCGGCGCCGGACGGCCAGGCGTCCAAGGTCTTCGAGTGGACCCGCGGCGGCACGCTCGTGCGGTCGTGGCGCGTCCCCGGCCAGGACCTCGACGGCGCGCACGGCGTCCAGGTGGCCGCCCAGACCCGCACCGGGCGACTGGTCGTCCTCGACACCACCACCTCGCGGGTGCTGACGCTGGACGTGCGGACCGGCCGCTGGCGCACCGTCGCCACGCTGCCCGAGGGGTCGGTGCCCAACTACGCGACCTGGGCCCCCGGCGGCCTCTACGTCACCGACTACGGCGACGGCGTCGTCCACCGCGTCACCCGGCGCGGCAAGGTCACCGAGTGGCTGCGCGACCCCGCGCTCGACGGCGTCCTGGGCTTCGGCACCACCGGCATCCGCTACCTGCCCGACGAGCGCGCCTTCCTGCTCACCCAGCAGACCCTGTCCACCGGCGCCAGCCTCCCGACCAACGGCGCCCTGCTGCGGGTCCCCCTCCAGGGCCGCGCCCCCGGCGAGGTCGAGGTCCTGTGGACCAGCCAGCCGACCGACCTGCCCGACGGCTTCGGCATCGGCCGGCGCACCGGTCACGTGTACGTCGCGATGGTCGGCCCCACCAACCGGATCGCCGAGATCGACCCGACCACCGGCGAGGAGGTCGACTCCTTCCCCGCCCTCCCGCTCGTCGGCGAGAACGGCTCGGAGATCCCCTTCGACTCCCCGTGCAACGCGACGTTCCTCGGCAAGGACGTGCTGGTCGCCAACCAGTCGGCCGTCCAGGGCGACGCCTCCCACCACGCCGTGCTGCGGGTCCACGTGGGCGAGCGGGGCCTGGCGCCGTACCTGCCGAGGAGGGCGACCTTCCGCTGAGGGGCCCGCTGGTCTCGACGCCCGCCTCGTCGCTGGCGCTCCTCGGCTGCTCGACCACCGGGCCGGCGGCCATCGGGTGGTCGAGCAGCGAGCGCCAGCGAGCGGGCGTCGAGACCACCAGATCGATAGCCTCCCCGCCATGAGCGCGCTGGCCGGACTGGTGGACAAGGGCCTGATGGCACCGGACTGGGCCGAGGCCCTGGCGCCGGTGGATGAGCAGGTGGCGGCGATGGGGGCGTTCCTGCGCGCGGAGATCGCCGCCGGTCGCAGCTACCTCCCGGCCGGGGAGCACGTCTTCCGCGCCTTCCGGCGCCCGCTGGCCGAGGTCAAGGTCCTCGTCGTGGGGCAGGACCCCTACCCCACTCCCGGCCACCCGATCGGCCTGTCCTTCGCGGTCGAGCGCGACGTGTGGCCGCTCCCGCGCAGCCTGGTCAACATCTACGTCGAGCTGCGCGACGACCTCGGTGTCGTGCCGCCGCGGCACGGCGACCTCAGCGGCTGGGCCGACAGCGGCGTCATGCTCCTCAACCGCGCCCTGACCGTCGCGCCGGGCGCACCGGCGTCGCACCGCGGCAAGGGGTGGGAGCCGATCACCTCGGCCGCCATCGCCGCGCTCGTACGCCGCCACGAGGCGGGCCACCCGCTCGTGGCCGTGCTCTGGGGGCGCGACGCGCAGTCGTTGCGGCCGGCGCTCGGCGACGTCCCGTGCATCGAGTCGGCGCATCCTTCCCCGCTCTCGGCGCGACGTGGCTTCTTCGGGTCACGTCCCTTCTCGCGGGCCGACGCGCTGCTGCGCGAGCAGGGCGGCACCCCGGTCGGCTGGACCCTGGACACCACCGCGGAATAGATTGAAGCCTCAACTACCTTGAGGTGACCATGACCCGCATGCCCGCGCTCTTCATCGGCCACGGAGCACCCCCGCTCCTCGACGACCCCATCTGGTCCGGCCAGCTGCGCGCGCTGGCCGCCGACCTGCCCCGACCCAGCGCGATCCTCATCGTGAGCGCGCACTGGGAGTCGGCCCCGCTGTCGCTGTCGGCGAGCGGCGTCCCCCTGGTCTACGACTTCGGCGGCTTCGACCCGAAGTACCACCAGATGACCTACGCGACGCCCGACGCCTCGGCGCTGGCCGCCCGGGTCGCGGCGATGATGCCGAGCACGGAGCCCGTGCACCAGCACTCCTCGCGCGGCCTCGACCACGGCGCCTGGGTGCCGCTGCGGATCATGTATCCCGAGGCCGACGTCCCGGTGCTGCAGATGTCGCTGCCCACCCACGACCCGGCGCGGCTGCTCGCGCTCGGCGCACGGCTGCGCGACCTGCGCGACGAGGGCGTGCTGGTGGTCGGATCGGGCTTCCTCACCCACGGCCTGCCGTTCCTGCGCGAGTTCCGCATCGACGCCGAGGCCCCGGGCTGGTCCCGCGACTTCGACGCGTGGGCCGGGGAGGCACTCACCCGCGGCGACGTCGACGAGCTCGCGGCGTACTCCTCCCGGGCGCCCGGCATGCCGTACGCCCACCCGACCGTCGAGCACTACGCGCCGCTGTTCGTCACCCTCGGCGCGGCCAGCGACCCCGGTCTCCCGCCGGAGCAGGTGATCGGGGCCGACGGCGAGTTCTGGATGGGGCTGTCGAAGCGATCCTTCGCCGTCGCCTAGCCCACTCGCTGGTCGAGCAGCGAGGAGCGCCAGCGACGAGCGGGCGTCGAGACCCGGTGACGCTCTCGCCTACCTGACGCGCAGCTTGCGCATCATCTTCAGGCCGCTGAGCATCCCCTTGACGTACTCGTCGTAGTCCTGGCCGGGGCGCGCGCCCATGACCTGCTTCTTCAGCACCGCCAGCTGCTGCACGTCGGTGTACTTCAACAGGCCCTGGTCACCGTGCCGGGCGCCGACACCGGAGGCCTTCACGCCGCCGGAGGGCGTGCCCTTGGAGGCGAAGGCGGTGGCGAGGATGTCGTTGATGTTGACGTTGCCGGACTCGATGCGCCGGGCGACCTCGGTCGCGCGGTCCAGATCGGTGCCCCAGACCGAGGCGTTGAGGCCGTAGTCGGTGTCGTTGGCCAGGGCCACGGCCTCGTCGACGGTGTCGTAGGCGTACAGGCTCACGACCGGGCCGAAGGTCTCGATCGTCGCGTGGATCGCGTCCGGCGGGGTGTTCTCGAGGATGGTCGGCTCGAAGAACGCCGGGCCGAGGTCGGGTCGCGGTCGACCACCGGTCAGCACCGTGGCGCCCTTGGCGACCGCGTCGTCGACGTGGCTCTTCACCCGCTCCATGTGGTCGACCGAGACCAGCGAGCCGAGGTCGGGGCCGAAGTCGTAGGCCGCGCGGACGTCGAGCGCCTCGGTGACGCGGACGAACTTCGCCTTGAACTCCTCGTAGCGCGAGCGCGGGAGGTACATCCGCTCGATGTGCATGCAGATCTGGCCGGTGTTGCCGAAGGCCCCGAAGATCGCGCCCTGCACGACCTCGTCGAGGTCGGCGTCCTCCAGGACGATCATCGGGTTCTTGCCGCCGAGCTCGAGGCAGCAGCCGATGAGGTTGCGGCCGCAGCGCTCACCGATGACGCGGCCGGTGGCGGTGGAGCCGGTGAACATCACGTAGTTGGCGTTGTCGATGAAGGTCGGGCCGACGTCGCCACCCTCGCCGCACACGACCTGGAACAGCCCCTTCGGCAGGCCGGCCTGCTCGAGCATCTCGATGCCCCACAGCGGGGAGAGCGCGGTCTTGTTGTCGGGCTTGAGCACGATGCCGTTGCCCGCCATCAGCGCCGAGATCGCGTCGGAGATCCCCGTGGCGAACGGGAAGTTCCAGGGCCCGATGATGCCGACGACCCCCTTGGGGACGCGCACCTCGGTGGAGGTGGTGAGGAACGGCACCGGGCCGCCGCGGGTGGTCGGGGCCAACAGCTTCTTGGCCCGCTTGAGGTAGTGGCCCATGACCATGGGCGGGTCGCAGGTCTCCTCGATGGCCATCCGGCGGTTCTTGCCGGACTCGACCTGGATCAGGTCGGCCGTCTGCTGGGCGTGGTCGAGGAAGAGGGTGTGCGCCCGCTTGAAGACCCTCAGCCGGTCCTCCACGCTGCGCCGCGCCCACGCGGCCTGGGCGACCCGGGCGGCCGCGAAGGCCCGCTCGATGTCGGCCGGGCTGGACTGCGGGAGCTCGACGAGCTTCTCGCCGGTGTAGACCTCGGTGAGCTGCCAGGGCGCCATCGAGCCGTCGGAGGAGACGCGGCCGGCCAGGCGGGCCAGCAGCTCGTCGGTCACGGAGGCCGGGCGGTCCAGGCGGGTGGGTGCGGGCGTGGTGGTCATGGGTACGTCGTCCTCCGGTGCGTGCTCAGCCGCGACCGAGGACCAGGTCGGCCCCGCGCTCGCCGATCATGATGGCCGGGGCGTTGGTGTTGCCGCCGGTGATGCTCGGCATGATCGAGGCGTCGCACACGCGCAGCCCCTCGACGCCGCGCACGGTGAGGTCGGGGTTGACCACGGCGGTCTCGTCGACGCCCATCTTGCAGGTGCCGACGCCGTGGTAGACCGACGTCGCCCGGTTGAGGATCGCCTGCCGCAGGTCGGAGCCCTGCAGTGCCCGGCCGGGGTGGATCTCGTCCTTGATCGCACCGCCGAAGGCCTTGCCGCTGAAGATCTCGCGCACCAGCTCGGAGCCCTCGGTGAGCAGGTCGAGGTCGGCGGACTCGGCGAGGTAGGCCGGGTCGATGAGCGGCGTGGCCGTCGGGTCGGCCGACGCCAGGCGCAGGGTGCCGCGGGACTTGGGGTAGATCAGCGTCGTGAGGACCGTCAGCGCCGGGCGCGGGTCGACGTCGTGGCGGATCGGCTCGTCCTGGTTGGGCGAGACGTAGGACCACGGCAGCAGGTGCAGCTGCAGGTCGGGGATGGTGGTGGCCTGGCTGGTCTTGAGGAAGGCGAGCACCTCGAAGACGGAGTTGGCCAGGAACGTCGACCCGGGTCGCAGGACCTCCTTGGCCACGCCCTTGGCGAAGAAGCGTGCGTTGCCGCGCATCTTCGAGGTGGTCGCGTGGAAGGTCATGGCGTGGAACATGTGGTCGTGCAGGTTGTCGCCGACGGGGAGGTCGGAGACGACCTCGATGCCGTGGTCCTTGAGGTGCTGGGCGTGCCCGACGCCGGAGAGCATGAGGATCTGCGCCGAGCCGACGAAGCCGGCCGCCAGGATGACCTCCTTGCCGGCGCGGATGGTGCGTTCGGAGCCGTCCTTGTCACGGACGCGGACGCCGGTGGCGCGGCCGTTCTCGATGATCACCTTGGTGACCAGCACCTGGGTCTGGACCTCGAGGGTCGGCGGCGCGAGGTGGTGGATGTAGCCGCGGGAGGCGGAGTAGCGCAGGCCGTCGGCGGCGTTCTGCTGCATCCGGCCGACACCCTCCTGCGAGGCGCCGTTGTAGTCGTCGAGGATCTCGCAGCCGGTGGCGTCGGCGGTGGCCTGCAGGAACTGCAGCGACCCCTCCTGGGGCGTCTTGTTGACGGTGACGCGGATCGGGCCGCCCTCGCCGCGGAACTGGTCGGCCCCGCCCTCGTAGTCCTCCATGCGCTTGTACGCCGCGTTCACGCTGTCGGCGTCCCAGCCGGTGCAGCCCTCGGCGGCCCAGGAGTCGTAGTTGGCGCGGTTGCCGCGCACGTAGACCATCCCGTTGATCGAGCTCGACCCACCCAGGACCTTGCCGCGCGGGACCGGCATCTTGCGGTCGAGGATGTGCTTCTGCGGCACCGAGTAGTAGCCCCAGTCGACGGTGCGCTTGATCTCCGGCACCGCGTGCATCGGGCCGATCATGCCCGGCTTCTTGGTCAGGAACTTCTGGTCGGTCTTGCCCGCCTCGAGCACGATGACCTTCGCCCCGGACTGGGCCAGGCGGCCGGCGATCGTGGCGCCGGAGGAGCCGGAGCCGACGACGACGTAGTCGGCCTCGTTCGAGTGGGGAGCCTTCTTGGCCATGGGTGTGCACCTCGCGCTTGCTGGGCCGACATACCGACGGAATGTGTCGGCGCTCACCCTACGCCAGAACTGGAACCTGTTCTAGTCGGTCTGGCCCACAGGATGGTCGGGCAGCCGGAGCGCCAGCGACGAGGGCCGGCCACCCCGGTGGTCGAGCAGCCGAGGAGCGCCAGCGACGAGGCGGGCGTCGAGACCCCCGATACTGGCCGTATGCGCGTGCTCTCCATCCAGTCCTCGGTGGCCTACGGCCACGTCGGCAACTCCGCGGCGGCCTTCCCGCTGCAGCGGCTCGGCCACGAGGTGTGGCCCGTGCTCACGGTGCACTTCTCCAACCACACCGGGTACGGCGCCTGGCGCGGGCCGCTCCTGGACCCGGCCGACGTGGCCGAGGTGATCGCGGGCATCGAGGACCGCGGGGTGCTCGGCACCGCCGACGCGGTGCTCTCGGGCTACCAGGGCGACCCGGCCGTGGGCGGGGTCGTGCTGGACGCGGTGGCGAAGGTCAAGGAGCTCAACCCCGGGGCGCTCTACTGCTGCGACCCGGTGATGGGCGACGTGGGGCGGGGCATGTTCGTGCGGCCGGGCATCCCCGAGTTCATGCGGGACACCGTCGTACCCGCCGCCGACGTGGTGACCCCCAACCACTTCGAGCTGGACTTCCTCGCCGGCACCACCACCCGCACCCTCGACGAGGTGCTCGCCGCGGTCGACGTCGTCCGCGCGAAGGGCCCGCGGCACGTGCTGGTCACCTCGGTGCTGCACGACGAGGTCCCCGAGGGACACCTGGAGGTGGTCGCGGTCTCCGACGAGGGCGCCTGGGCGGTCACCACGCCGCTGCTGCCGATCACGCCCAACGGCTGCGGCGACGTCACCGCCGCGCTCTACCTCGCGCACCTGCACGAGACCGGCTCCCCGGCCGAGGCGCTCTCACGCACCACCGGCACGGTCTTCGCCGTCCTCGAGGCGACCCTGGCCTCAGGCCACCGGGAGATCCGTCTCGTCGACGCCCAGGACGCCATCGCCGCTCCCCCGACGACCTTCGCCGCCCGCCGCCTGCGCTGACCGCCGACCCGTCGCTCGCGCACGGCCGGACGGTCGGTCGCGTGCGGCAGACCGGCGGGCGCAGGAGTCGACCGGAGGGTCTGCCGTGAACCCCTCTCACGCCACACCCTCCAGTCGCCTGAAAGAAGGGACAGAGCCGCGTGGGAGGGTCGAACTCCCGACCGTCCGCTTACAAGGCGGGCGCTCTACCACTGAGCTAACGCGGCGAGTCGCCCGAGAGCGACGCGGGCGATCCTAGTCGCGCGAGGAGGGCCTCAGCCCATGCCCCCGTCGAAGGCGACGACCGAGCCGGTGATCATCCGCGCCTCGGCGGAGGCGAGGTAGACGATGGAGGACGCGATCTCGTCGGGAGTGATGGCGGCGCCCGGCAGCATCATCAGCAGCCGGTCCTGCACGCGCGCGTCGAGGTCGGCGGGGTACGACGCCGCGACGCCGTCCACGAGCGGGGTCGCCACGGTGCCGGGGCAGACCGCGTTGACGCGGATGCCCTCCGGGGAGAGCTCGAGCGCCAGCGCCCTGGTGAGCTGGGTGAGCCCGCCCTTGGCCGCGGAGTACGCCGCGGAGTAGGGCTGCGGGATCCGACCGGCCACCGAGGAGACGTTGACGATGTTGCCGCCCGCGGCGCGCAGGTGGGGCAACGCGGCCTGCATGAGGAAGAACGGCCCCTTGAGGTCGATGTCGAGAGTCCGGTCGAAGACCTCCTCGCTCACGCCCTCGAACCGGCCGAACTGCACGACGCCGGCCACGTTGGCCAGCACGTCGATGCGGCCCGAGGCGGCGCAGGTCGCGATCGCTGCGTCCACGGCGGCCTTTGAGCCGACGTTGCACTCGACGTAGGTGACCCCCTCGGGCACGGTCGGTGCGATGTCGAGCCCGAACACGGTGTCCCCGAGGTCGCGGAAGCGCTCGGCGGTGGCGAAGCCGATGCCCGAGGCAGCACCGGTGACGACGACGACTCTCTCACTCACACCCGAAACCTAGAACACGTTCTAGTGTGGCGGCAACCACCTGCTCCCCCACGAACCCGGTGGGTCGGGGAGCATGTCGCCATGAGCCTCCTCCACGAGCCCCACCACGACGGCTCCCCGCTCTACCTCGACACCGAGGTGCCCGCGCTCGACGGCACCGTCGGCGTCCGGGTGCGCACCCGCTCCGGCGACGTGGCGCAGGTCTGGCTGCGCACGACGTACGACGCCGAGCCGGTCTTCCACGAGGCCCGGCCGTCCCGCGACGGCGACACGACGTGGTGGCACGCCGACCTGCTCGTGCACAGCCCGGTGACGCACTACCGCTTCCTCCTCCTTCTCGCCGAAGGCCGCCAGCAGTGGCTGACCGCCGCGGGGCTGGTCGAGCACGACGGCTCCGACGCGTTCGACTTCCGGGTGAGCACGCACGCGCCGGCCCCCGCCTGGGGTCGCGAGGCCGTGGTCTACCAGGTCTTCCCCGACCGCTTCGCCCGCAGCGCCGCGGCCGAGGACCGCCCCACTC